>DATEHZ010000118.1:0-3706 GCA_035279385.1 Vulcanimicrobiaceae bacterium | reverse complement strand
GTCGTGAGCGGATGACGATCGCACAACCCGTCCAGAAAATCGTAGATCGCTTCGAGCGGCGCGACGATCTCGACGTAATGCTCCCGCGCGCCGCTCGGCAGCAGCGTCGCGAGGATGCACGCGCCGGCAACGTGGTAGGATTTCGAACCAAGCCCGAAGCGCGCTTGTTCGCGCAACTGCGCATCGGGAATGCGATCCGCCAAGTTCTCCAGGCGCCGCAGTGCGGCGCGCGCCAGCGGAACGACGTGCACGAGGAAACGCCGCAGCTCCAGCGCATCGTCCAAACCGCCGCGCGCCAGAAAAGCAAG
The DNA here is from genome assembly GCA_035279385.1 of Vulcanimicrobiaceae bacterium. Lineage (GTDB taxonomy): Bacteria > Vulcanimicrobiota > Vulcanimicrobiia > Vulcanimicrobiales > Vulcanimicrobiaceae > DATGJX01. The sequence goes on along the minus strand of DATEHZ010000118.1, from coordinate 3,398 downwards.
ACGCTGCGGGCTGAACAGCACGCGATCGATCGCCCAGCGGATCTCGCTCTGCAGCGCTTGCAAAATCGCTAGATTCCACCGGTGAAGCGGCCGCGGTTGAGCGTGCCGTTCGGATCGAACCGCGTTTTGAGCGCGCGCATTTTCGCGACGCCTGCGGGCTCTTGTCCCCATGCATTGAGCGACGCGCGGATCGGCGCATCGCCGGCCGCGATGACGCTGCGCGGACTGAGCGTGCGGATGTCGTCGTCGCACGCCTCCGCTTTTTCCGCAAAGGCGCGGCTGTCGCGATCGCTGACACGCATAAAGACGTCGCCGTTCATGACGTCGGCGAGCACGTCGGTGAAGAGTTCGTGCCGGTTTGCGGCATCGCGCAGCGCGACGGCGCGTTCCAGCACGTCGCCCGGCAGGCCGAGCGCGCGATACGTAAGCGATCGTTCGCCCACGTTCGCGATCGAAGCGTCGAGAACGCGCTCGAAGGACTCCCAGGCTCCCGCATCCACGATGAGCGTTTCCGGTACGCCGGCGCGCCCGAGCGTCGATCGCAGATCGCGCGTCGCACGATCGACGAGCGACTGCGAACCCTCGAGCAAAATGTACATGCGCCCGTCGACGCCGTCTTCACCGTCGATGCTCTTGCGGTAGCCTTCGACGCAAAATGCGGCGGCGGGCGTGACCGGCGATGCGGCGACGTGCGCGGCTGCGCGCGCGCGCGTACCTTCGGGCAGTTTCGCGATGAGCGCGCGGCGCCGCTGCGCCAGCGGCAGCGTTTTGAAATTGAGCTGCGTGATGATGCCGAGCGTGCCGAACGAGCCGATGTAGAGCTTGCTCATGTCGTAGCCGCTCACGTTCTTGACGACCATGCCGCCTGCGTTTGCGAGCGTTCCGTCGCCGAGCACGACTTGCGATCCGATGACGAGATCGCGAGCGCGCCCGTAAAAATGGCGGCGCGGTCCGAGCCACCCGGCAGCAAGCGCGCCGCCGACCGTGGCTTTGCGCCGGAGCGGCACGTCGATGGGAACGAATTGTCCTTGCTTGGCGAGCAGATCCGAAAAAGCCGCGACGCCGATCCCGCTCTGAGTCGAGCAGGTCATGTCGTGATGCTCGTGCGCGAGCAGATCGTGCAAGCCCGTTGTCGAAAGCGTTACGTCGGCCGGGGGCGGCGCCGCACCGAAGCCGCGCAGCGTGCTGCCGCCGCGAATTTCAATGGTCCGGCCGTCGCGATTGCATTCGGCGACCGTCTTGCGGATCTCGTCGACCGTCATCGAACCTCGCCGCACCCTACGCCGGCCGGAAAGATCTTCTCCGGATTGAGCACGCGCCGCGGATCGAAAACCTCGCGCACGCGCGCCATCGCGGCGAGATCGTCGGTGGAGAAGATCCGCGTGAGCGTCCCGCGCTTTTCGTAGCCGATTCCGTGCTCGCCGCTGATCGTGCCGCCGAGATCGACCGCCGCCTGCAGAATGTCGTTGCCGGCCTCGATCACCGCTGCGACTTGCTTTGTCTCGCTGCGATCGTACATGAGCAGCGGATGCAGGTTGCCGTCGCCGGCATGAAAGACGTTTGCGACGCGTATACCGCGCGAATCGCAGGCCTCTTCGACCGCTTCGAGCGCCTGCGGAAGCTTCGTTCGTGGAACGACGACATCTTGGATGTAGTAGTTCGGCGCGACGCGCCCCGTAGCACCGAGAGCGCCTTTGCGACCCGCCCACAGCGCGTCGCGCTCGGCCTGCGAGCGCGCGGAACGCCACAACGTCGCACCGGCGCTGCGCGCGAGGCGCTCGATGTCGTGTTCGTACGCGTTCAAATCGTCTTCGAAACCGGCGCTCTCGACGAGCAGCACCGCGCCGGCGTCGGTCGGATAGCCTGCGTGAAACGCTGCTTCGACGATCTCCAGCGCCAAGCGATCCATCATCTCCAGCGCGGTCGGCACGATGCCCGCACCGATGATTGCCGAGACGGCTGCGGACGCCGTTTCGACGTCGGGAAAACCCGCCAGCCACACGCGCACGGCTTCCGGCGCTCGCATCAGGCGCACCCATGCCGAACAGACGATGCCCAGCGTTCCTTCGCTTCCGACCAGTGCCCCGGTCAAATCGTATCCCGTCTCTTCAACGCTCGTCTGCAGCACGTCGCCCTGCTCGTCGACGATTTCCAGACCCAAGACGTGATTCACCGTCGTGCCGTACGAAAGGCAATGCGGACCGCCGGCGTTCGTGCCGATATTGCCGCCGATCGTCGAGGTTTTTTGCGAAGACGGATCCGGCGCGTAGAACAACCCGGCGTGCGCCGTTTGCTCGGAAAGTTTGAGGTTGACCAGACCCGGCTGTACGTGCGCCCGGCGGTTTCGCACGTCGAGTTCCAAAATGCGGTTCATGCGCGCGAAGGAGAAGACGATGCCGCCTTCGGCCGGTATCGCGCCGCCGCACAAGCCCGTGCCCGCGCCGCGCGGGACGACCGGCTCGCCGAACTCGTTCGCAATTTTTACGGCCGCCGCGACGTCGAGCGTCGACGCCGGAAGCACGACCGCCTTGGGCGTGCGCCCCTGGGAATATGCATCGAAGGCGTAGACGGAGAGATCTTCCGGCTCGGTCTTTACCGCATCGGGGCCGAGTGCGTCGGCGAGGCGCTGAACTAGCACGACGGCTTGTTTAGAAGGAACTGCACCCCGGGCCTTTTAAGGCCAGCGCAGCGGTGTTTTTCTTTAAAAAGAAAAAGAAACCGGAGCCCCGGCTTCGTCCGGCCGTTCCGAGCTCGCAGAAGCGGTCGACATTTCGCATGCCGGTCGAGTTCGAGGTGTATTACACGCTCGAAGGCCGTCGCGGCCGGCGCAGCGCCAAAGCCAACGACCTGAGCGCCGGCGGCCTGCGTTTGGCGGTCGACGAGGACTTTCTCAAAGACTCCGTGCTGCTCTTGGAATTCCACCTGCCGGACGAATTCTTGGCGAACATGGTCGTCGAGAAAGAAATGTACGAGCAGAGCCCCTTCGGACTGCGCCCCGAAACGGTCAAGGTGCAGCCGCCCGGCTTCGCGCCGATGCGCGTGAAGGCCAAAGTGCTCGCAAGTTTCTTCAGCATGGAGCATCACAAGTTCGCGCACGGCATGGCCTTCGTCGAGATCGACATGCACACGCAGGAAGAGCTGCAGCGCTTCATCCACCTCTGGCAGATCAATTATCTGCGCACGCGCCGCGGCGATTTAGATTAGCCTGGTTCGACAAGCTCACCATGACGAGAGCTCGCGCTATGCGATCTCGTCATCGTGAGCTTGTCGAAGGACGGGTCGAGCTTGGCGAGACCCTCGCTTGCGCTCGGGGGTGGTTCGACAAGCTCACCATGACGAGAGATGCGATCTCGTCATCCTGAGCTTGTCGAAGGACGGGTCGAGCTTGGCGAGACCCT
>DATEHZ010000117.1:0-8715 GCA_035279385.1 Vulcanimicrobiaceae bacterium | reverse complement strand
CCGTATCGCCCGCGCGCACGTAGTGATTCAGACGCGTACCGATCTGCGCGAGCAGTTCGTCGCCGCACGCGTGACCGTAGCTATCGTTAATGCGTTTGAAATCGTCAACGTCGATGAAGAGCACCGCGCAAAGCGTATCGTTCTGCCGCGCGCGGGCGAGGGAGCCGTGCAGCCGCTGCTCGAGCAGGCGGCGATTCGGCAGTTTGCTGACCGGATCGTAGTGCGCGAGCTGGGCCAGCCGCGCCTCGGTGATCTTGCGGTCGGTGATGTCGAGCATGCTGCCGACGACCGCGCGCGCCGTGCCGTCGTCGTCATAGAGAATCCGCGCCTGTTCCTGCACGTGGCGGATGCTTTCGTCCGGACGGACGATGCGGTGATCGCAGCGGTAGCCGCTTCCGGTGATCTCGCCTTCGCGAATCGCGGCCCCGACTGCCGGCGCGTCATCGGCATAATCGTAGTCGCGCAGGTTCGTCCACTCGCTGCCCGCGGAGAGTCCGAGGATATCGAAGAGGCCTGCCGACCATATCGTGCGGCCCGTATCCAGGTCCGTGCGCCAGGTCCCGAAGCCGCAAACGCGTTCCGCCTCTTCCAAAGCGCGCACTTCCCAGCGCGATGCTTCGTCGCCCACACCCGGCGTTGCGCGTCCACCCACCCCGGCGATCGCACCAGACAAATCGTAGAGCGGCTGCAGGTCGATGCGCAGGCGTTGGCCCGCGCGGTCCGTTTCAAACGTCAGGTGCTCCCCGTCGAGCACCCATTGGTGCGAGACGAGCATCATGCCGAACGGGTCGTCCTCTTGCCAGAGTTCGCTTACATGGAGCCGGTTGGGCACGCCGTCCGGAAAGAGCAGATCCCGCAACCGAGCCGATAGTACGGTGACCTGCAGATCGCGGTCGGTTACCCAGAGTAGGTCGCTTGAGTTCATGTCCCGGTGCTCCATGTAAGGCAAACTCTGGAGGCATCGTATCCTCCGGCCGCCCGCGGCCACATCCGGGAAAACCCCTAATTCCTGGAGGCGACCCCTAGCGCATCCGAAATAAGGAACCTATGGGTACCGCTTCGGGTGCGGCCCTGGTTGGGCGAGCGGAGGAGCTGGATCGTCTCAGCGCCTGCGCGCAGGCCGTGGGCCGGGGAACCGGGGCGCTCGTACTTCTCGACGGGGACGCGGGCACTGGTAAGACGCGGCTTCTTTCGGAGATCGTGCGCGCGCCGTTTTTGCCAAAGGGGTTTGCTACGGCGGTTGCCGGCGCGCTCGATTACGCGCGCGCTCCGTACGCGCCGATTCGAGACCTCCTCGCCGCGCTCGACAAGCGTTTTCCGAAGGTGCTCCAATCCAATCGCGTTCTTGCCGCGCAGCTCGCGCCGATGCTGGAGTTTCGTCCCAGCGGAGATGAGGCGAGCGATCCTGCGCGGCAGCGGCAGCTGCTCGATGCAATCGTGCAAGCGATTTCGCTCTATGCCGCGCAGTCGCCGGTGATGCTCGCGCTCGAGGACGTGCACTGGATCGACAGTGCATCCGCGGACGTGCTCGTGCATCTTTCCCGCGCGATTTCGGCGATGCGCGCACTGCTGCTCGTGAGTTTCCGGCCCGTGGAGGCGCGTCAGGACGAACGCGCGCAGCATCTGCTCGCGCAGCTCGCGCGCAATGCGACGCTCTCGCTCTCGCTCAAGCCGCTGACGGCGACGGACGCGATGATGCTGATCGACGACATTGCCGGAAGCTCCCTGGCGATGGACGTGCGGCGCGGCATCTGCCGCCTGGCCGACGGGAACCCGCTGCTGCTCATCGAGTTCGCGAAGGTCGCAGCGGAGAATCCGGACGCGCTCAGCGGTACGCTTCCGCTCAGTTTGAAAGCGCTGGTTGCAGATCGGCTGGCACGCTTCGATGCGGGCGACGTGGACGTATTGCGCGTTGCCGCCATCATGGGCGAGTTCGATCCCCGCATGCTCGGTGAGATCGCCGGCATGGAGGAAGCGCGCGTCATCTCGACCCTGCGCAAAGCCCGCGATGCATCGATTATCGGCGAACAGCGCACGAAGGGCGCGCCGTTCGTGTTCCGCCACGCGCTCATCCGCCACGCCATTACGGACGATCTGCTCGCGTTCGAGACGCAGCAGCTGCACGCGCGCATCGCGGAACGCTTGGAGCGCGAAGAGGCCAGCGCGCAGTTGCATTCGCGCCTCGCACACCACTATCACCATGCGGGCGCCCGCGAAAAGGCACGCACCTATAATGAAATCGCCGCAGCGGAAGCCCTCAACATATACGCGTACGCCGACGCCGCGCAGCTCTTCGAGCGCGCCATCGACGGCAGGCTGCTCGACGAGACGACGCGGGCGCTTTTCAAGCACCTATCCGAAGCGTACACGGGCGCGCAGCGGCCGCTCGACGCCGCCAACATCAGTAAGGATCTGTTCGAGTACGCACTGCGGCGCGGCGAACAGCAGGAGATTGCCGACACGGGCTTCGCGTACGCGCGCCAGCGCTATCAGTTACTCGACGACGAAGGCACGCTCGCGATTACGCGGCAAACGTGCGAGGCACTCGATCCGCAGCGCCGGCCTGATTTAGCGTTTAATTCGTACTCGACGCTCGCATGGTACATGGCGCAGTTGCGGCGATTGGGCGAGGCGTCCGAAGCGCTCGAGCGAGCGGAGCCGCTGCGAGAGCACGGTGACGGTCCGGGACTGGTACGGTTTTACGAAGCGTCCGGCGTGCGAAAAGCGCATGCCGGCGAGGGACTCAGCTACCGCAGCGACATCGACGCCGCGCTCGAGATAGCCAAAGATCTCGATCCGAAGGTCTACATTCTTCGCTTGGACACCGCCATTGCGATAGCCATGGCCTCGAATCTCGACGACATGGAATTCGCGCGAACGCAGTGCCAGAAGCTCTGGCAATTGGCAGAAACGTTACCGGCGATCACGACCGCCGGATCGCTGGCTATGAGCGCGTGGAGCGCGTACCTGCGCGGCGAGATCGCGGTTGCACGAGCGCTCGTCGCAAAAGCGATTCCGTTCGCGGAGGAAGCGCCGCTGCTCAGCTTCAGCATCGCGTGCACCGGCATACCGATTGCGCTGCATACCGACGATGCGCTGCTTTTGCGTCAGTGTGCGCGGCCCCGTCTGCTCGAACGCGCATTTGCATCGAATACGCCGAATGTGTACGGCCCGGTGGCCGCAGCGGTCGCGAACCAACTTCGCACCCAAGGCCGAATCGACGAAGCGCGTGCCCTGGTGACGCAGGCCGTGCGCAAATTGCCGACCGGGCTCAACAACGTGCCGCTTATCGTCCAGAGCGCTCAATGCGCGGCGGCCGAGGCCACGCAGAAGGGTTTGGCGATGCTCGAGTTGCTGCGCGAGCGCAGCCGGTCGGCCGACGGAGGGTGGCATCTCGCTTCCGCGTATGCGTGCACGGGGGAAGAGCGCCGCCGCCACGCATCGCGCGCTGCAGAAATATTTGCGGAGATACCTTGGGTGGTGTACCAAGCGGAAGCGCTCGAGCTTGCGGGCGAAACGGACGCGGCCTTGGCGGTATACCGGCGATGCGAATTTTCGGTAGACGTGCGCAGGCTCGAATCCGCCGGCGCCGCTCGTGCAAACAGCGGACTTTCCAAACGCGAATTTGAAGTGGCCGCACTCGTTGCGCAGGGGCGTTCGAACAAGAACATTGCGGAGTCGCTTTCGCTCAGCGAGCGAACCGTCGAAAATCACATCGCTTCGATCTTCGCTAAGCTATCTTTACGGTCGCGAGCCGAGATCGCCGCGTTCATCGCAAGGGGCACCGCGCAGCAACAGTAAAAGGCCCATGGCGCAGCCGAGCCACTGCACATGAAAGGCAAGTCATGCTTCGTTTTCAGCACCAAGGCGGGGGACCGCCGGCACCGCCCGCGCCGCCCGGCGACGACGCAGCGGAAGAAAAAGACTCGTAACATCCGAATCCGGCGTTCGAAAAGAGCGCCGGAATTTTTTTGCCCGGGGGCTTGACTCTGACGCCGATTATGCTATTGTACTAGTGTACTAGTACAACAGCAGATTGGTACTGGCACAGAAAGTTTAGGGAGAAATCATGACCGTCCGCCTCAATCGTCAGGTCCGCACCCTCGAAACCGAATCCCGCCGCCCGTCCTTCCCGCTGGAGCAGCAGTCCGGCAGCCTGTTCCTTGGCTGGGGCCCGAAGCTCTAAGCGCGGGCCGGTATGCCAGCCGTACTCACGGTCGACCCGCGCAGCGGCGTTCCGATCTACCTGCAGATCATCGAGCAGATAAAACGCTCCGTGGCGCTCGGCGTGCTCGCCCCCGGCGAGCAGCTGCCTACGGTCAAGCAACTCGCGCTCGATCTCACGGTAAATCCGAATACCGTTGCGCGCGCCTACCGCGAGCTCGAACGCGACGAGGTGATAGAGACGGCGCCCGGACGCGGATCGTTCGTTCGCGGAAACGGCTCGATCGAAACCTCGCGCGCGGCCGCTTCCGACGTAGCGGGAGAAACGCTGCTGCAAGCCGTTCGTGAAGCAAAATCGATTGGCCTTAGCGCCACGCAAATCCGAGCACTCTTTCAGGCCGCGCTCGCGCGGTGGTTCCCGGAGGAACAATGAGCATTTCGATCGATCATTTGACCAAGCGGTTCGGCAAATTTACCGCGGTCGACGACGTGAGCATCGAGATCCCTGAAGGATCCGTGTTCGGTCTGCTCGGTCCGAACGGCGCCGGCAAGACGAGCACGTTCAAATGTATGCTGGGTCTGGCCGTGCCGACGTCCGGCGAGATACGCTTCGGCGGCAAGCCGCTGCGCCCGGAAACGTTCGAACGCTTGGCCTACGTGCCCGAGCGGAGCGCGCTCTACGAATGGATGAGCGCGGCCGAGCATCTGGAGATGCAGAAGCGCGCGTTCAAGCGCTACAACGAAAAACGCGCGGACGAGCTGATGCAGCTCTTCTCGCTCGATGCGCGTAAACGCGTACGCACGATGTCCAAAGGCATGCGTACGGCGCTTTCCGTCGTGCTGGCGTTCGCGCTCGAACCGGAAATCATGGTTTTGGACGAACCGACGAGCGGTCTGGATCCGGTGAATCAGCGTTCGGTTCTCAAACTGATTATCGACGCCTCGGCGCAAGGTGCGACCATCGTGCTTTCGTCGCACCAAATCGGACAAGTGGAGCGCGCCGCGGACCACATCGCCGTGCTCAAGAACGGGCGGATCGCGCTAGCCGGCGCGGTCGACGATCTCAAAGCGGACTCGAAGATCGTCGAAGCGATCTTTGAATCGGACGCCGTCGCGCTCAACGGCCTGGCCAAAGACGCGCGTATAACGCGCGTCGAGAAGACGGGCCGCATCTTGCGTTTGACGGTGAGCGCCGGCAGCGACGGCGTCGCCGGCGAGCTCGCCTCGATGGGCGCGCAGAGCGTGCGAATCGTCGACCTGAACCTGGAAGACATTTTCCTCAATGCCGTTGACGGCGGACAAACAGCCGACCTCGTGGAGAGTGCATCGTGATGTACTATTTCGTTGAATATGCGCGTGCCAAGCGTGCGATCTTCATCGCGCTTATCTTGCTTGGGCTCTTTCTTCTGGCGGCGATCGTTTTGCGTATCTCCGTGCACGACAGCCACTGGCAGGCTGCGATGCAGAACTCGCCGACGGCGCACGTCACAAATACGACGCTGCCAGACGGCTCGATTCGCACCGTCATCGACGATCCCGCAAAGCAGATTCACGCCGTTATCGTCAAGCATAAGAGCGGCGCGGTCGACATGGACATTTTGGAACCGCGCGGATCGAACCGGCATCGTAGCGACTTCGTGCTCGGCATGGCGAGCATGAACGAGAACGTCGAAGGCGACAAACGGCATACGACGTTACACTACCAGCCCGAGGTGCCGGCATTCGACCTGGGCATTTGCTTCCTGATCAGCATTCCCATGGGCCTGATCGTTGCGTCGATTTTGGGCGGCGTGCTGGCGAAGGAGAACGACGGACATCTCGAACTTGCGTGGACCAAGCCGGTCTCACGCGAACGCTACGCGCTTGCGAGCATCGGCGTCGATGCGGCTGCAATTATCGTCTCGCAACTGCTGACGATTGCGGTGACGCTCCTGGCAACGCTGATGTTTTTCGTTCCGAAGTTCGCGTACGGCGCGAATATGGGATGGGCGATTTTGCTCGCGCTCGCCGCTCCGATTGCGTGGTACGCGCTCGTCACGGCGGCAAGCGCATCGCTCAAGCGTGGTCCGGGCGTGGTGATCGGTCTGGGCTGGGTAGCGGCGATTTTCATCCCGAGCCTCGCTGCGGCGCTCCAAGGCGTTGCTGCCGTGAATCCGATCGCGGCGTGGTTCTACGCGATTTTCCGCGGGCTCTCGTACATCGATCCGATCTCGTACGTATCGTTCCAGCGCGATCGGCCGATGATGATGCCCTATCCCGGCAGCGTCGGCGTGCTGTGCGCGCTGATCGCCGGCTACGTCGCACTGGCGGTCGCCCAATGGCGCCGCGTGGAGGCCTAACATGATCCAAGTGCTTTTTGGGGCGCCCTCGGGGAGAGCCCACGTCAGCAGTAATGCATATGCGCCCCGCGGCTCGGGGGCCCCGTCGTTTAGGACGGGGGGCGCGCAGCTTAGAGCGGAGCGCCGTTAAAATGGAACTGTTTGGGGCGAAGTTTTGTATTGCGCTCGGTGCTTGGAAATTGCGGTTCGTATTGATGTTGGAAGAGGACGAGGCGCCGGCGGCGCAGCCGTGCGCGCACCGTGCGCCGCATCACGTCACAGTACAAAACTCGTTGGGTGGTACGGCGCGGCGTATTTGAACTTGCCGTCCGTAATCTGGTAGAAGTACAGGTTCGGATCGACGGGATCGCCGGTCGGCGTGAACGCAAACGATCCGACGATGGTGTTGTACGATGACGGCGTTTGCAGCGCCGTCATCGTCGTCAAGCGGTTGTTCGCGCCCGTCCGTTTGGAAGCGGCAATCACGATCTGGGCCGCCGCATACGCAAACGCCGAGAGCGAGGTTACCGCGTAGCGCGCTCGAAAGTCGGTAAGCGCGTTGAGCACGTCGGGCGCGCGATCGAGCGGCGGAAACGACGTGGAGATATATCCCCCGTCGAATGCATCGGCATATTTCGCAAGCGTGAGTTGATTGTAGAAGCCCTGCGTCGCGCCGATCTTCCCGGTGTATCCCGCTCCGCGCAGCGCCGGTACGAGGGGCCCCATCGCGTCGCTCGTTCCGCAGAGCACGACGTAGTCGGGTTTCTTCTCCGCGATACGCTTGGCGGCCGCAGCGTAGTCCGGTTTGTCGAACGCGAATTCGAATCCGTCGGCGTTCATCTTCACGTTCTTCAATTGATCGACGAACGCGTGCGCTACTTCGGGGCCGTAATCGCCGTCCTGCGTTACGGCCAGGGCAAATTTTGGCTTCATGCGGCGCGCAACGAAGAGCGCGTGCAGCTGCCCTTCGGTCGTATCTTTCGTCGGCAAACGCCACACGTTGCGGTAGCCTTGCGCCGTCACGCCGTCGGCCGTGCTCCCCGGAACGAGCAGCGGCATTTGCTGATTCGCGTACGTCGGAAGGGACGCCGTCAGCAGCGATCCGTCAAACCCGCCGATGACGGCGAGCACCGTCGAATCGGCCGATGCGAATTGCACGTTCACCATCGCTTGCGCGAGTGCGTCCATGTCGTCGAACGTACGCATCGAGTACGCGGTCGCATAGGTGCCGGTGAAGCGATTTGCTTCATCGACGGCGGCCTGCACGCCGCTCGCGATCTCGCGGCCGGCAGCGCCGCGATCGCCGGAGAGCGGGACGTTTACCGCGAGCGTGAGCTGCTGCGCGTACGGGCGGAATTGCGCGCGGGCGGCCGAGGGTAATGCAGCACCCGCCAGCGCGGCGGCGCCCGAAAGAAGAAAACCTTTGCGGTGAATGCTCACACCCTCCCCAACGTGAAGCCGGCGACGACCGTTCCCAAGAAGACGACCGAGAACGCCATGTTTGCGATAAAGACGCGCTCGTTGAGCACGAACACGTTTTCGGCGCTGCCGAAAAGCCGATCCTCGTACGCGATCAGCACGATTGCCGCCGCAAGCCCCACCGCGTACGGCCACGACGCATGGGTGAGCACGCCCGCTCCGGCGAGCATGACAACCATTGCGCCGTGCAGCAGCATCGGCAGCACGCGCGCGCTGCGCTCGCCAAAGCGCGCGGGGAGCGAACTGATGCCCTGCTCGCGATCGATCGGCAAATCCATCAGCGCGTAGATGATGTCGAAACCGGCGACCCAGACGGTGACGGCGCCGAAGAGCAAGATTGCGGGCCACGTTACCGTGCCCGCCACGCCGATGAACGCGCCGAGCGGTGCGAGCGCGTCGACGGCGCCGAGCACGAAATGCGTGAGCCACGTGAAGCGTTTGCAGAGCGGGTAGACGAACACGCCGAGCGCGGCAATCGGCAGCAGTTTGACGCAGAGCGGATTGAGTTCCCATGCCGCGACGAGCAGCAGCATCACGCCGAGCGCGCACGCCCAGAGCATCACCGCCGGATCCATCTGCCCGCTCGCGAGCGCCCGCCGCGCCGTGCGCGGATTGCGCGCGTCGATCTCGCGATCGACGATGCGGTTGAACCCCATCGCGGCAAAGCGCGCACACGTGAACGCGAGCACGATCCATCCGATCATCGCGAACGTCACGTGCGCGCGGTACGACGCGAGCACCACGCCCGTCAGCG
>DATEHZ010000116.1:0-3849 GCA_035279385.1 Vulcanimicrobiaceae bacterium | reverse complement strand
AAGACGGCAGGCATTCCGACCTACGATCCGGATTGGACGCTCGCCGAAGCGGATCACGTAGCGCGGCGCATCGTGCGCGCAACGAGCCACCGCCCGCACACGCTCAACGCGGTTCCGATTCACACCTTCGCGATAATGCTGGGCGAGTGGTTTCCGCGCATGACGGATCGCGCGCTCGCAAGGCGCGAACCGCCTGCGCCCGCACCGCCGCCGTCCGTCGAAACGCCCACGGAACCGCCGGTTCCGGCGGTTATGCCGCCTCTGGCGCAGTCCGATTTCGAACGCGCGCTCGAACCCGTTTCACGCCGTATGGAGCGCGTGAAATTGCCGGCTGCATTTCTTGCGGAACTGCTGCGTCCGGGTGAGAACGTGCATTTAACCGATGCCGCGATGCGCTGGGCCGGCATGCCGAACAAGAACGAGCGCGCCGCGCTGGCGGAAGCGCTCGACGCGCTGACCGCAGGCGGATTCTTAGAAAAGACCGGCGATGAAACGTGGCGGGTCGTGCGCTCAGCGAGCTAACGCCGTACGCAGCTGCTTGCCTCCGATCGCGATAAAGAACAGAATCGTCGCGAGCAGCACGATCGTCGCACCGCTCGAACTGCGCAGAAAATAGGATAAGTATAAGCCGCCGACACCGCTGAGTGCGCCGAGCAGCGCAGATATTCCCATCATGCGTGAGAAGCGCGTCGTGAGTTGATACGCGGCCGCGGCCGGCGTGACCAGCAGCGCGGCCACCAGTACGATGCCGACGGCCTGCAGCGAGATGATGATCGTGAGTGCGAGCAGTACGAGCAGCACGTACTCCACGAACTGCGCATTCATGCCGCTGGCCTGCGCGACGATCGGATCGAACGACGTGTAGAGCAGCGCGCGCCAGAGTACCGCCGTCACGAACGCGACGAACAGGGCAAGCGCGACAATCATCAACACGTCCTGATGATTGACCGAGAGGATGTCGCCGAAGAGAAAACTCTGCAAGTCGATGGAATACGTGCGCTGCCGGCTCATCAGGAAGATGCCGAGAGCGAACGCACCGGTGAAGAGCACGCCGATCGCGGTATCGAGCGCCACGCGTCCGCGCCTGTGCACGAAACCGATGCCGAGCGCGGTGAGAATTGCGACGATGCCTGCGCCGAGGTAATAATCGGCGCCGCGCAGATACGCGATCACGATGCCGGCAAACGACGCATGGGCGATGCCGTCACCGATGAACGCGAGTTTGCGCAGGACGACGTACGTCCCCATAGCCGAGCAGAGCACGCCCACCAGCAGCGCCGTAACGAACGCGCGCTGCATGAATTGATAGTGAAACGGTTCGAGTAAATGCTGCATGTCAGTCGTCGTGCCCGTGCCGCTCTGCGTGTCCGTGAACGTGCACGTGTCCGTGAAGCTGGGCGTACGCACCCGATGCGAGCACCTCGTCGACGGTGCCGATGGTGAGCACGCGGCGATTGAGCACCATCAAACGGTCGAACCAGTCGTTCGCACGTTCGAGATTATGCGTCGACATGATGACCGGCATACCGCCGGCGGCGAGTTCGCGAATCACTTTGCGCAGGGCTTCTTCCGTTTCGGCGTCGACGCCGGTCGTCGGCTCGTCCAGCAGCAGCAGTTTCGGTTCTTGAGCGATCGCGCGCGCGACAAAAACGCGCTGCTGCTGCCCGCCGGAGAGCGCCGAGATGTGCCGCTTCGCGAGCGGACCCATGTTCACCAGGTCGAGTCCGCGCTGTACGGCCGCGCGGTCGTGTTTGCCGAAGCGCCTAAATACGCCCAGCCGCGGGAAGCGCCCCATCGCGACGACGTCCCACACGGTTGCGGGAAACGACCAGTCGACGTCTTCGATCTGCGGAACGTAGGCCACCGATCCCGCCGGAAGCGCGCGCGGTGATTTGCCGAGCACCGTCACCGTGCCCGAGGCCGGCTCCAGCAGTCCCGCGATCGTTTTGAGCAGCGTCGATTTACCGGAGCCGTTGGGGCCGACGATGCCCAATGCTTCGCCGTACGCAACGTTCACGCTCGCACCGTCCAGCGCGACGTGGTTGTCGTAGCGCACGACGAGGTCGTGCACAATAACGGCCGCATTCGCGACTTGGCCGTTCATTTCAACGCCTGCACGATGACGCCGGTATCGTAGCGCAGCATGCTGATGTAGTCGTGCACGCGCGGATCGCTGCCGATCGAATCGTCGTACAGATTCGAGACGATGCGAATGCCGGCGCTCTTGGCCAGCGTCTGCGCGAGTTTCGGGCTGTACTCCGGTTCGGAAAATACCGCGCGAACGTTATGCCGGCGCGCGAGATCGACGAGTTGCCCGATGTACGCGGGATTCGGATCCTGCCCCGGAGAGAGCTCGATAACGCCGACCGTCACGATGCCGAAGCGACGGTTGTAGTAATCCCACGCGTTGTGGAAGACGATCATCGCCCGCTGTTTCGGCGGAATCGTAGCGATTTGCGCGGCGATCCAGTTCTGCAACGATACGAGCTGCGCATCATACGCCTTCGCGTTGCGTTCGTAGTCGCTTTTGTGCGCCGGATCGAGCCGGACGAGCGCATCGCGAATCTTTCCGACGTAGGCGCGCGCCAGCACGGGATCCATCCAAAGATGCGGATTGTGAGCGATCCGCGGCAAGCCGTCCGAGAGCACGAGCACCTGCATGTTCGCGTTGCCGGCGCTCGCAATCGTATGCTGCAGCCACGCTTCGATGCCGGCGCCGTTTTCGACGACGAGCTGCGCGCCGCTGAGCGTCGCGATGTCTTGCGGCGAGGGCTGATAATTCTCGGGCGACGCACCGACCGGCACGAGGTTTTGTACCCGCACCCGATCGCCGCCGACCCCTTCGACAAACGAGTTCAGCGTCGAAAACGTGGTAACGACGTTGATCGCATGCGTGTCATTTTGCGGTATCGAAGGACCCCGACCCTGTCGAGGGGCGCTCGAACTGCACCCGACAACAATCAACGCCAGCGCAAGCGCAACTATACGCGACATGCCGCGCACCTTCCGAAGAACTCCATCGCGTGGTCGTCCAGTTCGAAGCCGTGGTGGCTGCGCAGCTCGCCGGCGATTCGCTCGAGCGCCTCACACGCGAGTTCCTCGACTTTCCCGCACGACCGGCAGATCGCATGATGGTGGTGGGTCGGCGCGCAGACCACGAAGGTCGCCTCGCCGCGGGCGTCGACCCGCGAGCTGGCCTCGCCCTTCGTCGCAAGCAGATCGAGCGTGCGATACACGGTCGAAAGCGAGACCTGGGCCCGCGATTTCTTCAGTAAACTATGGATTTCGGCCGCGGAAAGATAGCGCCGCTCCTTGCGGAGGATAGTCGTAATCTGCTCTCTAGCTCTGGTGCTGTACTCGGTTCGCATGAGCGAGTAATTTGCGAACCGTTCTCAGAATCATTCTCAAATCAACTCCGACCGCTTCGTTTGACAGGGGCATCCCCGCGCCCGTATAATCACCCGCGTTGCCCAACGGCGTCTGCCCGAGTAAGAGAGTCATCCCTCACCCGGCATCCGCCATCCCAAACCCGTCGAAGGATGACCCAATATCGTCATCCTGAGCCCGTCGAGGGACCCCCGAGCGCGGCGAGGGGCGGGGCACGCAACCATGGGGATGTAGCTCAGCTGGTAGAGCACTTGCTTCGCATGTAAGGGGTCAGGAGTTCGAGTCTCCTCATCTCCACCAATTGAAAACGACGGTCAGACATGGCCGTCGTTTTTGCGTTTCCGGTACATGCGTTAAGCCAAGGCCGAACCGGCTCAAGGTGCGACGGCCCCGTAGCCGCCTGCCACCGGGGCCATTCAAACGAATCGCGAAGCTTCGAAGATGAATGCCGGCGCCTCTATA
>DATEHZ010000115.1:0-6157 GCA_035279385.1 Vulcanimicrobiaceae bacterium | reverse complement strand
ATGCGGTGCCGTCTTCTTTCGAACTAGGCTTCGTGTTAGTACGGGCGCGAGGCTTGGCGGCGGACCATCAGCGGACGCGTGAGCGTGAGCTTGAAGTCCTGGCCCTGCTTCATGGTGATGTTGGATTTCTTGTTGTAGCCGACAAGGAACCCGGTCGCGGCGCCGACGGCACCGCCCGCGTTCGTGTGGAAGATCGTCTTGCCGAGAATGTTGCCGGCAATCATTCCGCCGATCGTGGTCAGCGCAACGTGACCGCCGTTACGGTTTTGCTGCTGCGGACCGCCGGTGGTGAGTTCCGCGTTCAGCGGATAGCTGGCCCCGTTCTGCAGCGTCATGGTATCCCACGAAAAATGCAGCTCGGGATTGCGTCCTTGCCCCGCCGGAACGACTTTGATGACCGTTCCGTGCACGATTGCATTCGCAAACGTCGTATCGTCATTCGGGTACGGAGCTACGACACGTGCCGTGAAGTGCTCGCCCGCGTAGGCCGAGCCGGAGTCGATGGTGTCTTGCATCTGAACGTTGACTTCTTGGCCTTGCGGCAGCGTCACCGTTTGGGCCGACGCAAGTGCCGGCACGAGGAATGCCAGAATCATCGCCAGCGCCGGAATTCTGCTTCGAAGGGTCATGCGTTCTCCTTGGGGTGAAGTCGTGAATTCTCTACCTTGCTAAACGACAAATGGGCCGGATGCGTTCGCATCACAGCCCATTTATGCAGTCGGGCGCCTCGCGCCTACTGCGCCTTCGTCACCCGGAGCTCGTCAAAGGGCGGGACTTTCAAGTCCAAATTCGCGGCGGCGCGCAGCGCGTCGACCTTGTCCAGGCGCTCCCACGGCAGATCGAGATCCGGGCGTCCGAAATGGCCGTACGCGGCGGTCTGCCGGTAGATGGGACGACGCAGGTCCAGATTGTGGATAATCGCCGCCGGACGCAGATCGAACGTCTTTTTGACGATCTCCGCAATCTGGTCTTCGGGCAGTTTGGCCGTGCCGAACGTTTCGACGAGCACGCTCATCGGATGCGCGACGCCGATCGCATAGGCGACCTGCACTTCGCAGCGATCCGCAAGACCCGCCGCGACGACGTTCTTCGCGACGTGACGCGCGGCGTATGCCGCCGAGCGGTCCACCTTCGTCGGGTCCTTGCCCGAGAACGCACCGCCGCCGTGACGCGCCATACCGCCGTACGTGTCGGCGATGATCTTGCGGCCCGTCAAACCGGCATCGCCCTTGGGGCCGCCGATGACGAAGCGTCCGGTGGGATTCACGTACACGCGCGTGTTCGCGTCGCGAAGCGAGACCGGAATCACGTGATTGATCACTTTCTCGGTGATCTCGGTGCGTATGGTTTCGAGCGGAATATCCGGATCGTGCTGCGTCGAGATGACGACGGCATCCACGCGAACGGGCTTGTCGCCTTCGTACTCCACCGTGACCTGCGATTTGCCGTCGGGACGCAGATACGGAATGTCGCCGTTCTTGCGCACCGCAGCCAAATGACGCGTCAGGTTGTGCGCGAGCACGATGGGCAGGGGCATCAGTTCTTCGGTATCGCGGCACGCGTAGCCGAACATCATGCCTTGGTCGCCGGCACCGATGCGATCCCACAGGTCGTCGGGATGCTCGCCGGTTTTGGCTTCGAGGGACTTGTCGACGCCCATCGCGATATCGGGCGACTGCTCGTCGATGGAGACGCTCACGCCGCACGTTTCCGCGTCGAAGCCGACGGCGGATTTCGTGTAGCCGATGTCCGTGATGACTTGACGCACGATGCGCGGGATGTCGATGTACGTCGTGGTCGTGATCTCGCCGGCGATGTGAATCTGACCGGTGATCGCGAACGTCTCGCACGCAACGCGTCCGTTCGGATCGTCTTTGAGAATCGCGTCCAGGACGGCGTCCGAGACTTGGTCGGCGACTTTGTCGGGATGCCCTTCGGTCACCGATTCGCTGGTAAAGAGACGGCGGTAGGCCATGCTTTAAGTTCCTTCACTCCACGACGCCATGTACTTGAGTTGGTCGGGCGTCAGCGTGTCGATTTCGATGTTCATCGACGCGAGTTTGAGCTCGGCGACTTCTTCGTCGATGTGCTCCGGCACGTCGTAGACCTTCTTCTCGAGGTCTTTATAGTTCTGCGCCAGGTACCCCGCCGACATCGCTTGATTCGCGAACGACATATCCATAACCGCGGCCGGGTGGCCTTCAGCTGCAGCCAGGTTGATCAGGCGCCCGTCCGCGAGGATGCAGATCTTGCGGCCGTCGTGCATTTCGTACTGCTCGACGAACTGCCGCGGCTCGGTCTTGCCCTTGCTGATCTTCGGCAGGCAATCCAGATTCAGTTCGTCGTTGAAGTGCCCGGAATTGCAGACGATCGCGCCGTCCTTCATCAGTTTGAAGTGGTGCTCGTCGATGACGTGATAGTTGCCGGTGACCGTGATGAAGATGTCGCCTTCTTTGGCCGCGTCTTCCATCGGCATCACGCGGTAGCCGTCCATCACCGCTTCCAGCGCCTTGCGCGGATCGACTTCCGCCACGACGACGTGCGCGCCCATGCCGGCCGCACGCGAGGCGGCACCGCGTCCGCACCAGCCGTAGCCGACCACGACGACGGTGCGTCCGGCGAGCAGCACGTTCGTCGCGCGAATGATGCCGTCGAGCGTGGACTGGCCCGTCCCGTAGCGGTTGTCGAACATGTGCTTGGTCAGCGCGTTATTGACCGCGATGACGGGATACGGCAGCACGCCGTCTTTCTGCATCGCCTTGAGACGAATGACGCCGGTGGTCGTTTCTTCGCAGCCGCCGATCATGTCCGCGAGCAGCTCTTTGTGCTTGCCGTAGATCGTGTTCACGAGATCGCAGCCGTCGTCCATCGACATGTGCGGCTTCGTCGCGATGACCGACTCGATGTGGCGATAATACGTTTCGTGATCTTCGCCTTTGATCGCGTACGTGGGAATACCGTACTCACAGAGGGCCGCCGCGACGTCGTCCTGCGTGGAGAGCGGGTTGCTCGCGCACAGCGCGATCTCCGCACCGCCGGCCTGCAGCGCGAGCATCAGGTTTGCCGTTTCCGTCGTCACGTGCAAACACGCGCCGACGCGCACGCCGGCAAGCGGCTTGTCTTTGGCGAATCGCTCGCGAATCTGCGCGAGCACCGGCATGTACGCGCCGGCCCAGGCAATACGGGAACGTCCCTGCTCGGCGAGCGAACGATCTTTCACATCGCCGCGCGAGGCGCTCTGTTCGAGTACTGGCAACGCTTTCTAACCTCTCTGTGGGGAATTTTGGAACCTCGCGCTATTCTGCCACAAGACTTGCCGGACCCGCTAGCTAACTTCCGGCAGCGTGGAAGCGCTGAGCGAATACCTGACAAATCTCGCATCGGAGAAGCCCGCTCCCGGAGGGGGGAGTGCCGCTATGGTCGTCGGCGCCGCGGGGGCGGCGCTCGTCTCCATGGTCGCGCGCATCTGCGCCGCAAGCTCGAAGTACGCAAGCAAGCACGCCCTCGCAGTGCGCCTGCTCGCGGAGGCTGATGCCCTGCGCGAAGCGTTTCTGGAGCGTAGAGAGCGGGACGAGCGTGCCTTTGACGCGGTGGTTGCCGCTCGCGGCGACAAGGAGGCGATGCAGCGCGCGCTGGCCGGAGCCGCGGCGGTGCCGCTCGAGGGCGCGCAGGCAGCGCTCGTCGTACTGCGCTTGGCGCACGACGCACTCGATCTCGGAAACGCGAATCTCGCAAGCGATCTCGGCTGCGCCGCTGAGTTCGCGCACGCCGCACTGCTCGCTTGCGCCTACAACGTTCGCATCAATCACAAGTTCATGAAGAACGCATCGCTGATCGCTTCACAGCGGTCCGAACTCGAAGGCCTGGAGCAAAGCGCGCTGCCGCTCTTGACCGCTATCCGCGGCTCGCTCTAGGCTCCCGGGGCGACGATTACGCGGGAGAAGCGGTCGACGCGGATCCACTTGCGCATCGCAGCGCGAACTTGCGAAGGGGTGATGCGCAGCAGTCTGCCCCAGTACGCGTCTTGCTGCGCGACGGTGAGGCCGTTTTTCGCACTGCTCAGAATGTCGGTTGCGATGCCGGAGTACGAGTCGAGCGGCAGCACGCGCTCGGCGAGCAGCAGCGCTTTGGCGCGCTGCAGTTCGATGTCCGGAACCTCGTGGTCTTGCAAGCGCCGGATCTCGGAGATCGCGGCGGCTTGCGCGCGCGAGACGTTCTTGGCATCCGATGCAAAATCGATCGAGAACGTCGAAGTATTCTCGCCGATGTCGAGTGAGGAATCCGCGCTGTACACGTAGCCGTGCTGCGTGCGCAAATCGCGGAAGAGCAGCGAGCCGGTGCCTTCGTCGGAGAGCATCGTGTTTGCCAGCTCCAGTGCGATGGCGTCGAGTTGTCCGCTGTGCACGTTGATGATTTGCGTGAGCGTGACTTCCGAGTGCGTGTTCGTCGCGGAACTCACCGTCACCGATTTACCCGCGTGACTCTTCAAACGCGGATACTCGAAGGAGGGCGTCTTCTCGCTCGAGGCACGCCACGAACCGAAATAGCGCTGAATGCTCGCTCGCGCCTGCTCGGGGCTCACGTCGCCGACGACCGCAATCGTCGTCAGGTCGGGGCGATACGCAAAGCGATACCAGCGCTTCACGTCCGCGAGCGTGACGCTGCTCACCGTGGAAGCAGTCGGACGCCGCCGGCGCGGATCGCCGGGCGGATAGAGCGCGTTCGTCTGCGCGATCCCGGCGATCGTGCTCGGCTCGTGTTCCATCGCCGCCAGGCTGCGCGCCGTGTTGTTCTGCACGACGGCGAAGGCCGCAGCGGAGAACGCCGGATGCAGCATGCCGTCCGCCAGCAATTGCACGGCGCGGTCGAAATTCTTGGCTTGCGCGGTTGCGGAGAACGAGGTTCCCAGGCCGATATTCGCTGCGATGGCGTCGGCCTGCGCTTGATACTCCGTGCGCCCGTACGTCGTCGTTCCCCACGGCATCAGCGCTTCGGCAATCTGCGAGACGCCGTCTTTGCCGCGCGGCTCGAAGAGCTCGGGACTGTTCTCGATATAGCCTTTGAGCACCACGGCCGGTGCGAACGATTCGCGGCGGACGGTGAGCGTCAACCCGTTGTGCAGATGGAACGTACGCACGGAGCGATCGGTCTGCGGAATGCGCAGCGGGGCGTCGAAATACGCCGACGCCCACGGCGGCATCGGTTCCTCTTTATCCGGTGTGTACTGCACGTTCTCGTCGGTCGATCCGGAATCCGAACGCGCGATCGACGCGCCCGCTTTGGGCTGCATCAGCACGTCGAGTTCGTCTTTCGGATCCATGTAGGTGCGCAGGACGCGGTCGACGTCGGCGACCGTGACGTTCTGTACGTGCGCGTACTCCTGGTCCGGCGGCTGGCCGCTGAGCGCGAGCGAATTCGACCAGCTGAATGCCAGGCCGGAAATCGACGCTTGGCGGTAATCTTGCTGGCTGAGCAGACGCGCTTTTGCCGCATCCACCAGATCCGCCGGAACGCCGCTTTGACGGTAGCGCGTCAATGCACCGGAGATATCGCTGCGTACCGTGCCGGGTGATGCGGACGGCAAGCCCGCTCCCGCGACGATGATCACGCCGATGTCGCGATAGGCCGACGAGAGCGCGAAGGTGCCGAGCACCTTGCCTTGCGCCGCGAGATCCGCGAGCGTTCCGCGCCCGCTGGAAAGCACCGTCGAGAGCACCGCGCCCGCCGCATAATCGGGCGAGCCCAAATCCGGAAAGCGATAGACGACGCTGGCGACCGGCACCGGCATTTCGGCGACCGTGTCGCTGAGCGTCGTGGCGGTCAGCGGCTTAATCGTATACGTTTTGTGCTGCGGAAGCGCCGCGGTGGGAATCGCGTCGAAATCGCGATGGATCTCCGCGAGCACCTGCGCCGGATCGATGTCGCCCGCAATCACGAGCGTGGCGTTGTTCGGGTGATACCACGCTTTATAGAACGCCCCGATGTCGCTCGCGTGCATCTTCTCGAAACTCTCGATCGTGCCGACGCCGTCCTCCGCGTACGGCACGTTGCCGAAGAACGCGCGGCGCACTTTTGCCGACAGCGCCGCGCCCGGCACGCTTTGATGCGAGCGCACTTCTTGCTCGATCGCGCTGCGTTCGGTCTGCCAATCGCTCTC
>DATEHZ010000114.1:0-22653 GCA_035279385.1 Vulcanimicrobiaceae bacterium | reverse complement strand
CGGAGGCGGCGGAGGGGGCGGATCGGTAACCCCGCCGGGCGCCGGCGGCGGAGGAGGCACACCACCGCCGGCCGGTTCGCCGACCGCGTCGCCGTCGGGCAGCCCGACCGCGACGCCGTCCCCCGGCAAAACGCCTACACCGCTTCCCACGACGACGCCGTTGCCGACACCCACGCCCATGCCGACACCCACCCCGATGCCGACACCGACACCCGTCGGCAGCACGATGCTTGCGGACACAACCGGACGCTTCGGATTGCTGCAAATCAACGACGCGTACGGGCGCAACAACGCCTCGATGACCACCGCCCAGATTCAGGCCGAAGCGCCGCATACCGACAGCGTGTGGGGCTCGTTTCAACCGGGAACGTGGGATGCCGCTCATCCCGGCATGATCGTCTCGCGCTACGTCTTGCCCAACGAAGACGTGAAGCTCATTTCAGGGCACGATCTCATCTGGTGGCAAGCGAACCATCCGGACTGGATCCTGTACGCGTGCAAAGCCGACGGAACGCCGACGCACGATCTCGCGGCAAGCGGCACCGGCTTCGGCGACATTCCGCTCGACATCCACAATCCGGACGTCATCGATTATCAGATCCGCCAGCTCGTCGGGCCGGATATGATCGCGAACGGGTACAACGCGATCGCGGCCGACAACATTACGTTCCTGAACTACCTCTACGATCAGAGCGCGCCGGGAAGCGGCGGGTACGGGTGCGGCATTTGGCAGGGCAGCACGTTCGTACGGCGCTATGGGCCGGCGACCGGCGGCGACTTCGACAAGGCGGACCCCGATTTTATCGCGGATCTCGTCAACTGGATTAAAACGGTCCACACGATGCTCGCCACCGATCCGACGCTCGCGCCGCACCGCTTCAAATTGATCATCAATCACCCGTTCGTCGGCTCGACGCCGACCGCGACGGAGGCATCGATGCTGCAATCCGTGGACGGCGTGCTGGACGAAAGCGGGTTTACGCACTACGGCGGCCGCGTCACCGGCAGCGGTTTCGTGACGACGCTCAACTGGGCGCAGTACACCCAAAGCAACCGCATCGCCATGTTCTTCGCGGACTACTTCTGCAGTTCGAGCAACACGAATCCCGATACGGGACTACCGTGTTCGACGGATCCGATGTCGCTCACGCCGGCGGAAATTGACTGGGCGCTTGCGACGTACGCGCTCGTGAACAACGGCGGAGCAAACGTGTACATCTCGCCGAAGGGCGGCGCCATCTACACCTACCGCTCCGAATACGCCACTAGATACGGCGGCCCGTGCAGCGGCTACGCGACGAACGGAACCTACTTCTATTCGCGCCGCTTCCAAAGCGGGTTCGCGGTCGTCAACGCCGGCTCGTCGCCGCAAAGCATTACGCTGCCGTCCGGACACACCTACACCGACGTCGGCGGCCGCGCCGTCTCGAGCCCGCTCACCGTGAACGGCGGCGACGCGTACATGCTGACGACGAACGCAAACGGATGCAGCTAACACATTCACGATTTCGCAATCGCCGGGAAGCTTTCTCGCAAGATAGCGGCGCGATGCTGGGCGAATGTCCGCCGATGCATCGCTGCTTCTGGAGTGCTCCGACAACACCGCTTGTAACGCAATCGTCGCTACGCTGAACCGGTTCGGCGCGCAAGCGATCGCATTCGCGCTTGCGAACCGAACGCGGATCGTTCCGCTCGCGCCTGCGCAGCGCTACGACGACGCCTCGGCAGCGCTCAAACGCCTGGGCGTCGACGTGGACGGCTGGCCGGCGCCGCCCGCGGGGCTGTTCGTCGTCGAGGAACGCACCGTCTATCTGCGCTCGCACAGTGCGATGACCGTCGCGCACGAATTCGGACATGCGCTGGACTGCGCGCTCGGCGGCGGCGTCTATTGCTCGAGCGTCGACCCGCAGCTGCGCCGCCTCTTTGCGGCGGCGACCGCATACGTCACGCCGTACGCCGCCACCGGCGCGGACGAGTATTTCGCGGAATGCGTGAGGGCATACGTTGAGGCGAACGATCCGGCCTCGTTCTGGCCGCGCGCGACGCGAGCGCGATTACGCCGCATCGATCCGGAGATGTACGCGTACGTTGCTCGGCTTTTCGACGAAGTGTTCGCGGCAGCCGCGTAACCTACATCACCACGATCCTCGCCACAATCTTCTATCGCTAGGCTCCCTGCCGGCGCGCCGCAGCCGTTGGAGTTGACGCCCCGCTGCGCGATAGTTCGCCTTCAATCACGTTCAGTTTCGCGAGAATCTCGAGCAACACGTCGCGCCGCTCGCCTTCGAGACCCAGATTTCGCAACGCGACCGCGACCCCGTACGCTACCTCCTTCAACGTTTCGATTTCGTCGGGAGCGTAGCGCTCCCCATTTTTCTTTTCGCCGCAGAGGATCGCACCCATGAAGTCTGCGTGGGCCAACATGCGAAAGGCGTACTCTCCTGAAAGCGTCGACCTGTAACCGGCCAGAGCGATCGGTTCGCGCCACGCCTGGAGCGCCAGTACTGCTGGGTCGTTCGGCGGCAGATCCTCTGCGAGCCGTACTTCGGCGGACGCGATTTCGGAATGATCTTCGATCTCGACTACGGTCCGATCGAGCAACACGTCTTGAATAGTCATGAAGGCCGCTTCGTGGGCGAATCGGCGCAACGCCCGTTCGTTCTCGTTGCGCTTGCGAAAAAACACGGCATCCACAACGCCGTCCACTCGCTGGTGGAGGAAGCGCAGAGACAAGCCGAGGCCGAGCGCGAGCACCGCGTTCAACGCCAGGCTCGTCGTATGGCTTACGTTCTCGAACCACTTTCCGATCGACCATTCAAGCAATACGAAACAACCGACGACAAGGACCGAGAGTGCGGCAAACACCGCCGCACGATTGACGACGAAGCCGATGTCAAAAAGCCGCCGGCTCAACGCGGCGTACGTTAGTCCTATCGGAACGAACAGATGCGCGGCGTTTTCAATTTGCCAAATCACGGCGGGCAACGCCGGATTGAGTCCCGCCCAAACCGGTCCTAGCGGCCCGGCGAACAACCAAAACAGATATAAGACGCCGTACGACCAGACGACCCAACCGACGCGTTGAGCGTCGCGCGGCTCCGCCGAGCGAACGGCGAGAACACCGCAAACGGTAGTCGGAATGACGGGGCTCGTGATAAGGACTTCGAAAATCTCGAACTCGAGGGATAACTGCTGCGGCGCGACTAGCCGCGCCCCCCACAAAATGTGGTGCCCGATATACGCGATCGCGCTCAAGGCCGCCGCCGCGTAGGCGAAGCCGATCCATATCTTTCTATCACGTGTTAATGGACGCCCAAACAACCCGTAATACCAAACCAACAGCCCCGAAGCGACGGGAGCCGTTATGGCGGCGCCGGCCTGCACCGCGAGGGTCAAGCTCGGCAGCGGGAGGACGCAGTGCCACAGCGTGTCGCCAATCGTCTCGAATGCAAGAATAAACGATAAGGGTGCACTCGCCGCCCACCGTTTGCCGCGCACGGCGATCAGAAGCGCAAAAAGCGCGGTCCACAGTTCGGCTAGAAACCGTCCGCGATCCGACCAATTCATCGAGACACGCTTGGGAACGATCGTCAAGGTTATACTGCGGCCGTTACGCCCAAGAGTTACGCGATCGATCGCATTAGGAACTAGTCCCGGTACTTGGGGCCGTATCGTACGCGCGTCGACGCGATCTCCAATCTTCACGCCCGCCCTCGCGGCCGGCCCCACCGCTTTGGTAACGATGAACGTATGCGGTGAGCCGGCCGGTTGTAACGTCAGCCCATCGTCGCCTCCCCACGAGGTGAATGCTCGACTAGCATACGATAACCCGATGGCTACGATGGCAAAAACACAAAGAACGACGAGCCCCTTGTTAGCCGTCGTTGCGCCCGTTGGGGTAACCGGCGCTGATTCCATGAGAGCCGGATTCTACGAACCGCGGAATTTTCCTAATTCCACATAATTTCTGGCCGTGCGCAACGCGCGCGCGTTCAAAGCAGAGTTTCGGGTTGCCGCGTAGCTTCCGGCTGCGCACAGGGTCCGAAAATCGGCCCCGCGCGAATAGTGCCGTGATGCGGCTGCGCTAACGCCGGCTCTCTTTGGAGCCGCGCTCGATCAGTTCTTTCGTCAGAAAGACCAAACCCGCCATCTGCACCCACTCCGAAAGCACGTTTCCGGCCACTTGACCCCACTTGGACTGCGGATCGCTGCGCGCAAAAAGCAGTGCCCACGCGATCGCGGTGACGGTCAAGAAGAGCAGCAGCGAATGTTCGTAAAAGAAACCGGCGATGCCGCCCCACGGCGGCGGCTTTTGCTTGCTTTCGGACGATCCGCGCTCGATCAAAAACTTCGTGCCGAGGATGATGACCACCGAACCGGACCAGTCGGCGATCGCATTACCGAAAAATGCGCCAAGGTGCGTCTTCTCGTTGCTCACGCTGTAGAGAACGAGCCACAGCGACAGAATGCCCACCGCCGCGACGCTCAGCCCATGCGTGTGCAGGAACGTGCGTACCGGATGCTTGCGTGCCATACACGCGGCTTGTACCCGCAATAAAGCAAAAGCCCGGCGATTGCCGAGCTTTTGCGTGCCTTCAAATGACTGCGCTGTTACTTCGCTGCGGTCACTTGTGCAGCGGTCACCGCGCTGGCTTTGTTGCCCCACGACGAGCGAATGTACGTCACGACCGACGCGATGTCGCCGTCGCTCAGCGTACCCTTCCACGCGGGCATTTGCCCGTTGTACGTCGTGCCGTTGACCGTGATCTTACCGCTCAAACCGTTCTTCACGATGCTGATGACTTTATCGGCCGGACCGGTGACGGTCGCATTGCCTGCAAGCGGCGGGAAAACGCCGGGCTGGCCTTTTCCGTTGGCTTGATGGCAGCTCGAGCAATTCGTCGTGTAGACTTTTTGACCGGCTGCTGCCGAAGCGGCTCCCGCCATGGCGGTCGTCCCTTTGGCCGTCGCTGCAACGGTGGCAGCGGGGCTAGCCGCGCTTGCAGCGGGCGATGCACCAGGCGAAGTCTGCGTCGTCGTGGTGGTCGTTGTGGTCGAAGAACTGCTTTGTTTTCCACCCGAGCACGCCACCAGCGCAGCCGCCGCGATTGCAGCGGTCAATACGATGGTTACGGATCTTTGCATGCCATGGTTCCTTTCACGAATACCGTATGCGGGGGTAGTACTCCCTCGATGCGCGAGCGCCTGCACTGACAGGCGACGCAACCGTGCCGACCCTCCGCAAAAGCGAACTCCTTCACGCGATGCCCGCGTGACGAGATCCTCGAACGCTTGCAGTGTGCCCGGAAACGGGCGAGCCCTAACGACCCGTATCGCGAGCGTGCGCCTGTACGTCGTCGCCTTACGTCTCGAGCGGGCGCGCGCTCATCGCCCACGCGAGCGAGACCAATAGGAAATTTGCGACGAGCGAGCTTCCGCCGTACGAAATAAACGGCAGCGTAATACCCGTCAGCGGAAAGAGGCCGACGACGCCGCCCACGATGATGAAAATTTGAAAGCCCAGCGTCGCGCCCAAACCGACGGCGAGCAGACGCGTATACAGATCCGGCTGCGAAGCGGCGATGCCGATGATGCGCCGCACGAGCAGCAAGAACAGCGCAAGCAGAATCACCGCGCCGATCAAACCGAATTCCTCGCTGAGCGCGGCATAAATATAGTCGGTCGCGGCATCGGGGATGAAACCGGGGTGTCCGAGACGGTATCCGGTGCCCAGCACACCGCCCGCCGCGAGCGAGTAGTAGCCCTGCGATGCTTGATACCCCGCGCCGAGCGGGTCCGCAAACGGATCGCGCCACACCGCGATGCGCGCGCTCACGTAATGATAGTGGTGCGAAACCCAAACGGCGACGCCGCCGAATACCGCCAAACTCCCGGCGATCAAATCGATCCGCCGCGTCGCCGCATAGAGCAGCAGCGCGAAGGTTGCGAGCAGCAGCCCCGCCATGCCGACGTCACGCTGCAGAATGAGGATCGCCATCGACGCGCCCCACCCCAAAAAGAGCGGGCCGAGATACTTCAAATTCGCGCGCAGCGACCAGGGGCGCGCGCGTGCGATAACGTCCGCCGTTTCCGCAAGATACGCGGCCAGGAAAAATACGATGAACAGTTTGATGAGCTCGACCGGTTCGTACTGCACGGGCCCGAGTTTTATCCACAGCCGCGCGCCGCCCACTTCTTGTCCGAAGACCAGCAGCAGAATGAACAATGCCAGCGAGAGAAGCACCCACACGTACTTATACGCGGCCATCCGGCGAAAGAGTGTGAACGCGGGACCGAGCGCAACCGCGAGCCCGATCGAGATCAACAGCCAATACTGCTGTTTGTGCGCGAGTTGCGGCGAGAGCCGCGCGACCAGCAGCAGCCCGAACGCCGAAAGGACGATCGCCATCGCCGGCAGCATGTCGTCGCGCTGCATCGTTCGCGGCTGTACGAGCACCCACGTTACGCACAGCGCCGCAAGCACCGCGAGCAGCCACGGCGGACCGATCGTCTTCGGCGGTGCGAAGTGCAGCACGAAAGCCGCGAGCGCTAAGGCCATCGCGGTCGGCAGCAGCCGGCGAAAAATTACCGTATGCAAAGCATGGCGTAGAACGCTATCGTGGCAAAGGCTCCTATGACTACGCTGCGTACGCTGTGCGACCGTACGGGCTGCGGGACCTGCTCGTAATCCTCGGGTGCAAAACGAACGATCACCATCTGCTCGCCGGCCGCGCCCTGCGCTCCGGAATTCAGGCATTCCGCCAGGCGGCGGCGTTCGTCGGCTTCGTGCAAGCGGCGTCCGGTGAGAACCAGCGTGTCGCCTTCGTTCAGCGTAAAACTGCACGCGGCGACGTCAATCGTCGGGGCGACGCCGATGGCGCGCGTGAGAATCGGGACGGTTCCTTCGATCTCGAACGCGTCGTTCTTCGTGAGCGACACGACGTACCCGTCGCGCGCAAGATACGCGCCTGTGGAACCCGCGTGCGCCAGAAACGCGCGGTTCTCGATGAGCAGCACCGCCGTTGCGGAGCATCCCGCCGTTACGTAGTCTTCATGGGAAGCGGTGCGCGCGTGAATTTCGTCATTGACGCGGCACAGCGCGTTTGCGAGCAGGTTCTTTGGATTCTTCGCGCGGCGCACGCGGCGCTGCATGTCGCCCCGCAAACGCTCGAGCACGTTTGCCGCGATCGGCTCGCCTTCGACGCTGCCGAAGCCGTGCGCAATCGCGAACAGATATGTTTGCGGAGCCAGCGGCTGCGTGACGCACGAGCCGCGGTCCCCGCTGATCGCGACGTTCATTGCGTAGGCTCCATAGCCCGGACGGTGATACGCGTATTTCCCACGTCGATATCATCCCCAGGTCTGAGCTCGATGCTCTCATCACCGAGCGCTTTTCCGTTGAGAAAAGTCCCATTTCGGCTTCCCTGGTCGGCCACGTAGGCGACACCCCGAACCAAATCGAGGCGGGCGTGCCGGCGGCTCACCTCCGGATCGCTGAGCGGGAGGTCAGCCTCCCTCGAGCGCCCGATGATGACCGAAGTGCGGTCGCCCACGGTAAGGGTGATCTCGCGGCCGGCGGAGCGGACCGCGCCGTCCCGCACCACGAGCGAGAGCGAGAGCGCTTTCGGGCGTTCGGCAACGGTGCCGCTTCGTATGCGCGCGCCGAGATAGCCGAACACCGCGAGCGCGGCGAGAATCTCCAGCGAACCCAGGCGCATGGCGGCGGTGAAGGTCACCCCGCGCCTTCCATTTCGACCGCCATCTCCGTTTTGCCGAACGCGACGCGGTCGCCGGGCCGCAGCGTGCGCAGCTGCACGCGCTCGCCGTTGACAAAGGTGCCGTTCGTCGAACCGGCATCGCGCACGATCACGGAATCGCCGCGCACTTCGAGCACGGCATGATTGCGCGAAACGCTCGGATCGACCAGAAAGATCTCGCTCTCGATACTGCGGCCCACGCGCAGGCCGCGCGTGACGGGATAGCGGGCGCCGGTCGGCATGCCGGTGATCATGCGCAGAACGAGCACGTCCGTTTGGCTTGGCTCCGGCGCGTGCGGCTCCTCGAGCACCTCGATGTCGATCGCGCCGGGCACCGTATCGCGGTCTTCGCGCAGCTGCACCCAGGGCGGAGACGCGAACGCGATACCGACGCGCTGCGCGACCTCCTGCAGCAGTGCCGGCCATTCCGCTTCCAGGTAATCGCGGTGCGCGCGAAGCCGCTCGTAATCCGACGGGTGCACGTACACGGCGTAACGCGACGGGGCACTCATCGCGCCGTCCTCGCCGGATTGTGTGCCGGCTTCCATCGTCGCGACGAGCTTGCGCGCGATCTGCGCGGGTTCCACGTCGCTCGGGAACATGTTGGCAAACGCGCGCTCGATGAATGACGCGCAGGCCTCTTCGATGCGTGCGAACCAACTCATCGGCGTGCGATTATAACCGGCGCTCCAAGCGCGCGATGAAAAAGCCGTCGCGGCCGTGCGGGCCGGGCGGTATCAGCAGGTCGCCCGACTGCGTCTCGAACTGCGCGAGGTGTGCCGGAATCAGGCCGCGCTGCACGTTGTGCGTGCGAGCGAACCATTCAACCACGTCGATCGTCTCCCGTTTGTCAACGGAGCAGACTGCGTAGACGATTGCCCCTCCTTCATGCACGTGCGGCGCCAGCGCTTCCAGCAGCGCGCGCTGCGTAAGCGCCAGGCGTTCGCCGTCGTCCGGCCGCTTCCGCCAGCGTGCCTCCGGGTGCCGGCCGATGACGCCGATCCCCGAGCACGGAGCATCGATGAGTATCCGGTCGAAGCGCTGCTGCAAGATGGGTGCGCTCGCGTCGCCCACGATCAGCGCGAGCGCCAACCGCGCCTGCGCCGCCCGGCGCTCGAGCTCCGCGGCTTTACGCGCGTCGCGTTCGATGCACACGATGCTGCCATCGCCGTTCAGGCGGGCCGCGCTCTGAAGCGCCTTGCTGCCGCGTCCGCTGCAGGCGTCGGCAATGACCTCGCCGGGATGCGCGTTGAGCACGTCGGCGACGAGCGCGGAACTCTCGCTCTGCACCCACCACGCACCGTCGGCTTCGCGTTCGCTCGCACGCGCGAGCGCGCCGTCGGAAACCAGCACGGCGTCCTGTGCGATCTCCGAAAGCTGCGCTTGCGCGCCGCGCTGCTCGAACCATGCGACAGCCTCTTCGCGCGTCGCGCGCGCGCGGTTGACGACGACGGCGCTTTGCGCGGGCGCGTTGCACGCGTCGAGAATCTGCGGCAGCTCGTCGGCGCCGACCGCCTCGCGCAGCCGGCGCACCAGCCAGGTCGGGTACGAATAGGCGGCGCCGAGGTAGTCGTCGTCGTCCGCAAAGTCTTCGCGCTGGGGCGCGGGGGGATTATCGCGCAAAAATCCGCGCAGCACCGCGTTCACCAGCCCTGCGGTGCCGCGATGACCGTAGACTTTCGCGAGATTGACCCATTCGCTGACGGCGGCGTGCGGCTGCGCGGCGGTGAAGCGCAGCTCGTACACCGCCATGCGCGCGACTTCCGCGATCGCCGGCGGCAGCGGCTTTGCGCGATCGCCGATGTACGGCTGCAAGTACCAGTCCACGGTTCTGCGCATCTTGATCGCGCCGAAGGCCAGCATCGTCGCAAACGCGCGGTCGCGCGCGTCGAGATCGCTCTTGCGCAAACGGTAGTCGAGGGCTTCCTGCGCTCCGCGTTCGTTTCCCTGAGCCGGAAAAACGTCGCGCACGACGTGCAGCGCTACGTCGCGCGCGCTCATCGCTTCGCCAGACTTTGCGCGAACGCGGCGCCGCTTTGCGGGCCGCGATTGGGTGCGATCAGTTCGAGGATATCGACCGTTCCGTCGCCGCAGCGCACCGTGACCGCGTCGCCCGACGCGCCGGCGACCTCGCCCGGCGCGAGCGGCGCGATGCTCGATGTGCCTTGGCGCGCGCGAAGCACTTTCACCGCGGCACCGCCCAGGATTGCGCGCGCAGCCGGCGCGGGTGCATAGGCGCGCACCAGGTTCACGATGCGCTGCGCGGGCCAACTCCAGTCCAGCGCGAGGTCGTCCTTCGAAATCGGGCGCGTGACGCTCGCCTCTCCCGTTTGGGGGCGGTGCGGAATATGTCCGCTGCGTGCGAGATCCAACGCGTGCGAGAGCGCTTGCGCGCCGAACGCCGCGAGGCGATCGTGCAGCTCGCCGTAGCGCTCGTCTGCATCGATGGGCGTACGTTCCTGCAGCACGATATCGCCCGTATCCGTGCCGGCATCCATGAGCATGATGCTCACACCCGTTTCGGTTTCGCCCTCGAGAAGCGCCGTTTGAATCGGCGTTGCGCCGCGATACTTCGGCAGCAGACTGGGATGAACGTTGAACGAGCCGAGTTTCGGCACGTCGAGCAGCGCTTGCGGAAGAATTTTTCCGTACGAGGCGAGCACGAAGAGATCGTAGTTCTCGCGCTCGCAGTCTTTTGCGAACTCGCGCAGCGAATTCGGCTCGAACACGGGAATGCCCAGATCCATAGCCGCCGCTTTGACGGGCGTCGGACGCAGTTTGTGACCGCGCCCGGCCGGCCGGTCGGGCTGCGTTACGGCGCCGTGCACCTGCGTGCGCTGTGCCGTGATGCGAAGAGCCGGAACCGCAAACTCGCTGGTTCCGAAAAAAAGCGTTTTAATAGGCCTCGGCCGCCGCAGCTTCGGCGATCTCTTCTTCTTCCTTGGTTTGCGGGACGCGAACGTTCTTCGCCTTGTCGATGTAGAGCACGCCGTTGAGATGATCGATCTCGTGCTGCAGTGCTTGCGCGAACGTACCTTTGCCTTCCAACCGAATCTTGTTGCCGTGCCGATCGATGCCCGATACCGCAACGTGATTGAAACGCGCGAGCTCGCCGACGTATCCGGGTACGGAGAGACAGCCCTCGGTCATTTCGACTTCTTCTTCCAGCAGCTCGATCTTCGGATTGACCACGACGTAGGCGCCGCCTTCGGGATGCTCGTCGTCTTCGCCGACGTCCATGACGAAGAGCCGCTTGGATACGTTGACCTGGGGCGCGGCGAGGCCCACGCCTGGCGCGGCGTACATCGTCTCGAACATATCGTCGACCAGCTGCTGAAACAGCGGATCCGCGAGCTCTTTGAGATCGACCTTTTTCGCAACCTTACGGAGCGTCGGATGTCCGTCGGTAATAGTCGGGCGAACGTAGGGCATAGCCGTACTATTTTACCTCAGCGTGTCCAGCCGTTTTTGCGGCTTCCAGCAGAGCGGCCTCCCGCTCGGGAGCCATCCCGGCCTTGAGCGCGCCGGGCCGCTTCTCGGCGGCTCTCGCCCAGGCCAGCACGTCGCGCACGGTTTCGGCTATCGGGCGTATCGTCAGGCCCGCCGCGAGCGCGCGGCTCGAGTCGCTGTTCGCGATGGCTGCGTATTCGCTCGCCGACGGAATCCAGAGCGGAAACTCGCTCCACGGACGCACTTCGCGCTGCGCGAGAAATTCGTCCGGAATCGGCACCATCGCGGCATCTTCCGCCGACGCTTCGTGCATGCAGGCGCGGCACAAGTCGCCGAAGGTGAGGCTTTGCCGCGGCGTCACGCAGTTGAACGTCCCGTCGATACCATTCTCCACCGCACGAGCAACAAACGCCGCGAGATCGCGCGCGTCGATGTACTGCACCGCGCTTTGCTCGGGCGGCGTCACGACCTCGCCGCCTGCATCGAAACGCACCGGCCAGTATGTGAAGCGATCCGTCGGATCGAACGGCCCCGCAACCAGACCCGGGCGCACGATCGTCACGCCGTCGCCGAACTCACGCTGCACCGCACGTTCGCACAGCACTTTGAGCGCACCGTAGCGTTCGTCGGCGTACTCGGCCGGATCCGCATCTTGCGGTAATTCCTGAAGCGGCGCGTCTTCGTCGGGTCCCGCGCTCTTCGACGGATCGTACACCGAGATCGTCGAGACGAACACATAACGCCGCGCGCGGCCCTTGAAATAGCGCGCGGAGGCCTCTACGATGTTCGGCGTATAGCCCGACGTGTCGATGACGGCATCCCACGAGCGATCGGGTAGACGCTCCAAGTCGCCGGCGCGGTCTCCGTGAATCTGTTCGAGATCCGCGTGCACCTCCGGGTTGCTGCCGCGGTTGAACAGCGTCACGCCGTGTCCGCGCGCGGCAAACGCATCCGCGATATGCCGCCCGACGAACCTCGTTCCGCCGATGATGAGAATCGTCACAAAATGTAACTGCTCAGGTCGGCGTTCGTCACGACGTCCTGCAGCTTCTTGCGTACGTACTCCGCGTCGACGACGACGGTGCCGCCCTGTTCGGGCGCTTCGTAACTCACCTCGTCGAGCAACTTTTCGAGCACCGTATGCAGGCGCCGCGCGCCGATGTTCTCGCTGCGCTCGTTGACCTCCATCGCGAACTGCGCGATCTGACTGATTCCGTCTTCGCGAAAATCGAGCGTTACGTTCTCCGTCGCGAGCAGCGCCTTATACTGCTCGGTGAGCGCGTTCTTGGGCTGCGTGAGAATCGTTTTGAAGTCCTGCGCCGTGAGCGATTCGAGCTCGACGCGAATCGGAAAACGCCCCTGCAGTTCCGGAATCAAATCCGAGGGTTTGCTCATGTGAAACGCGCCCGCCGCAATGAAGAGCACGTGATCGGTCTTCACCGCCCCGTATTTCGTGTTCACCGTACTGCCCTCGACAATGGGCAGAATGTCGCGCTGCACGCCCTCGCGCGAGACGTCGGGACCGCGGCCGCCCTCGCGTCCGGCAACTTTATCGATCTCGTCGATGAAGATGATGCCGTTCTCACCCGCGCGGCGCAGCGCTTCGCGCTTGACCGCGTCCATGTCGATGAGTTTGTTTGCTTCTTCCTGTTCGAAAATGCGGCGCGCTTCTTGAACGGTGACGCGCTTGTGCACGCGTTTCTTCGGCAGCATGCCGCCGAGCATCTCACCGAGATCGCCGCCCCCGCCCTGATCGAAGCCGCCGCCCATCATGCCGATCGGCAGACTCTGCGCTTCTTCCACTTCGATCTCGACCAAACGCACGTCGTAGAAGCCGCGCTCGACGTCGGCGCGGGCTTGTTCGCGAATGCGCGCCGAATCCGAACTCGGCGCAGGCGGCGGCGGGGGCTGCTGCGGCTGCTGCCAATTGGAGCCGCCGAAAATCGAGCCGAGCGTTGCGGCGAACGGATTTTGCTGCCCCTGCGGCTGCGGCGCGCGCGTCTCCGGATGCAGCAGATCGATCACGCGTTCGACGGCCATCCGGGCCGCGACGTCTTTGACTTCCTCGCGGCGCTCGTCGGTGAGCATGCGCACGGCCTGTTCGACCAAATCGCGCACCATCGATTCGACGTCGCGTCCGACGTAGCCGACCTCCGTGTATTTCGTCGCTTCAACTTTGACGAACGGTGCGCCCGCAAGCGCCGCCAGGCGCCGCGCGATCTCGGTTTTTCCGACCCCGGTGGGACCGATCATCAGAATGTTCTTCGGAATGATCTCGCCGCGGAGATCGTCGTGCACGCGTTCGCGGCGATACCGGTTGCGCATGGCGATGGCGACCGCGCGCTTTGCGGCGGCTTGACCGACGATATACTTGTCCAGCGCCGCGACGATCGCGCGCGGCGTGAGTTCGAGGCTTTGCGTCGTCGCCGTCATAGGGTTTCCACCACAATGCTCTCGTTGGTGTAGATGCAGATCTCCGCGGCAATCTCCAGGCCTTTGCGGGCGATCTCTTCTGCAGTCATACTCGTATTCCGCATCAGCGCGGCGGCGGCTGCCTGCGCGTACGGGCCGCCGCTGCCGATAGCAGCCAGCCCCTCGTCCGGCTCGATGACGTCGCCGTTGCCGCTCAGGACGAGCAGATGATCCGCGTTGCCCACAATCATCAGGGCTTCCAATTTGCGCAGCGCGCGATCTTGACGCCAGTCTTTCGCGAGCTCGACCGACGCGCGCATAATGTCTTTGTATTCGTTGAACTTGCCTTCGAATTTCTCCAGCAGCGTCATGCCGTCGGCAGCGGAACCCGCAAACCCGGCTATTATTCGTCCGCCGGCGATGCGGCGAACTTTGCGCGCCCCGTGCTTCATGATCGTCTTGTCGAACGTGACCTGCCCGTCTCCGGCAACGGCAAGTTGCCCGTCGCGTCGGACGGCCAGGATCGTGGTGGATCGAATTCTCATCTCGCTGGACCTTACCCGGAACGGCTGAACGAAGTTGCAGCAGGAGCAGAGAGGGGAGCGGCAGCGCCGCTCCCCCTGCGATAGAGGCCGGTTCCAGGCCCTAATACGTGATCGGCGCACTGACCGGCGACATCGTGATGTCCGCCTGTCCGTTCGTCGAGTTGGTAATCGCCGGAGAAGCCGATTTGTTTGCGGGCGGACCCGCTTCGAAGGCGGGGTAGTCGTAGCCGACCGCAGCGACGAGCACCGAGTCTCCGGCTGCCATGCTCGGCTGCGGACAGTTCGTCGTACACGCACCCAAATTGTTCGGGAACGTGTAATTCACGACGCCCGTGCCGGTGAGCGGACCTACGGTGAAGTAGAGATTACTCGTAACGTCGACGATGAACACCTCGGTCTCGGTAACGCCCGCCGGCACGTTCACCGTACCGGTAGCACCGCCGTCCGCACTGGCATTCGGCGTGAACGTAACGGTAATCGGTCCGAGCGCTGCGGTCGAGGCGAGCATCGCATCCTTCGAATACGTTACCGGTGAGGTGTTCGTCGCGGGAACGTTGACGCTCAGCGTATATTTTCCGGCGACCGGCGGCATCTCGAAGACCGTGAACCCGGGAGAATATCCGGCGAAGCCGACCGGAAACTGTCCGTTGTTGAAAAACGGCACGGCCGGCGGCCCGACGACGTAGTCCATCGGATCGCTCGAGAAGAACGGCAGCGGCTGCGTCGGATCGCCGCGTTTTTGCGCGACGACGAGCGAATTCGAATTTGCATACGTGGACGATTCGAACCCGTTGCCGCCCGAAGCATTCGGAACGCCGATGTAGTACGCGCCGACGCTCGCCGTGTTCTGATCCGAGTTGAACGGGCCGAACCCGTACGAAAAGACGCCGGTGAACGTCCCGAACGTGGAGTTGATCAAACCGGCGTTGTTCAAGGGCACTTGCGGCGAGGCGCTGATGTGATTCGTTCCGGCGTCGACGTTCGCGCCGATGCCGGCGACGATGCCGCCGTACGCGCCCGGCGCGCCGGCCGGAACCAGCATGCCCGCCGGCAGCGTGAGCGTGGGCTGATTCGCGAGAACCGCCGATGCGCCGCTGGGCTGACGAAGCGTCGCGACGACGTTCAGGCCGACGGTGCCGTCCTGACCGATGTTGGCGGTGCCGACCGCAAGTTGCAGCGTGTTGCTCTGCAGCGGTGCTTGCGAGACCGACGGTAATTGCGCGCCGCCGTTCGTCGAGCATGCTGCGAGCAGCGCAGCGATAAGTACCGGACCGCAGGCCCGGAATGCACGAATGTTTGCTTTCACGTTACAGCCTCGCCTTGATGTAGAAGAAAAATGACCTTCCGATGTTGTTCGGGATGGTGACGTACGTGCCGTTGCTCTTGATGAACGATCCGTACTGCGGCCATGCCGACGGATAGGTGATGTAGTTGAACGGGTTGGTCGAGAAACCGTTGAGCGGTCCGCTGATGCCGTTTGCAATCGGCTGATAGCGGCTGTTGAACACCGCGCCGCCGTAGACTTGATCGAAGAGATTCTCGACGTCAAATCCGTAGACGAGGCGGCTGTTCTGCGGTCCATACTCGATGGTGAGGTTCAGGAACGCGTTCGG
This sequence comes from Vulcanimicrobiaceae bacterium, assembly GCA_035279385.1. GTDB lineage: Bacteria > Vulcanimicrobiota > Vulcanimicrobiia > Vulcanimicrobiales > Vulcanimicrobiaceae > DATGJX01. The sequence goes on along the minus strand of DATEHZ010000114.1, from coordinate 6,876 downwards.
CGGCGAAAGTTTTCCGCCGGGCGAGGCGGCCTCCGCATTTCCGCGGCAGCCGACTTCTACCGGCGCGAACACGCTGCCGGGATTCATCGGATCGACGAAACACGCGGGTCCCGCCGGTGCGGTCGACGCGACCGCGTTGGTGTTCGGAATGTTGAACGGTACGCCGTTGACGTACGCCGCGGTCAACAAGCCTTGGCCGGTCGGATAGCCGATGTTGTACGTATAGCGCGGATTGATTCTCCAGCCATTGCGCGTCTGATACGAGAGCGCGAGCGTGCCTTGGAACGGCGAGAGGAATCCGACGCGATAGACGTTTCCGAGCGCAATCGACGCAGGCTGGATCGACGGATAGAAATCCTCCGACGCGCTCAGCGGAATGACGCTCGAGAATTCGTTGATGTACGACATCGTGAGCTGTCCGCTCAGGCCGTACGGGACCTGTTTGGTCAAGTTGAAGTCGATACCGGTCGCGTGCTCCTTGCCGTTGTTCGTGAGCACTGGGGGCCCGAAAAGAATCGTGCCGTTCACGATTTCCGGCTGCCCGTTCGCTCCGATGAGCGGCGAAGCTTCGGACGCGATCGTATCGTGCTGATTGCGATACCAGGGCGAGATGCTCAGGGCCATGCCGCCGAGCAGGCCGTTACCCGAGAATTGATGTTGATAGGTGAACTCGTAGTTGTCCGAGGTCGTCGGCCGCGCCGTTTGATACGCGATGCCGTCGAAGTTCTGATTGATCCAGTAGAGCTGTTCGCCGAAGTTGCGGCACGGTACGGCAAGCGCCGCCGGAGACGTCTGCCCTGCGCCCGCCGCCTGCGCGGTGCCGGCGAGTCCGCAGGAACTGGTGCCGGCGCCGAACGGTTCGTACGCCGGAATCATCCCGAACGGCGTGATGTACGCGAGCGGGTCGACCTCGCCGAACGCGACGTCGCTGATGGGCACGAATTGCACGGCGCGGCGGTAGGTGATGCGCACGGCATCGTTGCTTCCCAGCCGGTAGTTCAGGCCGAACAGCGGCTGCGGCACTTTGGGATGCACGGCGTTGTCCTCGAACGAAAACGTGGCTTTCGCGTCGCACTTCCATCCGTTTGCGGCGTTAAAGGTCGTCGGAGGCGTCCACGTGATCGGCAGGTACGTCGTCGTGCAGTACGTCGGATCGACGCCCGGCGTCGGCAGATCGTAATTCGCCATGTCCAAACGCACGCCGAGTTGCACGTTCATGCGATCGTTCGGCGTCCATTTATCGCTCAGATACAGCGAATAGTCGTTCCGGTTGACGGTACCGACTTGATCGAACTGCGGGAACGAGAGCTGCGCGGCGTTTGCATACGGTCCCTGATACGCCCAGCCGCACGGCAGTCCGATGAGTGCAGGGCAATTCGGATCGCTGGGCGGCACGAATTGAGCCGGCAGAAAATACTGCTCGGTAAACCCGTTGAAGAGCCCCAAAAGCGCTCCGAAGAACGCGAATGAGTCCGAGGTAAACGAGTCCACCGGATGCAGGTGGCTAAAGTCCGCGCCCGCTTGCAGCAGATTCTTCTCGCTCAGTTGCTTTTGCAGCGCAAGCGTCAGGCCGTTGGTCATGCCGCCCTGCGAGGGCAAGTACACGTCGCCGATGAAGCTGCCGGCGGGTGACGGAAAGTCGAACGTGGTGACCGAGTTGACGCGATAGGCCGTTGCCGAAAGAAACGTCGACTCGTTGAGGTTGTTGGTGTATTCGAGTTTGAACGCCTGATTGGGCTGCCAGTACGTCCCCGGAGCGCGGTCCGACGGATCGCACGTCGTGAACGCGGCGCCGGGCGGCGCGGGGCACGACAGCCACTCGTTGACGTTGTGCTGGCCGGGATAGAGCGCCGACATGTTCGTGATCTCGTCGGGCGTAAGTCCGAAGACGCCCGGACCCCACGTACCGGCGTAGTTGGGATCGCAGCTCGCATAGCAGAGGCCTTGCAGGCCGCCTGCGCCGTTGTAGAAATCGTGCATCGCAATGTCGGTGAAGAACTGCAGCGACTCGTGATTATTGTTGCCGAAGCGATACACGAAGTTGTCCAAGAATTCGCGATCCGCATCCATGCGCCGGCCGTAGAATTGACCGATCTGCGCGTACGGATGCTGATTGTTGCCGACCTCATACGTACGGTTGTCGCCGGCGAACGACGCGTAGTTCGAAAACCGCCCGTTCGGCGTTGCGAAACTGTAGTCGAACGTGAGGCGATGATCGAACCCCGGGCCGCCGAGCGACGCGCCGAACTGCGCGTACGACGGATACGAACCGCGCTTCGCAACGACGTTGAGCGCACCGAATCCACCGGAGGTCTGCGTGATGTCGCCGCCGCCCGGAGTCAGCTGCACGGAGCCGATGCCTTGCGTCGTAACCGCCAGACTGTTGGTGAACTGGTTGGAATAGGCGTCGGTATACGGAATGCCTTCGAATTCGAAGCCCTCTTCATACTCGCGTCCGCCGTGAATGACGGGATAACCCGACGAGTCGAGTTCCGCGCCCGGCAATGACGCGATCAGGTTGACCTCGTCGAAATTGAACGTCGATCCTTGGAACTGCTGGATCTGCTGCGTTCCGATGCTGACGGTGTCTACCGTCTGCGTCGGCTGGAACGCGCTTCCGCTGCTGCGCGCGTGCGCGACGGCGATCGTCTTGAGCGATTTCGACATCGCTTCATTGAGCGTTTGCGACTGGTCCGCGAAGACCGTCACACCGGGTACGGAGACCGATTGATACGTGCTCACCTCGAACGAGAGGGTGTAGGTGTCGGCCGGAACGCCGGTGAGCGAGTAGAAGCCGCGAGCGTCGGTCGTGGCGTGGTACGCGCCGGACGGCGACGCCGCGGTGACGCGAACGTTGGCAATCGGCTGGTTGGTTCCGGCATCCGTTACGCGTCCGCTCAGAACGCCGACGGTACTTGCCAAAGCGGTCGCCGGTAGTTGAGAAAAAAAGAGCGCCGCCAATGCAAACGCAACGGCAAGACGCCTTACGAATACGTGCCTCATTGAGCCTCCACACACAATTACGGCAGTGATGAGGCTTTGCGATTGGCATCGGTATTGCTCCAAGCGCTGCCTCTACCGGGATTCTATACCCTGCAAGGCCCGTTTCGCCAGTATCCCGGGGCCTAGATTTGGGCGGTCTGTGCGTCCAAAAGCTGCAAAAATACGTGTATTGATGAAAGAGCGCGCTGCGCCATCGTTCGGCGGCGTTCTTTCTTATCGCGTATCTCGCTCGCCAGGGGCGGAAACGGCGCCCACGTCACGTTTGCGGGTTGAAAGTCCGGCGTCTGCGCGTTCTGCAGATGCGCGACCACGGCGCCGAAGGCCGATTCACGCGGAAACTCGACGTCCGGCAGGCCCAGCACTTGCCGCGCCGCGTGGATGCCGGCCATCGCTCCGCAGGCGGCGGCTTCGACATAGCCTTCCGCACCGGTGATTTGCCCGGCAAAATACAGCGCTTGCGTTCCCTGCAGGCGCAGGTGCGAGTCGAGCAGACGCGGCGAGTCGATGAACGTGTTGCGATGCATGACGCCCAGGCGCAGCCATTCGGCATTCGCCATGCCGGGCAACTTCGCAAACGCCTCTTTTTGCGAGGGCCAGGTGAGGCGCGTTTGAAAGCCGACGAGATTCCACGCGGTGCCTTCGACGTTCTCCTTGCGCAGTTGCACGACCGCATACGGCGTTCTTCCGGTGCGCGGATCGCGTAAACCGACCGGCTTGAGCGGGCCGAAGCGCAGCACGTCGTCGCCGCGATCCGCCATCTCTTCGATCGGCAGGCAGCCTTCGAAATACTTTGCTTCTTCGAATTCTTTCGTCGGATGGCGGGGCAGCGTGCGCAGATCGTGCAGCAGCTGCAGATACTGCTCGCGATCGAGCGGGATGTTGAGGTAATCGTCGCCGTCGCCTTTTTCGTAACGCGATTTGCGGTACATCGCCCGCTCGTCGATGGAATCCGCGGACACGATTGGCGATGCGGCATCGTAGTAATGAAGCCGCTTGCCGATGACGCGGTCGATCGCCGCGAGCAAATGCTCCGAGGGCAGGGGGCCGCAGGCGACGACGACCGCACGATCCTGCGGAATTTCGCGCACCTCTTCGCGATGCACGGTGATGCGCGGCTGCGAATCGATGCGGCGCTGCACCGCGTGCGCGAAGCGCTCGCGATCGACGGCGAGCGCACCGCCTGCGGGAACGGCGGCTTCGCGCGCGGATTGAATGATGACCGAATCGAGCAGCGCGAGCTCTTCTTTGAGCAGCCCGACGGCGTTCTCGAGCGCGGCGCCGCGCAGCGAATTACTGCAGACCAGTTCCGCGAGATTGCCGGTCTTATGCGCGGGGCCGCTTTTGTGCGGGCGCATCTCGTAGAGATCGACGTCGACGCCGCGGCGCGCCGCCTGCCACGCCGCCTCGCTTCCCGCGAGGCCGCCTCCGATAACCGTTACGTGGTTCGAGAAGCTCACCATGACGACCGCTAGACCTCGACCGGTTCGCGCTCCTCGCCCTTTTGCGCGATGCTGCTCACGTCGTGCTCGCGATTCGCGGCACATTCCAGCGCGACCGCTCCGCCGCGGCGCGTCTTCGCCACGACGTGCGAACCGCAGACGGGGCATGGCTCGGGCACGACGCGATCCCACGACACGAAATCGCACTTGGGATAATTCGCGCAGCCGTAGAACGTGCGGCCCTTCTTGGATCTCCGCTCGACGACCATGCCGCCGTCTTTGGGGCACTTCACGCCGGTATCTTTAAGGATGGGACGCGTCGTCTTGCATTCCGGATACCCGGTGCACGAAATGAAGCGGCCGAATCGCCCAGTCTTGATGACCATCGGGCGCCCGCAGTTCGGACATATCTCGTCCGTGGGCTCGTCCTTGATCTCCAGGCGCGGCAGCTTCTTCTCCGCTTGCTCGAGTTCGCTCTTGAACGGACCATAGAAGCGGTCGAGCAGCTTGACCCAGTCCTCGTGTCCATCGGCAACCTTGTCGAGATCGCCCTCCATCTGCGCGGTAAAGCGCAGATCGACGATGTCGGGGAAATGCTCGGCAAGCAAATCGTTGACCGCTTCACCGATGTCGGTGGGTGAAAAACGCCGATCTTGCTGTATGACGTAGCCGCGCGCCTGAATCGTCTCGACGATCGTGCTGTACGTCGACGGACGCCCGATGCCGTTCTCTTCGAGTGCTTTCACCAGCGTCGCTTCGGTGAAGCGCGGCGGCGGCTCGGTGAAATGCTGCTTGGGCTCGATCTTGTGCAGGTCGAGCGGCTGGCGCTCCTCGAGTTTGGGAAGCCGGCCCTTTTTTTCTTCCGAAGCCGCGTCTTCATCGCGGCTCTCTTAGTAGATCTTCGTGAATCCGGGGAACTTCACGACGCTGCCGGTCGCGCGGAACGTATACTCCTTCGCGCGAATGTCCACCGTCGTCTGGTCGAATACCGCCGGCGCCATCTGCGAGGCGACGAAGCGATTCCAGATGAGCGTGTAGAGACGCAACTCGTCGCGCTTGAGCACACTCGCCATTTTTTCGGGGGTATTGTGAACCGAGGTCGGGCGGATTGCTTCGTGCGCGTCCTGCGCGCCTTCGCGAACCTTGTGCGCCCGGCCGCCGTGATACGCTTCGCCGTAGGTCTGCGTGATGTACTCGCGGGCCGCGTCGCGCGCCGCATCCGAGATGCGCGTCGAGTCGGTGCGCATGTACGTAATCAAACCAACGGTGCCTTCGGCGCCCAGGTCCACGCCTTCATATAATGCTTGGGCTATCTGCATCGCCCGGCGCACGCGGATGCGCAGCTTGCGCGAGGCTTCTTGCTGCAGCGTCGACGTGGTGAACGGCGCGGGCGCGTTGCGGCGAGCCTCGCGCTGCTTCACCGAAGCGACGGTGAACGGCGCGCCTTGCACGTCCGCGAGCACCTTGTCGGCCTGCGCTTGATTCTCGACGGCGATCTTCTCGCCGCCCTTCGAAATCAGGTCCGCTCCGAAGACCAGGGATTGGTCGTGCGGGGCCGAGAGCATCGCCGTGATCGACCAGTATTCACGCGCAACGAAGGCGCGGATTTCGCGTTCGCGGTCGACGATGAGCCGCACCGCTACCGACTGAACGCGCCCCGCGGAAAGACCGCCGCGGACCTTGGCCCACAGCAGCGGCGAGATCTTGTAACCTACCAAACGATCCAGAATGCGCCGGGCCTGCTGCGCGTTCACGCGATCGATGTCGATCGGGTGCGCGTCCTTGAGGGCGGCCAGCGCGGCGTCTTTGGTAATCTCGTGCAGTTCGATGCGCTTGGGCTGGTCGAGTTTGAGCAGCTCCGCCAAATGCCAGGCGATTGCCTCGCCCTCGCGATCGGGGTCGGTGGCCAAGTAGACCTCGCCCGCCGACTTTACCGCGTTCTTGAGATCTTTGATGATCTCGCCCTTGCCCTTGATTGTCAGATACTTCGGTACAAAGCCGTTCTCGACGTCTACGCCCAGCGTGCTCTTCGGCAAATCGCGCACGTGGCCGACCGACGCTTTAACGACGTACCGCGCGGGCAGAAACTTTTTTATCGTGCGAGCCTTCGTGGGCGACTCCACGATGATCAGGGGCTTTTTCACGGGCCTTAGTATACCGCTGGGGTCAAGTCCCGGGCAAACCGGAGGCCTGCTCGGGCGCGCAAATCGTGCGCGCGCGTACGCGTGATACCGCATTTCGAAGATTTTCGTCAAGCGGAAATTCAACCAAAATTTGCAATTCTTGCAAAAATTACTTATGATGCGCACAAAGCGCTATTTTGCGCTATCCACCATCTCAAGTTCGTCCCCGGGGACGAAGGGAGGAAGAATGGATTCAGACATGATGCAGAACGGCGGCACGATGGGCGAAGAAGCTCCAGCGCGCCGCGGCG
>DATEHZ010000113.1:0-11902 GCA_035279385.1 Vulcanimicrobiaceae bacterium | reverse complement strand
CGCCGGGTCGAACGGCGCGAAGCGATCGAAGCGTCGGCGTGACGACGAGGTCGCCGTCCTCGAGCCGCACGCTCACGTTGCCGCTCGTGCCGGTGACCAAGCGCCGCTCCCAGAGGAGCGCGCAGTATTCGGCGATGATCGCGCGCGCTTGCGCTTCGGTCAAATACCCGCCGGATGCCAAATCGTTTTGATTTCGCAGTAGGCCGCGACGTCGTCCAAACTTTGCGCGGCCGGCGAGAACCAGTCGCGCGCGCCGCGCGCGGGCAGCACGCGCGTGCGCTTTACGTTTTCCGCGGCGGCATTCCGGAGCTCGGCGGTTTGCGGGCCGTCGACGAACGCGATCGCGTTGACGTCCATGTGCTTCGCGAGGACCGGCGCGAGCTCCGAGCGCGTTCCCGTGATGACGTTCGCAACGCCCGCCGGGAGATCGCTGGTCGCGAGCGCTTCGGCGAAGACGATCGCCGTACGCGGATCGGTTTCGGAAGCGACCAAAACGACCGCGTTGCCGGCAACCAGCGCGGGCATCAGCACGGAGACCAGTCCGAGCAGCGACGGTTCGTCGGGCGCCAGCATGCCGATGACGCCCATCGGTTCGGCGGTCGAAAAGTTGAAATGCGGGCCGCCCACGGGGTTGCGCGTCGAGAGCAGCGCCGCGAACTTATCGCACCAGCCCGCGTACCAAACCACGCGATCGATCGCCGCGGTGACTTCGTCTTGGTCGCCGGTCCGTTCCACGAACTCGGCGCGGCGCGCTTCCATCATCTCGGCCAGACGATAGAGAATGAGTCCGCGCGTTGCGGGCGCCGCTTTCCACCACTTCGATTGCGCGGCGCGCGCTGCGACGACCGCGTCGCGGAGGTCTTTGCGGGAACCGCGCGCGACGTTTGCCACAAACTCCCCGCCGTCCGAAATCGGATCGCTGCGTCCCGATTCAGAACGCACGAACGCGCCGTTGATGAAGAGCTTGTACATTTTGCGTACCGCCAGGCGCGGTTGCTCGGTTTTTCCCACGGAAATCGACCTACGACGCAAGAGCCGATGCCCCCTGGGTTGAACCTGCGGCCATGCCCCCTGCAACCATGCGCGTCATTATCGCCGAGCCGTTCGCCGATCTCGGGCAAGCGGTGCTGCACGAACACGGCATCGACGTCGTTTCGTGCGTGGGCCGTCCTCGTGAAGAATTGCTCGCCGCACTCGAAGATGCCGACGGTCTCATCGTGCGCTCCGAAACGCGCGTCGACCGCGATCTGCTCGCGCACGCGCCGCGCATTCGCGTCGTCGGGCGCGCCGGCGTCGGCGTCGATGCGATCGACGTCGATGCCGCGACGGAAGCCGGCATCGTCGTCGTCAATACGCCGGCAGCAAATACGATCGCCGCAACGGAGCAAACGTTCGCGCTGATGCTCTCGCTCATCCGCAACGTCGCGCAGGCGAACGCGTCGATTCGCGAGGGACGCTGGGAGCGCACGCCGTTCGTCGGCACGGAACTGTACGAAAAGACGCTCGGGGTCGTGGGGCTCGGACGAATCGGCGGCGGCGTCGCGTCGCGCGCGCGAGCGTTCGGCATGCAGGTTCTGGCGCACGATCCGTTCATTCCGGAGTCCCGTGCGGAAGCGCTCGGCGCGCAGCTCGTCGATTTGGACGACCTGCTGGAACGAGCGGAGATCGTGACGCTCCACGTTCCGCTGACGGCCCAGACGCGAGGCATGATCGATGCGCGCGCGCTCGATCGCATGAAGCGCAGCGCGGTGCTGATCAATTGTGCGCGAGGCGGCGCGATCGACGAAGAGGCGCTGCTTCACGCGCTCGACGCGCAGAAGATTCGCGCCGCGGCAATCGACGTCGTCGCGCTCGAACCGCCCACGCCCGACTCCACCGGTTCGAGATTGCACAAACATCCGCGCGTTCTCGCAACGCCCCACTTGGGCGGCTCCACGCGCGAAGCTCTCGAGCGCATCGCCGTCGAACTCGCGCGCGACGTTGCCGACGCGCTGGGCGGACGGCCGGCGGCGGGCGCCGTGAACGCACCCGCACCGGCCGGCGCGCAGGCCGAACAGATACGCGCATACGTCGGCGCAGCCGATCGTTTGGGGCGGCTGCTGCCGCAACTCTTCGAAGACGCGCTGCGCGTGCCGCTGCGTATGCACGTCAGCGGCGAGATCGCCGCGGCGGACGCGCAGCCGCTGCGAACCGCATTTCTTGCCGCGCTGCTGCAGACGACCACCGAGCGCCGCGTCTCGATCGTCAATGCCGATGCGGTTGCCCGGGAGATCGGCGTCACCCTGGATCTCGTCGGCGACTCGCAGCCCGCGGCCTATGCCTCGCTGCTCGCGATCTGGGCCGGCCCGCACCGCATCGGCACGGCGGTGCTCTCCGGCGGACCGCGCATCGTGCAAATCGACGCATACGAACTCGACGCGATTCCGCAAGGTGCTTGGATCGTCACGCGTCACGAGGACGTTCCCGGTATGGTCGGCCGCGTCGGCACGATCTTGGGAAACGCCGGCGTAAACATCTCGACGATGCAGGTCTCGCGCGATCCGCATGGCGGCCCGGCGCTGATGGTGCTCGCAATCGATCGTCCCATCGGCCGGGAGCATCTGGAAGAGTTGCGCGCAATTCCCGGTATGCAGCGCGTCGACGCACCGGTCTTTTAAGCGCGTGTCCGTCAACGTCTACATCGCGCGTCACGGCGAAACGACCTGGAACGCCGTCGGACGCTATCAAGGCCGCTTGGAGACGCCGCTCTCGCCGCTGGGACAAGCGCAGGCGCAGGCGCTCGCGCAAGCGCTCGAGTCCCAGGAGATCGGCCGCATTATTTCGAGTCCGCTCTCGCGCTGCGTGCAGACGGCGCTGCCGCTTTCCGCGCACATCGGCGTTCCGCTCGAGACGGATCCGCTGCTGCTGGAGATCGCGCACGGCACGTGGGAAGGCCGCTATCGCGACGAGATCGCAAGCACCGAACCCGAATTGTACCGCACTTGGCGCGAATGCCCGCAACTCGTGAAATTCCAGGGCGGCGAAAGCCTTGCGGACGTACTGGAACGATGGAAGCGCTTCGTCCAGCAGTTCGAGCCGCGCGAGAATACGCTGCTGGTAACCCATGATATCGTCGTGCGGCTGGCGCTGCTGGAACGCACGGGCCGCCCGATGGAGGATCTGCGGCACGTGCGCGCGCTCAACGCCGCGTACGCGCTATTCGAGGTTTCCGCCGGCGCCTGGACGCTGCGCCGGGAGTGCGTGGGCGAACATTTGTCCGGTCTGGCCGCCGACCCCGAGAAGCAGGCGCTCTGACGGGTATAAGCCCCGTATGACTACATCGACGCCTTTTTTGTCGGACGTTCGGGAACTTCGCCGTCGCGCGCGCGAGAATATGATGCGCGGTCCCGTCACCAGCGATTACCGCGGCGACGTGAAACAAGCGGTGGACATTCTGAATCAGGCGCTCGCGACGGAGATCGTCTGCGTGCTGCGCTACAAGCGCCACTACTACATGTCGCGCGGAATTTATAAAGACGCGGTCGCGAGCGAGTTTCTGCAACATGCCACGGAAGAGCAAGAGCATGCGGACATGATTGCGGAGCGCATCACTCAACTCGGCGGCGAGCCCGATCTGAATCCCGAGGGCATGACCAGCCGGAGCCATTCGGAATACCGCGAAGGCGAGAGCATGCTCGACATGATTCGCGAGAATCTGGTCGCCGAGCGCGTGGCCATTGAATCCTATCGCGAGATGATCCGCTTCTTCGGCGACAACGATCCGACGACGCGGCGCATGCTCGAGCAAATACTTGCGGTAGAAGAGGAACACGCGAACGACATGGTGGATCTGCTCGAACAGCACGGAACCGCTGTTCGAGGCGAAACTCCATAACGTTTACATTTGTTCGGCATGGAAGCACGCAGTGGAACGCGCTGCGGCGCTTCCAGGGGCAAAGCGACATTCCACTGGATGCGAAGGGCCGCGCTCAAGCGGAGGCCCTCGCGGCGCTTTTGCGCGGCCAACCGTTCGACGTCGCGGTGTCGAGCGATCTGTCGCGCGCCTATGACACCGCTCGCATCATTTGCGGACGCAGTGACGTGCAGCGCGACCCGCGCTGGCGCGAATTCGCGTTCGGCGAGTGGGAAGGCCTGACGTGGGACGAGATCTGCGCGCGCTGGCCGCACCTCGCGCAGCACGGTGCTGCGGCCGCGAAACTCTACACGCCCGTCGGCGGCGAGTCGTTCGATGCGGTGCGCGAACGGGTTGCGCAGGCGCTCGGCGATCTGCGCTCGCGCGGCTGTGCGAATGCGCTGATCGTCACGCACGCGGGTCCGCTGCACGCGATGCTGCACACGTTCTTCGGCGAGCGTGAGGCCGAAATGGCGGAAGCGCTCGCCGTGCGCTTTTCGCCGGCGAGCGTCACGCGCGTCGCGGTGGACGAGGCGGGCACCGCCGAGCTACTGAGTCTGAATGACGTCGCTCATCTCGGGATGCAGTAGGGACGCAAAAATCTCCACCGTGTCGACCAGGCGCGGGCCGGGGCGATTCACGTACGCGTTGCCGTCGACGAGCCGCACGTTCTCGCGCTGCAACTGCGGGACTTCGGCCACGGCTTCGCGCGTTTTCTCGAGATCGAATCCGCACGGCGCGACGATGATGCAATCGGCGTTCGCCGCGTCGATCTCGTCCCAGGAAAGCACGCGCGAGTTCTCACCGGGGTTGCCCAACACGGGAACGCCGCCGGCGAGCTCGACCAGGCCAGGCGTCCAGTGCCCGCCGCTCATCGGCGGATCGGTCCATTCCAAAACCAACACTTTGGGGACCGGTTTGCGATCCGGCACCCGCGCGTGACACGCCGCGATGCGCTCGCGAAGCGATGCAACCAGTTCCCGGGCTTCGCGCTCGCGGTGCGTAAGCGTGCCGAGCGTCATGACGTTCGCAAATACGTCTTCGAGCGACGAAGGTTCGAGCGAAATGATGCGCGGATCGCTTGCGAGGCGGCGCGCGGCACGGTCGACGATCGAATAGGATACCGCGCAGACTTCGCAGAGTTCTTGCGTGACGACGAGATCCGGCCCAAGCCGTTCGAGCAGGCCGGCGTCGAGGTGATAGATGCTCGATCCGCCGTGCAGCATCGCGCGGACGTGACGGTCGATGTCGGCGGAGCGGCCCGCCTGCGGCAAAGCAGAAGAAGTGAGATGCGGAAGCGAGCGCGCCTGCGGCGGGAAGTCGCATTCGTGCGTGACGCCGACGACGTCGTCACCGGCGCCAATCGCGAATAAGATTTCGGTGGCGCTGGGAAGCAGGCTGACGATTTTCATTCAGGACGCAGTTCGATCACGTGGAACCCGCTCGGTTCCAGGCGTATCGCAACACCGCCTTCCAACTCGTCGCCGCGCACGCGCCGCGCCTCCAGCCATGTGCCTTCGAGGCTATCGTATATGCGCATGCCGTACGAGCGGGCCTGGGCGTCGCGCAGCCGGATTGCGCTCGAAACGGTGCGGTGCTGCAGGTTGCCGACCAGGCAGACGATGCGATTCCCATCGCTCAGTGCCGCCGTGATCGCATCGTCGCCGCTGGCCGTGAAGCGTTCGCTCAGGTCGTGCGGCAGCACGTCGGCTTCGGGCGTACAGTTGATGCGCTCGCTGCTCCACAGCTGCAGCTGCGGCGTGCGTGCGAAGAACCAGGTGACGCTGCGCCCGCGGAATGGGACGTTGCGCAGCCCCGCCCACTTCCAATGCGACGGTAAATTGGGGGACAGCCGCGGCTCGTCGCCGGAAATGTCGAAACCGAAGATGCCCTCGGCGACGGCCCAAATATACCGGGGCGGAAACCACGGCGAGAGCGGCATGCCTTGATTGACGAGCGTTTCGCCGTGCAGCCATTCCGAGAACTCGCCCGGGACGGTGTTGTTCCGCTGCGGATCCCGCGCGTAATTTTCAAAACCGTTGGTGAGTGCTTCTTCGCTGAAGTCGGGCAAATATTGCGCCGCGGCTTTCGCGTACCAAAACGTGACGCCGTTCCACACGCCGCCCAGACATCCGCTGGCGGCTTCCGGCGTGTAGTTGATGGCATCGTGCGGAATCGTGCGCATCCCGCCGGGCGTCCAGAAGTCGGTATCGCTCAGGCGGCGCAGGACGCTCGTTGCCGCAGTACCGTCGGCGGCGCCGAACATCACCGGGAATACGAGGTCCGCGGTCACGTCGCTGCGCGGCACGCCGTCGACGTCGATGTTCAAATAGTACAAGCCGTTGCCGGGATTGTAGAGATGCTGATTGATCGCGTCTTTGAGCGCGAAGGCGAGCGTTTCGAACTCGCCGTGCGCGGCTGCGTCCTCCAAAAGCCGCGCCATATGCGCGATCGACCGGAACGCCGCGAAGCACAACGAATTGATCTCCGTGGTCGCTCCGCTCAGGCGATATCCCTCAATCACGTTGCGCCAGCCCGCGATCCCGCGGGAGCCGGTTTCGCGGGAGGTGCACCACACCAGGCCTTGGTCGTTGCGCTGTTTGGCCAAATAGCGCCCGGCCCGCAGTGCTGCCGGATACACCTCTTCCAGAAATGCGCGGTCGCCCGTCATCTGGTAATGATGCCACAGACTCCAGACGATGAGCGGCGTATCGTCGTTGACGTTGAGACCGAAGTCTTCCGTCTCATCGGAGAGCATGTCGTAATACTCGACGAACATGCCGCTGCGCGCTTGGCGCTTTACGAACTGCAGCAGGCAGTCGCGCGCGAAATCCGGACGGAAATAATCCGCGCCGGCGCAGAACCAGGCGGCATCTCGCGCGACGCAGTGGTGCGAGCGAAGCGGATCGTTCGTGAACGTCCAACCCGACGGCGGCCTCAGCATGACGCGCTGCATGTTCGTCTTCGCCCACAGCACGCCGCGGTTGATCTCGGCATTCGGGGTGACCGCGACCGAACGTTCGAGCACATCGTGATAGGTTTGCTGGGTCTGCTCGAGGGCGCGCTGCGCTTTGGCAGCGCTGCGGTAGATATTCAGCGCGTCCTCTTGACCGTTTGCGCTCATTGCCAGTTTGAAGACGATCGTCGCGGTTTCTTTTCGAGCGAGCGTGGTGGAAAAGTGCATGATCCCGCACGGAAGCCCGGCCGGCGCATCCGTCGTGTTCGCCAGGCGTCCCGGCGTGTGACCGGTTACCGCTTTGGCATGATCGATCGAAACTTCGTAACTTTCCGGCTTGCGCGATGCCCCGACGACGCGAGCCAGACTGCGATCGTCACGGCTTACGGCGACGAAGCCGTTCAGCGAGTCGTCGTAGCGCACGTCGAGGCGATCCTCGATGCCCATCGCCAGTTCGCCGAACGCGTAGGTGGCGATTCGCTGCTCCTCTTCGGAGTCGTTCGTCAGTTCGAGGACGTAATATGCGACGCTGCTTTCGACGTCGACAAAGACGTCCTCGAACACGTACACGCCGCCCGAGAGCATGTAGCGGTGCTCTTGATGCTCGGCGTACAGGAAATAGTGACCGCCGATGGCGTCCAATTTCATTCCGGAGCGCTCGTCCCAATGTTTGACGAGGAACGCGCCCAAGAGCGCTTCGCCCGCATCCACGCAGTATAAGCGCTCTATCGCGCCGGTCGCTTTGAGCGTGAGCTGCAGTTTGGGCGCCCCAAGCAGGCTTCCGCGCGCCAGGTCATGATCGGTCAAGCGGTAGGCGCCGAAATTGTGCGGCCACCGCAGCTTTATCGTTCCGTCGAGGCTTCCGAGGATGTTCGCCCGGTACTTGACGGTATCGGCTGACTCCGTAGGCATAGTTTGTAATTTCCCGGTTGCCGTGGGAATAAGCGCTGGGCGATGCAGCAAGAAACGCACACCTCGCCCGCTCCCAAGACGAAAGGCGGCCGCTACCGCGAGATTATGGCTACGCTCGCGCGGCACGGCATCGGCACGGTTTTTACCGGCGACGATAGCCTGCGTGCGCGACATCTGCGGGAAGCATGCGAAGAGCTCGGCACGACGTTCATCAAGCTCGGACAGGTGCTCTCGACACGCGCCGACCTCGTGCCGGACGTCTATCGTGAGGAGTTGCGCAAGCTCCAAGACTCCGTGCCGCCGACCCAGACGGCCGAGATTACGCACGTTATTCGCGAGGAGATCGGCGCACCAGAGGATGTCTTTGCTTTTTTCGATCGCCGGCCGGCGGCGAGTGCCTCCATCGGCCAAGTGCATGCCGCACGCCTGACCGACGGGCGCGAGGTGATGGTAAAAGTACGCAAGCCCGGCGTCGAGCATCTCGTCGACATGGATTTGCAGATACTCGCGGATGAAGCGCGCGCGTGGATCGAGCGCTTCCCGGCGCTTGCACCCTATGACATCCCCGGTTTGCTTCGCGAATTCGCCGATACGCTGCGAGACGAACTGGATTACACCAAAGAAGCCGCAACGTTCGCTATTTCCGCGGCCTCTTCGAGGGCCGGCGCGGATATGCGCTTCCGGACGTCATCGAAGAGTACTCAACCCAGCGGGTCATCACGCTCACGCGCGCGCAGGGCATGAATCCGAGGAAGCGGCGCGACTTCCGAAGCGCCGGCGTGCCGCAGCCGCGCGACGAATTTCGCAGTTCGTGCTCGAGCCTGCGCTTATCGAAGGCGTCTTCTACGCGGATCCGCACGGTGGAAATGTGCTCATAGGCGAGGACGGCACGATTGCAGCCGTGGATTTCGGTATGGTCGGAAGGCTTACGCCCGAAGCGCGCCGCCGCATCGCGGACGTCTTCGTCGCAATCGATCGACGGGATGCGGATCGTCTGACCGATCGGATCGTGGAGATTGCATCCCCCGCGCATCCTATCGATCGCGCCGCAGTCGTGACCGAAATCGATCGTATGCTGGAGCGCTATGTCGGTGAGAGTCTGGAGAACGTACGCTTCGGCGAAGCCATCGGCGAACTGTTGGATCTGGTTCGCCGCCACCGCATGCGCTTGCCGGGCAACTACGCGCTGCTGTTCAAAGCGCTGATCATGACGGAAGGAATGCTGCAGACGCTCGACCCCGATACGAACCTGGGGAACCTGCTCGAGCCCCTTACCGACAAGATCGTCTACGGTCAAATGTCGGGCGACCAGTGGCTCGATCGCGCGCGCGACGCGGCCATGGACGCCGCACAACTCGGTGTTGAGCTGCCGCGGCGGGTGGATCGAGTGCTCGGCCAGATCGAGCGCGGCAATCTACGGGTATGGACGCGCGTCGAGGACATGGACGCGACGATTACGCGTTTCGAGCGCGTGGTCGAACGCGCTAACGCCACGATGCTTGCCGCTGCGTGCATCGTGGCGCTTGCGATCGTTATGCTATTCTATCAGCCGCAGGGATGGAAGCAATGGATCGGCGTCGTCTTCTGGGTTGCAGTCGCCGCGGCGGTCGTCCACGTCGTGCGAACCGTTTTGGCCTTGCGCAAACGGTAGCTACTGCCCTTGAGCGAGTGAGTAGCCGCGCTCGCCGTTGAACGTGTACAGACCCTCGGTCTTGATCACGTCGTAGCCGGCGTTGTTCACCGCTTCGATCAACTGCACGACGTGCGCCGTATCGAACGTCTCGCCGTCGCGTTCGAAGCGGCAGGACCAGTGGTCGCTCCAAAACGTGTCGGGATTGCCGCGGGGCCATACCTTTGTGCCGCGGTTCGCGATGACGGTGAGTTTGGTTCCCGGAACGCCGAGCGCACCCAACTTCGCCGCAATCTGGTCCGGGTTTACGCCGGGATGATCGATGAAGACGTCGACGCCGGTCTGCTCTTTCTTGGCGCGCGGGCCTTCGGCTCGAGCCGCGATGTCCATCTGCGCGCCTTTGGCATATTCCACCGGCTTCAGATGCTGCGGTTTGCGTCCCAGGCGTGCGATCACCGCGTCGCCGAACTCCCGCGTGCCGACTTTCTGCTTGCTCACGCCTTCCTTGTAAATGTCGTACGTGTGCACGCCGTCCTCGATCGTGCGCAGCCACGCATTGTGCACGTTCTCCGCGATCTCGCCTTGACCGATGTGCGCGAGCATGAGCAGCGCGCCGTGCAGCAGGCCCGACGGATTGGCCATGTTTTGGCCGGCCCGCCGCGGAGCGGAGCCGTGAATCGCCTCGAACATCGAGCAGTGATCGCCGATGTTCGCGGAGCCGGCAAGCCCCACCGAGCCCGTGATTTGGGCGGCCACGTCGGAAAGCACGTCGCCGTAGAGATTCGGCATGACGATAACGTCGAACGCTTCCGGAGTGTCCGCCATCTTTGCCGCGCCGATGTCGACGATCCAATGCTCGTTCTCAACGTCCGGATACTCTTTGGCGATCTCATCGAAGATCTTGTGGAACAGGCCGTCCGTGATCTTCATGATGTTGTCTTTGGTGAAGCACGTGACTTTTTTGCGCTTGTTCGCGCGCGCGTATTCGAACGCGTAGCGGACGATGCGCTCCGTCCCCGGACGCGAAATGAGTTTGAGGCACTGCGTGACCTGATTGGTCTGGCGGTGCTCGATGCCGCCGTACACGTCTTCCTCGTTCTCGCGCACGATAACCATGTTCATGTTGGGATGCTTCGTGGCGACGTACGGATGCAGCGAAGCGCAAGGACGCACGTTGGCATACATGCCGAGCGTTTTGCGAACGGTCACGTTGAGCGACTTGAATCCGCCGCCCTGCGGAGTCGTGATCGGCGCCTTCAGGAAGACCTTCGTGCGGCGCAGCGACTCCCACGACGAATCTTCGATGCCGTTGCTCAAGCCGCGGTTGTAGACGCTCTCGCCGATTTCGATGTTCTCGATGTCTAGCTGTGCGCCCGCTGCAAGAATGATACGCAGCGAGGCGTCCATGATTTCCGGGCCGATGCCGTCGCCGTGCGCGACGGTGATGGGGGTCTTTTTCGCGGTGAGCGTGGTCGTTGTCATGATCCCCAGTGTTTGGGCCTTCCCGGGCGGCGCCCTGCCCGCTCGCTCGCGCTAAAGGGACCACTCATACGCGTTCCACGCCGCGCTCACGCCGTTGGGCTTGAAGTTCTTCAGATTCGTCGATACGGCGTAGCGCGTGCGCTGATAGTACTCAAACGCCGCCGGCGCATCGCTAACGAGCAGGCGTTGCGTGACGGAATAGTCCTTCTTGCGCCGCGCGCGGTCGAAGTGGGTGAGCGCGTCGCGCTCCGCGGCATCCATCCGCGCGTTGCAGTAATGCGTGATGTTGTTGCCGGCGGGCGGCGTCACGGCGCACATCCACGCAGACGAGTCGTCGGGATCCGCTCCGGCAACCCACGAGTATTCCGCCAGATCGAATTTTCCGTTGAAGAGGATGCCGCCCATCGCCTGCGTGGCGTAGAGCAGCGTATAGGTATAGGTTTTGGTCTGTACGTCGACGCCGATCTTGCGCAGGCTGGATTGCACTTGGACGCCGATTTGGCGCGCCGTCGCGCCGCCTTGCCCGTACACCAGTTGCAGCAGAAGCGGGCGCCCGTTCTTTTGACGGATGCCGTTCGCGCCCACCCGCCAGCCCGCGGCATCCAGCAAGCGTTGCGCCTTCTCGGGATCGTGCGGATAACGCCCCGCGCCGGCGTCGTATGCCCAATAGAAGTCGGAAAGATCCGCCGTCGCGGGCACGGCCGTACCGAAGAGCAGCGTCTCGATAATGCGCTGTTCGTCCATGCCGTAGGCAAGCGCGCGGCGCACGCGCACGTCGTCGAGCGGCGGATGCGTGAGGTTGAACATGATTGCCGCATACGTCGGGCCCGGTACCAGAAGCGTCGTTACGCCGGGGCTCGGATGCGAGCGCAAATTCTGCAGATTTGCGGTGGAGATGTCCGGGACCAATTCCAAATCATGCGCGCGCATCTCCGATTCGGCGGTGTTTCCGTCAGGAACGATAAACACCGTGATCCCGCGAAGCTTCGGCTTGCCGCGGAAGTAATAGGGATTGGCCGCATACTCGACG
>DATEHZ010000112.1:0-38749 GCA_035279385.1 Vulcanimicrobiaceae bacterium | reverse complement strand
GCGCTCTCGGAACGCGAGCGCTTCGACGCGTGGCAGGCATGCGCCCGAGGCGACGTCGACGTCGTCGTCGGTGCAAGGAGCGCGGTCTTCGCGCCCCTGAGCGACGTGCGTATCGTCGTGGTCGACGAAGCGCACGAGTCTTCGTATAAACAGGACAGCGTGCCGCGGTATCACGCGGTAACGGTGGCGCGCGAACGGATGCGTTTGCAGCGCGGCGTCCTGCTGCTCGGCAGTGCGACGCCCGCGGTGGAGACCTACGACGCCGCAATAAACGGACGCATCGAACTGCTGGAACTGCCGGCGCGCGCGGGCGGGAACGCGCTTCCCGCCGTGCACGTCGTCGACATGGCGAAGGAGTTCGAAGCGGGGAACCGGCGGATCTTCAGCACGCGCTTGGCTCAAGCGCTCGACGAACGCATCGCGCGCCGGGAGAAGAGCGTCTTGTTCGTCAACCGCCGGGGCAGTGCAGGGTTTTTGCTGTGCCGTGCCTGTGGTCTCGTGCCGGAATGCGAGCGCTGCAGCGTTTCGATGACCGTGCATCGCGCCGAAGGGCTGCTGCGCTGCCATTACTGCGACGCGCAGCGCGGCTTGCCGGCGGCGTGCGAGGCGTGCGGTTCGCAGACGATTCGCGAGTTCGGCGTCGGAACGCAGCGCGTGGCGGAAGAAGTGCAGCGGCTGTATCCGCACGCGCGCGTGATTCGCATGGATAGCGACACCACCACGCGCGTAGGCGATCATGCGCGGCTGCTCGACGAATTCGAATCGGCGGGCGACGTGCTCGTCGGCACGCAGATGGTCGCCAAAGGGTTGGATTTCCCCACAGTCACGCTGGTCGGCGTCATCGCCGCCGATATCGGCTTGCACGCCCCCGATTTTCGCGCGGCGGAGCGCACGTTCGGCCTGGTGACGCAAGTCTGCGGTCGCAGCGGACGCGCGCGTCCCGGCGAGGCCATCGTGCAAACGTATTCGCCGGATCACCCCGCCATCGTGTATGCCGCCGCGCACGACTACGCCGGTTTTACCGCACTGGAGCTGCAGCAGCGCCGCGAACTGCAGTATCCGCCCGCGCAGCAGCTCGTGTATCTAGGCATCATCGGACGCAGCCGGCCAAAGACCCTGGTTCAAGGACAGGCATATGCGCGGATCTTCGAAGAGGCGAATGTAGCAACGGTGCTTGGGCCCGCGCCGTATCCGATCGCGCGGCTCAACAACGAATGGCGATTTCGCATCGCGCTCAAAGCACCCGGCGCGCAGCCGGTTCGCGCGGTGCTGCGCGAGCGAATTCTTCCGGCCGCGCGCACGAATCGCGATACGCGCTTGGTGGTGAACGTCGACCCGTAGGAGCATGCGGCGTTTTCGGGTAGTATCCGAAGCGATGCTCGTTTCTTATGGACTGCCGCTGGCTTGGATTCTCGGCGGCATCATCGTGGGCGTCATCGCGTATATGGCGATCGTCCGGCCGTTGCGAGCCGCCACGGCGCGCCACGGCTGGCATGCGCTGGAGACGGCGACCTCGATTATCGGCACCATGATCGTCCTATGGGGCGCCATTGCAGGCCTCTACGTCGGCATGGATCACTTCACGCTGCCCGCGCATACCGAGAATCTGCTGGATCGCGCCATCGGCGCGCTCTTCGTATTCTCGCTGATGTGGATCGCGGCGCGCATCGCCGGCGCGTGGATCGAAGCGTTCGGCGCGCGCACCGATCACAAACTCTTTTCCGTGTCGCTTTACTCGACGCTCGTGCAAGGCGCGATTCTGGTCATCGGCCTGCTCACCGTGCTCAGTTCCATGGGTATCGCCATCGCGCCGCTGCTCACCACGCTCGGCCTTGGCGGTTTGGCCGTTGCGCTCGCTCTGAACGACACGCTCAGCAATTTGTTTGCAGGCGTGCAGATCGTCGCGGCACGCCAGCTGCGCATCGGCGACTACGTGAAGTTCGACTTTGCCGAGGGTGAGGTGGTCGACATTCATTGGCACAACACCAGCATTCGCGATTTTCAGAACAACGTGATTATCGTTCCGAACTCCAAGATCAATACGGCGCCGTTCACCAACTACTCGATGCGCGTGTCGGCGCTGATGATACCGGTGAACGCGATGGTTCCGTGGAAGGGTCCGATGAGTCAATTGCGTGCGATTGCCGAAAGCGCGGCAGCCGAAACGGTTACCGACGTTGCCGGTAAAGTGGAATCCGAGAACGCGAAAGTCTTCCTGACCGCCGTGAACGAGACGAACGTGCAAATCACGGCGCTTCTGCCGATCGGCCACATCGAAAACCGCATGCGGGCGGTGAGCGGCTTTCTGCGGCGCGTTTACGACGGTGCGCGCGAAGCCAACATGGGGCTTCCGCTTCAAGCGTAGATTTCTCTAACGCTCCACGCGCAGCGGGGCGCCGGGAACGATGAGCTGCGAGAGCAGCAAACCGGCGACGATCAGCACCGCGGCGATCAGCGCGTTGATCGCAAGCGTGGCTGCGTCGGCGTAATTGCTGCGCGAGACGACCCAGAGCACGCTCTGATAACTCAGGGAGCCCGGAACGAGCACGTGCAGCGCCGGAATCAGGAATACGGGCTGCGGCACGCGTAGAAACTTCGCGCCGCCGTTTGCGACCAGTCCGCAGATCAGCGAAGCGAGAAACGGCGCGACCTGATGCGCGCCGGGCACTTTGCCGAACGCGTACGAGGTGCCGAGCGCGACGATGCTTGCCAAGAAGACCCACGCAAAGTCGCGGAAGCGCGCGTCGAGATCGACGGAGAGGCCGAACGAGAGCAGCAAAATGGCGACCACCCAGAACGAGGTTCCGACCGGATGCGGCTGCACGTCCGCGGTGTGGGCGAAAACGCTGCCGACGACGGCAAAGCCGAGAAACGCGCCGCAGCCGAGCGAGAGCAGAATCGCGAACACGCGTCCCAAACGAGCTGTGCCGGCGATCAAATCCTGATTCGCGAGTTCGTGCAGCGCGAGCGTGAGCGAATAGCCGGGCAGCAGCACGACGACGCCCGCTACGATCGAAATGTACAGATTGACCGGGTGGGCGTAGTGCGTGTACGCCGCGACGATCAGCGTGGCGACGAACGCTGCGAAGACTTCGAAAAGGCGATCCATGACGGCGTTGCGCGTGGTGAAGAACGAGAGCACGCCGGTCGAGACGCCGATCAGCGCGGCGACGATGAGTTCGTGCACGCCGCCGCCCAGCAGCACCGCAACGCCGACCGCGACGCAGGCAAGGGCAACGATCGTCATGTACGCCGGCGGCGGCGGCCAGATCGCGTCGAGTTCGCGCAAGTGCGCGATGGCGCTCTGCAGCGTGACGGCGCCGCGCTGCAGATCGTCGAAGATTTCGTTGAGCCGCGCGAGTTTGCGCAGATTCACCCGGCCGGGACTCATGCGCAGCATGACGATTTGCTGCGCGTACCGCGGCCCGATTGCCAGTGTGACGTTGGTGGGGAGTGCGAAGATCTCGACCTGCAGGCCGAGTACGCCGCTAACCGAGGAGATCGTGCGCTCGAGTTGATCGGACGCTACGCCGGCACGATGCAGCTCGAGCGCCATTTGCGCGACGAAGATCGCTTTTGGGTCTTCCTGGATCGCCGCAAATGAATTGGCCGCCATTTCGGCGGCCATTCTTGTTTACTTCGAGGCTTTCTTTTTCGCCGTCGTTTTTGCGGGTGCCGCGCCGGCGGTGCTCGCCTTCGCTGCGGCCTTCGCTAAGCGCGATTTCTTGCGCGCCGCCTTGTTCGGATGAATGATGCCCTTTTGCGCGGCCTTGTCGAACTGCGCTTCAACGGACTTCACGACCTCGGCGTCCTGCGCGGAGGCGGCTTTCTTGAACAGCGTCTTCAAACGCGTCTTGACGTCCAGATTGCGCGTGGTCCGCTTCTCGGTCTGCCGCACCCACTTTTCGGCGGCCTTGATGTTAGGCACGAATGATTACTCCTTGCTTCCAGGGCTCGAGGCACACTATACCATGGGGCGGGGGCGCGAGCAACCCTTACGGTGAGGGGCCCAGGATACGGCGGTAGCTTTCGTAGCGGCTCTCCGCGACCTGCCCGGAGGCCACGGCGGCCTGCACGGCGCAGCCGGGCTCGTGCAGATGGCTGCAGTCGGTGAAGCGGCAGCGGGGCGCAAGGTCGCGCATCTCGCGGAAACCCTCGACCAGGTCCTGCGGAGTGACCGCTCCAAGCCCGAACTCGGCGACGCCCGGGCTATCTATAAGGAAGCCGTCGGGCATGCGGTAGAGGCGCGAGGCGCTCGTCGTCTGGCGCCCCAGGCCGTGCCGGGAAACCTCGCCCACCACCGCGTCGCCCCCCAAGGCGCGGAAGATCGAACTTTTGCCGACGCCCGAGACGCCGCAGAGCAGGCCGTGCCGATGGGAGATCGCCGACCGCAGCCCCTCGACGTTCGCGCCGGCTTTGGGATTGACCACGAGCACCTCGTAACCGAGCCCGCCGTAGAGATCGACCAGGCGGCTCGTCGTCTCGGGCGGCGCGAGATCGGGCTTGGTCAGCACGACGAGCACACCGATACTTTCGAACTCCGCGAATGCGAGCAGCTGATCGAGCGTGCGCAGACGCGGCGGCGGATCGGCAAGGGCCGTCACGGTGACCATCGTGTCGACGTTCGCAGCCATGGTTTTGGCGCGTCCTTCGGCGGTGCGGCGCTGCAGCGTGAACGTGCGCGGTTCGACGCCGTCGACCAGAGCGCGGCCGTCTTCGAGCACGCGAACGCGCACGAGATCGCCCGGCGCGAGCATTTCGCGTTTGCCGGTCGCGCGTTTGAGGTCCGCGACGCGCGGCCGTTCCTCCGCGTCGAGCACGACGTGTGCCGCATTTTTACCGACGGAAACGACGCGAGCCGGGAAGGTGCGGTTCACGCGGCTAACGATGTACGCATCGTGGATTGGGCCCGCACGCTGCGCATCGACGCACCGCTTTCGGCGGCGATTGCCGACCGCGTCGCCGCACTCGCGCGCGACGGCGTGCGCGTGCGCGTTGCCGAAACGAACGGCGTCGCGCGCACGTACGCTTCGATAGAAGGCCCCGAAGGCGTCGACCCGGTGCAGCTCGAGCCGCAGCTTCCGGATGCGCGCTGGTACGATGCGGAGATCATCGCCCTTGCAATTGAACCTCTGCCCGCCGATGCCTTGCCGCTGCTCGCGCAGGCGCTCGGCGGTCCCGGAGCACCGGCCGGCGTGTGCGAGTGCGCGACCCACGGAGAGCGGCTGATCCTCGAATTTCGTCCGGACCTGACACCGGCCGGGCTGCTCGTGCGTATCATCGACGTGGAACTACGCCGGTTCCGCGGCTCGCGCCGCACGCAAATTCTCACCCCGCTTTCCATGCGGACGGCCGCGGCCATCGCCGCGGACGGATTGCAGGCGCCGGAGATCGCATCCGATCGCATTTTGGAATCGTTACTGGGTTTAGAGCATGTGGAATAGCGTGTTCCAGTATCTCGGCCCCACCGACATCGTCGATATTGTAGCGACGAGCGTCCTTATCTATTACTTTCTGCTCCTCATTCGCGGTACGCGCGCGGTGCAGATTCTCACGGGCGTCCTCGTCCTGCTCGGACTGCTCGGCATCGCGAACGTGCTGCATTTGCTGCTGCTCGGATCCATTTTGAACCTTATCGTCATCGGTGCGGCGGTTTCATTGCCCATCGTCTTTCAACCGGAACTGCGGCGCGTACTCGAGCAGCTCGGGCGCGGTGATTTCTTCCGTTTGCGTGAGGGCGAGCAGCACGGCAGCACGCGCGCGGACGACAAAGTCATGGCGATGCTGGCGAAAGCGGCGTTTCTGCTCTCGCGCAACAAGTACGGCGCGCTCATCGTCATCGAGCAGCACACCGGCCTCAAGGAATTCGTCGAGAGCGGCACCACGCTCAACGCCGCACTTTCACCGGAACTGCTGCTCTCGCTGTTCGTGCCGAGATCTCCGCTGCACGACGGCGCGGTGATCGTGCGCGAAGGTATCATCGAAGGTGCCGGGTGCTTTTTACCGCTTGCGGAACAATCGCTGACCGAGCGGCGCTTGGGCACGCGCCATCGCGCGGCGCTCGGCATTTCCGAACAAACTGATGCGGTCGTCGTCGTCGTTTCGGAAGAGAGCGGCAGCATCTCCGTTGCGCGCGAAGGCAAGCTCTCGCGCGAGATCGAGGATGAGACGCGTCTGTTTCGGGTACTGCTCGCGTCCACGCGTCCCCGGCGGCATCCGCGCGAGATTCGCAACGATCTGGTCACGCATCTGCGCGCGCGCCTCACGGTGCCGGCCCGCCACCGCCCGGTGCGCGACGAGAAGAAGGCGGAGCCGCTCTGATGGTCGCGGCGATCCGGCGCAACTTCGGGCTCAAAGCGCTTTCGGTATTTTTGGCAATCGTCGGGTGGGCCTATTTCCGCTTCGCGGGCAATCCGCTGATGGCGGCGCGCTTCGATCAGCAGATCAGCGTCCCCATCGCCGCGGTGAACGTTCCGTCCGGATACATCGCGCGTTTTCCCGATAAGGTCGCGATGGTGACCGTGCAGCCGCAGCGCGGGCAGCCGCCGGTCAAACCGGAAGAAGTGAAAGCCGTGCTCGATCTTTCGAACCGCGCCGCGGGCGTGTACAACGTTCCCGTTCAGCTCGTGGCGCCCAATGTCGTGGTCCAGTCGCTCAGCCCGGCGTCCGTCACGCTCACGATCGAAAAGATCAACGAGAAGACGTTCCCCGTCGCGATGTACTACGGCACGCAGGGCAACGTGGTGGTGAGCCGTTTTACGGTGACGCCCTCCGCCGTAACGGTGCGCGGACCGGACAGCGAACTCGCGCAGGTCGCGACCGTTCGCATCAATATGCCGCTGAGCAGTTCCCGGCCGTCCTTCGACGAAATGATTCGTCCCATGGCAGTCAATTCGAGCGGCGATGAAATTCAAGACGTGCAAGTGGTGCCGAACCTCGTGCGCGTGCAGGCAAATCTGCTTCCCGCAACCGGGCCGTCGAAATGAGCCGGCTTTTCGGAACCGATGGCGTGCGCGGCGTCGCCAATGCCGAGCTCACGCCGGAACTGGCGTTTGCCGTCGGACGCGCGGGAGCAAGGGTGCTCGCGCATACGAGCGATCGTCACCGGCCGATCGTCGTGGGACGAGATACGCGGCTCTCGGGCACCATGCTCGAAGCGGCAATCGTCGCCGGGATCACCTCGGTCGGGCGCGACGCGGTGAGCGTGGGCATCGTGCCGACGCCGGCGGTCGCGACGATCACGGTTCGAACCGGCGCCGCGGCCGGCGTGATGATCAGCGCATCGCACAATCCGATCGCGGACAACGGCATCAAGTTTTTCGGGCCCGACGGCTTCAAACTCTCGGATGCGATAGAAGATGAAATCGAAGCGCTGATCGACGCCGAAGACGTGCCCCGTCCGACCGGCACGGAGATCGGCGTCGCGAGCCTCGCGCAAAATCTCGGCAAGCATTACTACGACGAACTCTATAATCGCGCCGAAGATTTGAGTTCGCTTACCGTCGTCGTGGACGGCGCGTTCGGCGCCGCGTATGCGTATGCGCCGTACGCGCTTGCCAAACTCGGCGCAACCGTGCACGAAATCAATTGCGAGAACGACGGCTCCCGGATCAACGTCAATTGCGGCGCTACGGATCTCCGGCCGTTGCAGGCGCGCGTTCGCGAGCTGATTGCGTCGGGCGAGCGCAACGTCGTCGGCGTAGCTTTCGACGGCGACGCCGATCGCGCGCTCTTCGTCGACGAGAACGCGAACGCGCTGAGCGGCGATCACGTCATGCTCGTGATCGCACGCGATCTCCACGAGCGCGGCGAACTGGCGGGCGACGCAGTCGTTGCAACCGTGATGAGCAACATCGGCCTGGAGAAAGCGCTCGCATCGCATGAAATCAGGCTGCTTCGGGCGCCGGTCGGCGATCGCTACGTGCTCGAGCAGATGCGGGCGGGGGGCTACATGCTCGGCGGCGAGCAGTCCGGGCACATCATCAATCTGCAGAACAACACCACCGGCGACGGACCAATGACGGCCATCGCGCTGTTCTCAACGCTGGTGCGGCGCGGGCAAACGCTGCACGAACTCGCAAGCGAGCTCACGGTCTATCCGCAAGTGCTCGTCAATGTGAAGACGCCGCGCAAAGACGTGCTGCAGTCCCCCGAGATTCGGCGCGCCGTCGAAGAAGCGGAGAAAAACTTAACCGGAACTGGACGTCTGCTGATACGTCCGTCGGGAACGGAGCCGCTCATCCGTGTTATGGTCGAGGGCGACGATCAGCAGCGGATCGAGGCGCTCGCGCACCAGCTCGCCGACCGGATAAGGCAAGCAGCTACAGTATCCTAAAACCGTTGCCGACCACGTAAATACCCCAGCGAGACCCCGGGCAGGGAAATCCGGCCTAGGGGAAAACAACGGGGCTAGCGCTGCAGGCTACCCAGCCGAGCGCTTAACGACCTGCCAATAGATCACTGAGTCCGGGCAACGCCCGGAGCGGGGGACATACCGGTAGGGGTGAGTGGGCCAGTTTGGTCCTAGGGCGATCTTTCACGTCCGAACCCGTCAACTAACCCCGCAAGTGTTTTGAAAGAGGAGCAGTTTTTGCGTTACCTTCTTGCCACTGGGGTGTTGGCGTTTTTGCTTGCCGGGTCCGGCGCTTTCGCGCTGGCCGATACCGCTGTTGTGAGCACGCCGCAAACGGCCGCGACTGCCGCTAGCGCCGCGACGACCACCGCGTCGTCCGAAGCCGCTACCGAGCCGGGCCAGCCGGTGGAGAGCCCCGATGTTGCGGAGTGGACCGCGCAGCTGATTCGCGAGCAGCATGCCGCACCTGCCCGCCACGAACCGCACGGCCTGGGCAAGTTCGCCAGCCGGATCATTTCACGCACCACGTCCATCGCCCGCACACTGACCCGCGACGCCCTCCGCTTTCTGGGCACGCCGTACGTCTTCGGTGGAACCAGCACGTCCGGTTTCGACTGTTCGGGCTACGTGCAGCACGTCTTCGCCATGCTCGGTGTGAGCATTCCGCGTACCGCGGACGCGCAATATTATGCCGGCCGCCACATCAGCGGCAACATGAAACCGGGCGACCTGGTGTTCTTCCAAACGTATGAGCCCGGCCCGTCGCACGTCGGCATCTATCTGGGCGACGGCAAATTCGTTCACGCGTCGAGCCACGGCGTCATGGTGAGCAATCTGTCCGATTCCTACTGGTCCACGCGCTATATCGGCGCAAAACGGATGCTCGCCGCCGCCAAGTAGGTAGACGACGACACAGGAAACTCGCGCGGAAGCCGAACAGCGCCGCGCCGCCCTCGGGTATCTGGTTTGGCCGGCCGCGCTCTACGAACGGTATGTGGAGCGCGAGCCGGCTTCATCGTGGTACCGGCAGCACATTCGCCAGGCGCTCGCCTTCGGCGTTCGCAGCGCGATATGGGCAACGATCGCGCTTGTGTGGCCGCTCGTGCTCTCGCTGCTCGCGGGCAATCTCACCGCGACGATCGTATTCTATATCGTCGCAATGGTACTCGACGTCGTGCTCTTCGTGTTGTGGCTCAAGCGGGCGCTGGAGTACAGCAAACGCGCATCACGCGGAGAAACGTTTGCGATTCGCGCCGCCGCGCCGCCCCAAACAAGGGGAATTCCCGCGAAGCACTAATCCTGCTCCGCCGTGTGGTGGGGTGTAGCCAAGCGGTAAGGCAGCGGACTTTGAATCCGCCATGCAATGGTTCGAATCCATTCACCCCAGCCAGGAGGAAGGAGACTCGCGTTTGCGCGGGTCTCTTTCTGTTTGCGGGTCGGGTTAGGAGCCGGTCGAGTCTGCGAAGCGCGTCTCTCCGGAGAGCGGCATCGCGTACACCGATGTTCCGTTCACGATGAAGATCGTGTTGCCGGCGACGATTGGCGGGCTCGTCGTAAAGGGCTTTTTGAACGGGCGTAATTCGAGCAGTTTTCCGCTCGCAGCGTCGAGCGTATAGAGAACGCCGACGGTATCGCCCACGTAGAGCCGTCCGTTTTTAATCACGGGACTCATTTTGACCGGTCCTGCGGTATCGAAGCTCCATCGAAGCTTGCCGGTCGCTCCGTCGAAAGCGAGCAATTTGCGATCGAGTGGAGCGGCCTGGTAATACGTACCGCCAACATACGTTCCGGCGATTGCCGATTCATCGGATGCAACGATGGTCCACAGTCCGGCGGCGGCGCTGCGGTAACGCCATATCGTGCGGCCGGTATTTGCGTCGACTGCGGCAACGACCGTTCGACCGACGTAACGCTGTTTGGTCGGTTCGACGGAAGAGAGGAAGACTTTCCCGTCGCCGTACGCCGGCGAGGAATCACAATGCCCGTAGTTCGAGCGCCAAACGATCCGGCCCGTTGCGGGATCCAGCGCGACGGCGGAGCTCTTGCTGATACCGTCGGTGCAAACGCCGACGACGACGTTCTTGCCGGCAATTACGGCAGAAGACATCGTCGAAACGCCACCAACGTCGGTAGACCAGAGTTGCTCCCCCGTATCTGCGCGCAGCGCATACGCGTGCCAATCGCCGTTCGCAAAGATCAGCCGGCCGCCGTCGTACACTGCGGAGGGCATGTCTTCGCCGACCGTTCGATACGTCCAAAGACGTTTGCCGTCTCGAAGATTGAATGCGGCAATTTCGTCGCCTTGCCGACCGCCCCACACGTCTTTTCCGGCGAAGCGAAAGCGCAGCGCCAAGTTGGCGCGCTTGTCGAGCTCGCCGTTCTTCCCCGTGCCGACGTACACGGCGCTGCCTGCAACAATCGGGGTCGACATCGCGACGTTGCTCACCGCCGCCGTCCACAACTCTCGGCCGTTGCGCGTGTCCAGAGCAACGACGTTGTGCGCAAATGTCGTGAAGAGCAGCGTGTCCCCCGCTAATGCAAGGCCGCCGTTGATCTTGGCTTTGGCATCGTACGCCCACGGCGCTTGCGTGCGGCTCGATTCGAATACGGCATTTCGCCCGGGCGAATATTGGTACATCGACCACGCCGGCATGTGTGAGGTAAGCGGCGCCTCGGCATCTTGCGCCGATGCGCTGCAAGCCGACAGTACGACCGCAGCAGTCAGCGCCGCGATCCGGTGCGCACTGCGCATGAGGCACGCCCTCCCGTCTTCACAGGGGATCGTACGCTCGCCGTATTGTGCCGCATACCGCCGACCGTCGGGCGCAGGATAGGTCTTTTGGCTTTACTCGCGAAGCGCGGGTCCCGATGAGCGCTCGCACGCTGCACGTTACGAACGGCGACTCGGTGCTTCACACGTGGAAGAAGGCCGGGCTGCTGGGCACGCATCTGGCTTGGCGCGACATGCTGCACGAGGGGCCGGTTCCGGCCGATCTGCCGCTCGAGACCCTCAGCCGCATACGAGCCGACTATCTTGCAACGCGAGGACTCGGCAACGGGATCAAACTGCATCACGATTTCGAGAAGCGCGACGCCGTCATACGACGTGGCGGAGAGTTTGAAGAGATCGTGCTCTGGTTCGAACACGATTTGTACGATCAGTTGCATCTGCTGCAAATTGTGGCGGTACTGCAGGAGCAAGGCATCGGCGCGGGAGGGGTGCAGCTCGTGCAGTCGGATCAGTATCTCGGTTTGCTCAGTGCGGAAGAAATGATGGCGCTGTATCCCAAGCGCCGGTTTCTCACCAGCGCGATGGCGTCGGCCGCAGAGCAAGCCTGGAGAAGCTTTACCGGCGGTTCGCCGCACGATCTGCACGCGACCGCGCAAAGACCCTATGCCGGCCTTCCGTTTCTCTCTCCGGCGCTCAAGCGACTGTGCGAAGAATTTCCGGCAACGCTAAGCGGACTTTCGAGAACGCAAAAACACGTTCTCGAAGCGTGCGCGCAAGGGGCGCGGCGCAAAGAAGATTTGTTCCGGCGATCGCAGGCGCGCGAGGAAGCTTCGTTTCTCGGAGACACCGGCTGCTACGCGCACATCGATGATTTGTGCGCGGAACCGGCGCCGCTGCTCTCCGAACTCGAAGGCGGTTACGAACTTACGGTGCTGGGCCGGCGCGTTCTGGCCGGCGATGCCGATTGGCTCGAACGTCAGCCACTTGACCGTTGGATCGGCGGCACGCACTTGACCGCACAGAACGACTGGCGATGGGACGAAGCAGGCGAACGAATGGTACAAGGCGAGCGCGCGGCGCCCAGCGAACGCGCGCCTTCTGACATCTGACCACTTGGGGGAAATCAATGGCGCATGATGCTCTTTCCGTCGACATCAAATCCGAGCACAACGGTACCGCGATCATCTATCGACTGCACGGCAGCTTGGATCTTGCGACGGCGCCTTCACTTCGCGCCGCGCTCATCGAAGCGGCGAATGAAGGCAAGCACGACATCATCGTCGACCTGACGGAACTCGAATTTCTCGATTCCACAGGGCTGGGCGCGTTAATCGGCGCGCACCGCCGGGCACTCGAAAACGGCGGACGTGTGCGCCTCATCGTGCGCGAAGGCCCGATCTCACGCCTGCTGAACATCACGGGACTGATGCGGATTTTTGCGGTTTACGCTTCGCTCGATGCGGCGCTGAACGACCGCGATCGCATCGTCGCCTCGCTGTAATTCCCGTAGGATTCGTCCAGCAGCTCGATCACGTGTTTGACACGGATCGGGCTGTTTTGTTCGCGCAGATGCGCGTTCATCTGCAGCGCGCATCCGGGATTTGCGGTTGCAACCACGTCTGCGTGCGTCGCCGTCACGTTACCGGCTTTGCGCGCGCCCAGCCGGTGGGCCATCTCGGGCTGCGTGATGTTGTAAATACCGGCACTCCCGCAGCAGACGGAACTCTCGCTCATCTCGACCAGTTTCAAACCGGGAATTTGGGAAAGCAGACGCCGGGGCGGAGCCGTGATCCGCTGCGCGTGCGCAAGATGACACGCGTCTTGATAGGTCACCGTGCTTTCAACCGGTCCGAGGTCCGGCGAGATTCCGATCTCATCGAGAAACTCGAGCACGTCGCGCACGCGCGATGAAAAGCGAGCGGCGCGCTCCCCCCAGTGGGGATCGCCGTGCAGCAAATGCCCGTACTCCTTGAGCGTGGACCCGCACCCTGCAGCGTTGATGATGTAGTATTCGGCGCCCGATTTTTCGAAGGCGGCGATGTTGCGCTTTGCGAGTTCGCGGCCGAAATCCATCTCGCCCGCGTGCACGGCAATCGCGCCGCAACAGCCTTGCGCCGAGGGCGCCAGCACCGTGCAGCCGCTGCGCCGCAGCACGCGCACCGTAGCCTCATCGACGTGTGCGAACGCGACGTGCATGACGCAGCCGGCGTGCAGCATCACCGTGCAGCGCGACGGGTTCGCGGCGTAGCGCTGGCCGCGCGCAACGAAAAATTTGCGAGAAATTGCGGGCGCCAGCGCTTCCTGCTCTTCGAGATGCAGCGCGCGCAGAATGCCGCTTTTACGCACGATCGTACGCAGACCGCTCTGCTGATAAAAGCGCAGCAGCACGGCCGCAACGCGCATGAAGATCGGCTGTCCGAAGAGCACTTTGAGCGTGAGCCACCGGATAAAGCGTACGTGCGCCGGCCGCTTGGGCGTTTGCGCCTTGGCGATCTCGGTACGCGCCGCTTCAACGAGCTGCCCGTATTGCACGCCGCTGGGACAGACCGCCTCGCAGGCACGGCAATCCAGACACTCGGACATTTGATGCACGAAGCCGGGCGAGAGCAGATCGAGGCGTTCTTCCGCAACCGCCTTGATGAGGCTGATGCGGCCGCGCGGGCCCGACGTTTCGGTCATGGTTTCGATGTACGTCGGACACGTAGGCAGGCACAGGCCGCAGCGGACGCACTTGTTGTAGACGGACGCGTCTATCATTGCAAACGCCTGTTCGCGTTGCCGTTTGGCGCTCACCTGGCTAGGCAAGAGCCCGCGAGGCAAAGTTTCGCCGTCGAAGCGCAAGCTAGCGGGCAACGCTGGAGTCGGGTGCGAAGAAGGGGCCCGAATGAATTTCATGCCCGGTGAACCGGCTTCGTCGCTGGTAAACGTCAGCGTCGCTTCGAGAGCCGGTACGTATACC
This sequence comes from Vulcanimicrobiaceae bacterium, assembly GCA_035279385.1. GTDB lineage: Bacteria > Vulcanimicrobiota > Vulcanimicrobiia > Vulcanimicrobiales > Vulcanimicrobiaceae > DATGJX01. The sequence continues at coordinate 24,706 of DATEHZ010000112.1, read as the reverse complement.
GTCGGCAACGCGTCGTTTTTCCGCTACATCGTGCGTCTTGCAGAAGCGGATCTCGCGCTCAGCGCACCCGATCGCGAAGCCCTCGAGATGCTGGCCGCGATCCCGCACGCGTTCTTCGACGACGAAGAGGTGGTGTGGGGACGGGGCTGGCGCATCGTTCCGCCCGTTTCCCTGGACGATTGGCCGGTGCTCGAGTCCACCCCACAGCGCATCCGCTCGGCGCTGGAGACCGCGCGACGCGTCCTCTGGGAGAACGCCGCCCCCGTCGGTGTGAGCGCCCGAGAGATTGTCGCCATCGAGAACGAACTCGACGAGGTCTTCCTCGTGCTCAAGCGGGCCGAAGAAGCCGGGGTCCCGGTCAGCATCAGCTACGTCAGCTAAGTTTTTCACGGCCTTCGGCAAGTAAATCGTTGTAAGCTACCTAACACCTGACGGCAATCCAGCTCGTGCTTTTCTCTCGGAGGGGAAACATGCGAAAAAGAGCCTGGTTGTCGTCTTTCATTGCGCTTGCACTCTTTATCGGAAGCGCACCCCTGGCTGCGCTCAGCGGCACCACCGGCGGCGTCACCGGACGGATCGTCGACAGCACGACGAACGCCCCGCTGGCAAACGTCAGCATCACCGTTACCTCACCATCGCAGGCGAGTACGACGACCACCGATGCGTACGGAAATTACCGTTTTCTTTCATTAGCCCCGGACACATATACGATCAGTTTTGCGCGAGACGGCTACACGCCGGTCTCGGAACCCGGACTTTCAATCTTCGCCGACCAGGTTCAAACGCTCAATGCGGCGCTCACACCGTCGCTCAAGACGATCGCGCAAGTGCGATCGCGATCGGCGATGGACGTGGTCAAACCCGGCACGACGAGCGACGTCTATTCCGTCAACGCGGCCGGTCAGCAAGCGGCGAGATCGCTCGTCGGTCCCGGCGGGTTGAACAATGCGTACGGCGCAATTGCGTCGGTGCCCGGCGTCGCCATCGATCCGGGCGAACAAGGATGGTTCCAAACCGTCCACATTCGCGGCGGCGATATCGATCAAGTCGGATGGGAACTCGACGGTATCCCCGTCAACCGCGTCTACGATAACGCCCCGCAGACGATGCTCAGCAGTCTCGGACAGCAAGAACTGCAAGTCTATACCGGCGGAACGCCCGCAACGGCGGACGCGCAAGGCATCGCCGGTTACGTGAATCAAGTGATCAAGACCGGCACGTATCCCGGTTTCGGAACGCTGTACGCGGGTGTCGGTTCGCCGGCGTTCTATCACACATTCTCCGCCGAAGCGGGCGGATCGACGCCGAACCGGTTGTTCAGCTACTACGTCGGTTTGGGCGGATCGAATCAAGACTACCGCTACGTCGATTCGGCCAACGGCGGCGGTGCGAACGACCTCTCGTGGTTCTTTTATCCGGTGAACGCCGTGCCGGGACAGAACGGCTTCGTCTACACCGGTGACTGTACGTACTACATCGGCTGCCCCGCCGTCGCGCCCATCGATCCGACCGGGCAGCTGCTGTTCGCGACCGGCAGCGCGTACGGCATCGGCTTTACGCGTCAGCGGGACAACGTCGTGAACCTCCATTTCGGCATTCCCCACAAGAAGAACAGCCTGCGCGACGACGTGCAGTTGCTCTACCTCACGAGCGACGTCAACCTGCAGTACTATAGCTCGCCGAACGATCTTGGTCCCGACATCGCGGGATGCGCGTGCGCGTTCGGTCCGCTCTTCTGGGACGACGCCTATCTGTACACCGGCAAACTCATGTCGCCCGTCGATCCCTCGCAGCTGCAGCAGTATTTCTATCCGAGCAGCCCGCACAATCGCGACTTCAACAATACGCTGCTGCCGCTCTCGCAGCGCGATACGAACGATAACGGCGTGGCGATTACGAAGCTGCAGTATCAGCACGCATTCAGCGAAAACGCGTTTTTCCGCAGCTACGGCTACACGCTGTATTCCAACTGGTTCATCGACGGTCCGAACAGCGCCGCGCAGCCGCTCTACGGCGCGGAACTCGCGGACTACGAGATCCCCAATCACACCTACGGCGTGAATGCGAGCATCACCGATCAAATCTCGCCGCATCACCTGCTCACGGGCAGCGTGTTTTACACCGGAACGACGCTGCAACGGTATTCGGCAGGCTTTTTCAGCGGCGGTACGAGCCGGCCGATCGCGCTCGATTTGGATGCGAACGGCAACTGCTTCTCTCCCGGTGCGGCCGGTGCGATGGAAGGGTGCTACGCCGCCCTTTCAAACGGCGACGTGCTGGGCGGCTCCGCCATCAACAGCGGCTCGATTCCCCCGCCGGCTCCCGGCACGCAGTGGATTGCGGTGGACAAGGGCCTCAAAGCCAATCTCAATCAGGTTCAGCCCCGGTTCTCCGGCCTCTCGCTGACGGATCAATGGCGCCCGAGCGACCGCTGGACGATCAACGCCGGCGTGCGCGTCGAGAACTTCAAGTATCTCCTAGGCAATACGTCGCCGAACGATCCCGCGCGTCAGTTCTGGTTCAGCCATTACAATGCGGAATGGTGCTTCGGGCCGACGTCGACGGCACCCCAGATGCGCACGAACAGCGGACTCGGACCGTGTCCGACCGGTACGCTGCCGCTGCAGCCCAACCCCGCACTCGGCGAAACGACCGGCGCCGTCTATGGACCGATCGTCGACAAGAGCGCAGGCGATATCTCGACGACGCGCTGGCAGCCGCGTTTCGGATTCACGTACACATTGAATCCCGACACGGTGCTGCGCGGTTCCGCCGGCGTGTACGCACGTCCGCAGAACAGCTCGTGGGTGCAGTACAACACCGTTCAGGAAGATCTGGCGAGTTTCATCGGCAGCCATTTCTACTCGTACGGGTTTAATACGCCCGAACACGACATCAAGCCCGACACCTCATACAACTTCGACGTCTCGCTGGAGAAGCGGCTGCACGGCACGGATTGGTCGTTCAAACTCACGCCGTTCTACCGCGCGACGCGCGACCAACTCCAGAATTTCTTCATCGACCCGCTCACGGGACTCGAATCCGGACTCAACGTCGGACAGCAGACGTCTTACGGCGTCGAAGTAGCGCTGCGCAAGGGTGATTTTGCCAACAACGGCTGGAGCGGCGCAGTCTCGTACACGTACACGCACAGCCGGATCAAGTACCAGAACTTCCCGAACGGCAGTACGCGCAACGTCATCGACAACCTGAACTCGTACATTCAAGATTACAACCAGTACACGAGCCAGTGCGCGAGCAATCCGTCGAGCAATCCGAACAATCCGTGCTTCTATTCCGGCTTCACGTCCGGGACGCCGACCCTGCAAACGGGCGTGGCGCCGGCGCCGTGCTATACGACGGGCGGCGCACCGGCTCCAAGTTGCGGCGCCGGCTCGGTCGTGAATCCGTACTGGAACAGCGCGCCGCAGCCGCTGCTCGATCGCAACGGATCGTATACGACGTATGACGTCATCCCCGGACCCGTCTCCGCGGAGAACGGCTACGAAACCCCGCACGTCGCGACGCTGATCCTCAATTACCGGCACGATCGCTTTGCGATTACGCCGAGCGTCAACTTCACGTCCGGCGCATCCTACGGCGCACCGCTCTCGTGGCCGGGCTACCGTCCTGAAACGTGCGGCGCGCAGCTCGGAGCGCCCGGGGCGGCGGCGCTTCCGGCGGATCCGGTGTACTGCTCGGACGCCGGCCTGCTGCCGGTCTTCACGCCCGACCCGTTCAACGGCGGCAAGTTCGATACGCTGGGCGCCTTCAAACAACCGTGGCGCGTCTCGCTCAACGTCAACCTCTCGTACGACGTGAGCAAGAGCGTAACGGCGGATCTACTGCTCAGCAACTTGGTGGATCACTGCGGACAGCGCGGGTATGCGTGGGATAATCCCAACGTGTGCGTGTACTCGAACCTACCGTCGGGCATCTTTTATCCGGCAGGGAACTTCTTTCCGAACTCGCTCTTCGCCGCCGCGCCGGTGCAGATGCGTTTCCCGTATTCGTTCTGGCTCAACAACAACAACACGGGTTTCGTCGGCGTGAAGATCCCGTTCCAAGCCACGTTCAACGTGCGGGTTAAATTGTAAGCGAACCCACACACGAACGGATGAAAGAAGAAGACCGGCGGCTTTGCGCTCGCCGGTCTTCTGGTGCTCGCTGTCTTGCTGTTCAGGATCGAAGGGAGTCTGCCTAGTTCAATGGATTTCCCTCCGCTACAGTTCTAACCCAATCCGCGCGGAAAACACGTTCCGTGCGGACGGTCCGAACTGGAGCGGGCAAGTGTGCCCAACGGGACGCTAGGCCAAGCCGCTTCGAATCGCGTGGACCGCAGCCTGAGAGCGCGCGGTAAAGTGCAATTTTGAAAAGATGCGGCTCACGTGGTTCTTGACCGTCTTTTCGGAAAGCACCAAACGGCGCCCGATGTCCCGGTTGGAAAGCCCCTGCGCGATGAGCCGGATGATGTCCGTTTCACGCGGAGAGAGTTGACTCGTATACGGCACGTGGCTCGTCGTGCGCCGCCGCAGCAGAGCGGCCGCCACACGCGGATCCACATAACTCGAACCTTCGCCGATGGCTTTAATGGCGGCGATCAATTCTTGCAACGATGAATCTTTTACGATGTAACCGTCAGCGCCGGCGGAGAGCCAACGCTGCATGACTTCCGGCTGCGCGTACATCGAGAGTAAGCAAATACGCGTCTGCGGACACCGGCTTTGCAGCGCTTCCAGGGCACCGTCGACGTCGTCGCTGTCAATGTCCAGGAAAACGACGTCGGGTCGTACGTCCCCGATTTGCGCGCTCTGCGGATCCGCTGCAACTCCTATAACCGAGATATTCGGGTCGGAAGACAGCACGTGCGCTATGGCCGTCCCGAAGAGCTGCTGTTTCTCGATGATAAACACCCGTAAGGGGCTTGCTAGTGTAGGCATAGTCGGTCCTTCAGCGACCAAACAGTGCTGAGCAGTGTTGCTGATGCAGCATAAGGTACGCATTGCGCGTGCGGTCGTTATGAAGGTCCCGTGAACGCAAATTCCCAGGTATGAGGCATTTCGACCTAAGCGAAAGCCCCGGCGGCACGGCGCCCCCCTGCTTAGACTCGCCCCGTAACGCCTTAGAGAAGCGGCACGATCGGCTCGGGGTTGGTCAGCGAAGTCAAGACGTGATCTTGCCACGCGCCGGCGAGATATAAATACGCCTTGGCGCGGCCCTCGACCGTAAAGCCCAACCGCTCGAGGACGGCGGCACTGCGCGCGTTGTTCGGCATGTAGTTCGCCATGATGCGGTGCAGGCGCACGCGCTCGAACATGTAGTCGACCGCCGCACGGGCCGCCTCGGTCATGTAACCGCGGCCCTGTGCCGTTTCCGCGAGCGCGTACCCCATGTAGCATGCCAAGAACACACCCCGAACGACCTCGCTGAAGTCGACGTAGCCGACCAGCGGTCCGGCGGGGCCGCCGGCGCGCTCGAAGATGCTGAACGCGTACCGCGTCCCGTCTTTGAACTGCCGGACCTGCCCGTCCAGCCTTACGCGCCAGAACTCGACGTCAAAATCCCGCGCGGACATCGCCGGATTCCACGGCTCCAGGTGCCGCTGGTTTGCGCGATTGAACGCCACGCGCGCCGGAGCGGCCTGCGCACCGGGAATCGTGAGCATCAGGCGCTCCGTAACGAGCACCGGCACATCGTCGCTATTGTTGCTCATTGCCGGACCTATCATACGACGCAATTCACGCCCCGGCCCTAGCGACGCTGCTATCCCGGCGTGAACGCGTCCATCGACAGAAGCGGATCGAAAAGCCCCTATCCACAGGCAATCCACAAAGGGGCTCGCCGCTTCTCTACCGATATCATGAAACAAGTATTCTGTGATATCGAGATGGCGGCTGAGGAGAAGTCTGTGGAAATTCACGTTCGGTTGGCGGATGAGGGTGAGCACGGGCGGCGCTCGCATTATTGCACGATGCGGGCATCAATCATCCGGCTCGATGCGTACGGGGTCCACCCGTATGCGCCGGTGTTTTGTCCGCTGTGCGGTGGTCTCGTCACGGCCGAAAATCCGACCGCGCGCGATCGTTTCGTCGAAAAAATACCCGGGTACGCCGGCGTGTTGTGCGAGCATGGATATCCGAGTTTGCCGTGCCGGGACCTGGTCGGCGCCTGCGCGGACTACGAGCTGCGGTTCAGGTGGGGCGTTCCGGAGTATCGTGCGGCGGGACTCCCGGCCGAGGTCGGACTTGGCGATGCGCTGCATCGCTGGGCGATGCCATGCGTTATTTGCCGGGATGGTTTTGTGCGCGATCACTACGGTGTGCTGGAACACGAGCTTCGTCGCCTTTGTGAGGCACTTTGCAAGAAATCACAAGGGATTCATGCACAACTGGAGGCGGTTCAGTCGGACCTGGACTTGGTGCACGGGTTACTGGAGACGATTGACTCGCGCAAGATTGAAGTCGAACGGACGTTCGGCGAAGTGGCGGTCGGCTTCGTGTATGCAATTACGGACGGAAGTGCGATAAAGATCGGGTGGACTCGAAGCCATCCAGGCCGTTCCGGCGGACGGCTTTCCCAGTTGCAGACGGCGCATCCGCTGGAGTTGCGCCTAATCGGCGCATTTCTGAGTAGCCAGCGCCATGAAGCCGAGTTGCACGCGAAGTTTTCGCAGCACCGTCTTCGCGGCGAGTGGTTCAGGTACGTCCCCGAGATTGTCGAATACTTCGATAAAACATGAGAAAGAAAGACGAGCGGTCCGCTCCCGTCGACACGAACATCATTCTGCATGGTGCCTTTCTCATGAACGAGCGCAGCCGCAGCCCGCTGACCGCGGAGGCCTACGCGCACGACTTGGAACTTTTCGGCGCGTTTTTGGCCGGCGAGGGTGTTTTAGATGAAAACGGCAAGCGCAAAGCCTGGCCGCAGCTCTTGACGGCGAGCCAGTTGGACATACGGCGCTTTATTGCCGACCTCACCGGCCGCCGGAACTACAACGCGGTGGCGGTGCGACGGAAAGTCTGCGCCATTCGCTCCTTCTACAGGTATTTGCGGTACGAGCACCTGCGTGATGATAACCCGGCAGCCGAGATCGTGCCGCCGCCGCAGTCGAAATTGAAAACATTACCCAACGTACTGGCGGAGCCGGACGTCGGGAAACTCCTCGCGTCGGAACGAGCCGATTGGACGCCCTTTCAGCGCCTGCGTGCGGCCGCGATCATGGAGCTGCTGTACGGTAGTGGCGTACGACGCGCCGAGGTCGCACGAATCGATCTCAACGACATCGATTTGCGCACACGAATCGTCAGTGTCCACGGCAAAGGCTCGAAGAATCGGCTCGTCGTGATCAACAAAGCCACAGCCGACGCCATACAGAGATATCTCGGGGTTCGACCGCGCACTAGCGATCCGGCGCTATTCGTCGGCGTCGGCGGAAAACGGCTGACGCCTCGGCACATTTGGTACATCTTCCGGGAAATGTATAAGGTGAGTGGCCTGAACGCGGACGATGAGAACAAGAAACTGGCGACGCCGCATACGCTGCGGCATTCGTTCGCGACGCATCTTCTTCAAAACGGTGTAGACCTCGTCACCATCAAAGAGCTGCTGGGTCACGAAAGCGTCGCGACGACGCAGATTTATACAAACGTCGAAATGGCGCATAAGAAGCGAGCGTACGATGAAGCGCATCCGCGCGATCGCATGAAGGATCGTTAGGACCTAGTTCGCGGGTAAGACTGCACGCATGGCTAGTCGCGAATATGTCAAAGCGCCCGTTCCCCGTTCGGCCGAATTGAACCAGGCTGCTGCACGCTGGCCGCTCGTCGAGCGCGCCGATATCGTCGCCGCCGTCGCGCACGCGGCGATCGGGCAGCGCCGTGCGGATCACGTGACGCCGTACATCGATCACCCGCGCCTGGCGGCAACGCTGATTTTGCGCTGGAACCGGGACGGCGTTATTTTGCTCGATGACGACGCGCTCGAGCGCTGCGCCGCCGGCGCCCTGCTCCACGACGTGCTCGAAGATACCAAACTGCCGCGCTCGGAGCTGCGCGCGCAGTTTCCCGAGCAAAGCAAATTGCTCGCGCTCGTCGAACGTATGACGGAGCCTCCCGGCGATCCGGACGCACCCGAATACTACGGGCGCATCGGCGAAGATCGCGAAGCAGTGATCGTCAAATGTGCGGATCGCTGCGCGAATCTCGAAGACGTCGTCCGTGACGTGCGGCGCGGCGAAGGCATCGACCGCTGGCGGCGTTACCTCACGAAAACGCAGCGCGACGTACTGCCGATTCTGCACGATGCGGCGCTCGAGCGCGAGCTGCGCACGCGTATCGAGGAAATCGAGGCACTGCTGCGAACGCCAGCAGGGTGAGGCGGACCGCTCTTCTTCTTCCGCTCGTTTTGCTTGCCGGGTGTGCGGCGCCACCGCCCGCCATCAAGGAAATCGGCGTCTTTCCACCCGGTGCGACAATCGTCGCGCGCAACATCCACGGCAACATCGACGCGTACGCGCCCGAGCGCGGGCAACCGCCGGATCAGTACACCGTCGCCGCATACGGCCCGCCGGGCAGCGTTTCCATCAAGAAAGCCAACTTGCTCGTCGCGGCAACGGCGACCCGGCCCGGCGTCAATTTTCTCTTGCGCGGCCCGAAAGGCGGCGCGATGGATATTTCCACGCAGCAGGGCGATATTCACGTAGGCGATTTCGAGGGCGTCGTCAACGCGCACACGGATCGCGGAAATATCGCCATGCTCATTCCGCAGTACGGCAGCGCATCGATCGGAACCGGCAACATGAGCGTGATCTTCGCGAGCACGAACTGGCCCGGCACGCTCACGTTCACCATCGGCAGCGGGAACGTGGAGCTCTACGTCAACGAGCACGCCCAAGCGCGTATACGTCTCCATACGGACAACGGCACGCTGTTCACCGACTTCCCTCCGCAGACGCTCAAGGGCCGCTCCCACGGCACGAATGAAACGCTGGAGGGTACGATCAACGGCGGAGGACCGCGTTCGATCGACGTCGAGGTGCGCAGCGGCATCATCCGCGTCCTGCAGCTCAAGCCGCAGATCTGAGGCATGAGCGAAAGCGACGGTTCGGCAGAATTCGAGTCGTCGATGCAGCTCTCGCCCTGGGACTTCGATCAGTCGAATGCGGGGTGGCGGGCCGTCCTCGACGCCCACGGAGATGCGGCTGCCGCGCACTGTATACGGCGGTATCTCGTCCTGCATGAAGACGCCATGCGCGCGGACCCGCAAAAATGCGCCATCGCACCGGAACTGCTCTATTTTCACCTGGGGCAACTGCTTGCGTTCGGCGGAGAGGGCGGGTACGCCCAAGCGCTTCGCGCGTTTTCCCGTTCCCATCTGCCGGGGCGCGAGTGCTGGAACGCTTACGTGCAGGCGACGGTCGCATTCTTGCAACGCGACGCGCAGGAAATCCGCGCATCCATTTTACGCATCGAAGCGTGCCCGCGGGATCAGCAAGTCGACGGTAACATTGCCGTAGTGCGCCGCTTCGAGACCGCGCTGGCGGCCGGGCAGCACGATTACAAAACGGCGTACCTGCGTGAGGGCTGAACGCCGACTCTACGGTGTTACTGTGCTGATGCCGCCCGTCTGCGCTGCGCCTTCGGTTTGCGGTTCGTCGTAGTGAGCACCGGAACCGTATCCATGCGCACGTTTTGCGTCCTTCCAAAGCCGAGCGTCAGCGGCTGCCCCACGGCGGCCCCGCCGTTCGGGCAGAAGTTCGCGCGGTCCGGAACCGCCGCTTGGCACGTCGGGCAGTTCATGGCGATAGCGTAGTAGAAGCTGCGCCGCATGTCAAAAATCGCCGTAACGGGAGCCAACGGAACCATCGGCACGCATCTGTGCGCGGATCTGGCGCGCGACAACGAGGTCGTACGCATCGACCTCGAAAACGCGGACGTGAATGCCGACGTGCGTGATTTCGACGCCATGCTCGCTGCGCTGCACGGCTGCGAGACGGTGATTCATCTCGCGGGTGCGGTCGCCGTCGATCTCGATTGGGAAACGAATTATTCGGTGAACATCGGCGGCACGTACAACGTCTACGAAGCCGCGCGCCGCAGCGGGCTCAAACGCATCGTATTTGCGAGTTCCAATCACTGCGTCGGTATGAACGAAGTCGACCGCGCGCCGGGGATTTACGAACCGGCATACGGCCTGGTCATCGGCAACGACGCGCCGTATCGCCCCGACGGACTCTACGGCGTCTGGAAGGCCTTCGGTGAGGTTCTCGGGCGCTATTACAGCGATAAGTACGGCATGCAGGTCGCCTGCGTGCGCATCGGCTCAATTACGCAAGCGGACGATCCCAAAGACGAGAGCGTGCGCGAATCGAGCGGCTGGCTCGGCCTGACCGACGAGCAAAAATTCAAACGGTACGCGGCGACGTGGATGTCGCAGCGCGATTTCGCGCGGCTGGTGCGCGCCATTCTCTCACACGACGTTCCGTACGCGGTCGTCTACGGCGTGGGCGATAACCGCACGCGCTTTTGGGATCTCGAACCGGGACGCGCGCTCTACGGCTTCTGGCCGCAGGACGGCGTGCGCGACTAAGCCGGCGCGGCGGCGAGCCGTGAAGACCGCGAGAGCGCTTCCTTCGCTTTGATCAGGCGCACCATCGCGTCGTTGTAAGGCGTCGCAACGCCCGTACGCCGGCCTGCGGCGCACACGGCTCCATTGATGTGATCGATCTCGCTCGGATGCCCGGATTCCAGATCGAAGGCCATCGAACTCTTGCTGTCTGCGCCCACGGCGATGACTTCCGCGACGTACTGCCACGGGTTCACGAACGGCAGATTGATCTTCAATGCGGCCGCGACTTCGGCCGCTTCTTCTGCCAGCGCCTCCGCGAGCCGGGCGGCGTTCGGATCTTTGAGAATCTCGCCCGATTCGCAGTCGAGCAGCGCGCTCACGGCATTCACCGCCGCGTTCGCGACCAGTTTGCCCCACAGATGCGGGCGAATGTCGTACACGACGCTCGCCTTCATATCGCTTTTCATCAGCAATTCCGCGACGCTGCGCGAGGTCGCGGGCGATGCGCCGCCCGAGCCGATGATGGTTGCGCCGCCTTGCGAACTGCGCACCCGTCCGGCGCCCACCGTCAAGGACGACTCCGTCGTGATGCCGAGCACAACCGGTACCGCTCCGCCGAGCGCGGTTTTAATCGCGTCCTCGTTGCCCACACCGTTTTGCAGCGAAACGATCGGCGTCGACGGGCTCAGTTCGCCCGCGAAGGGACGCAGCGCGCGCAGCGTGTCCACCGCCTTAACGAACAGAAAGACGAAATTCGACCCGTAGAGTTCTCGCGACGAACGTCCCACGCGCACGTGCCGCGGCGGCGCGTCGTTGACGCTCAGACCGCCGCTGCGCTCGATCTCATCGAGCAGCGCCCGGTTGGAATCGAGCATCGTCACTTCGCACTGCGAGGCCAGATGATACCCGAACAGCGTCCCCATCGCGCCGGACCCGATGATGCCGACGCGCACTTTGCTTTGGTCCATCGCCGCGCACTTCGCGACTGCTAGCCGCGCTCCCGTTTTGCGAACAGGCCGTAGAAGCCGATGAGAATCGCTCCGGTCGAGAAACCGCCGATATGCGCGAAATACGCCACGCCGCCGGCATTCGCGTGCGGATCGAACGTTTCGAATCCCAGAAAGAACTGCAGGAACGCCCAGATGCCGATGAACGCGACCGCGGGCAGCCGCAAAAACAGCGGAAAGCAGCCAATCGGCGTAACGGTGTCGATTCGTGCGGCCGGATAGGTCACGATGTACGCGCCCAAAATACCGGCGATCGCGCCCGATGCGCCGATCTCCGGCACGTGACTCAGCGGCGCGGCCCAAATCTGCGCGATGCCGCCCATGACGCCGCACAGCACGTAGACGAAAACGAAACCGAGATGTCCCAGATAGCGTTCCATGCGCGGCCCGAAGACGCCCAGAAACAGCATGTTGAAAAAGATATGCGCGTATCCGCCGTGCAGAAACATCGAGGTGAGCAGCGTGAGCCAATACGGATGCGGCGAGGGCGGCGGCAACGCGATCCCATGCGTGATGTTGTACGGAATCAGCGCGAAGAACTCGATGAACTTCGCCGGGTTGCGCGCCGTCAATTCCAGATAGAATCCGAATACGTTCGCGGCGATCAACAGCCAAACGGCACCCGCGAAGACCGCCGGGCGCCGTTCGTCGCTGTACGGGATCACGTCAGAAGTTCAGCTGCAGCCCGAACACGGTGCGGCGATCCGATCGCGTCGCATCGCGCTGGCCCAAGAACAGCTTCGCCCACTGCGCGACGTTGAAATTCCCGTAGATGTCGAAGGTCGGCCGGCGCAAATTGTACACGCGCGTCTCTGCGCCGAAATGCCCCGCGTCGTACGAGCCGAGCACGCCGAGCTGCGAATATAACACGCCGCCCCCCACACGCAGTCCGCCGTAGTGTTTCATGCCCGCGAGGTTCCAGGTGGTCTTCCCGCCGATGTCGTTCGCGCCCACCATGCCGCTCACGCTGCCGCGCGGCAGCAGAATCACGTTGAAATCCGCCTGCGGCCCGCGGTCGCTCGTGAGGAGCGTGTTCGGCCCGTTCACCGTCTGCGCGTTCAAGTAGCTCAGCCGCAGCTGCGCCTGCGCGAGATTGCTGAGCATTTTGCCCAGACCCGCTTTCAGACGTCCGGCGTTCGGACCGCCGGGCGGGGGCGTCTGTGTTCCGGGCGGCGGCAGACTGTTCGCGCCGGCCGGAATGGGATAGGGCGTCGCGCCGGCGTCGACACCGTAGACGCGGCTCTGACCGCCGAGCGTCCCCAGCAGCGAGTCCGCCTTCTGCATCGTCGCATCGAGGTTCGCAACGGTATCGCGCAGCTGCGCCTGCGTTTGCGGGTTCCCGGTCACCGAGCGCAGATCGCCGGTCAGCCCGGCGATGTTGCCGGTGAGATCGCGAATGTTGCTCGTCGTGGAGATGAGATTGGTCTTCAGCCGCGGGTCGCTCGCCAATCCGGCGAGCTGGTCCATCGACTTGTTGAGCGCAACCGCCGTGCTGTCCAGCGTCGAGAGCAGCGTATCGATCTTGTACTGATTGCGGCTCATCGTATTGTCGAGCGTCGCCGTCATGCTCACGATGTGTCCGCCCGCCTGCTGCATCGTCGACTCCATCGTGCCGGAGACGTCTGCGACGGTGCTGCGCAGCTGCGTCGTCATGTCGTCGACGTTCTCGAGCGCGGTCTGCAGCGTGTTGAGCAATTTGGGTTCGCGCTGTTCCAGCGTCGCAAGCATCTGGTCCAGACGCCGCACCTCGCCTTGGCCCTGCTGCAGCAAATCCGCAATCGTCGGACTCGCGATGCCGATGGGCTGCTGCGCGATCGGCAAGACTTCATGCGGCAGTATCTGCTCCGCCGGCAGAGGCGTCGACGTGTATCCGCGGGGCATGGGCTTTGGCACCGGCGGAACGATCAGCATGTTGGGGGTGCCGGTCAGCGGCGCTTGGATCAGGAACTTCGAGTCTTTCGGGATGTTGATGCCGTTCTGAATCGCCAGAATGACGTCCACGCTGTTGTCCGGCAAGAGCTGCACCTGATCGACCGTGCCTACGGTGACGCCGCTGAAAAAGACCTGCGCGCCCGTGGGCAGGCCGGCAGCCGAAGCGAAGTGCACGCCGATGCGATAGCCGCTGTGGCGCGTGCCGAAGTCGGTAATCACGTAAAAGATTCCGAAGAGCAGCACGAGCGCGATGATCGCGAACAGGCCGAGTTGCGCTTGTCTGGACATCAGCGAGCGTATTCCCTCATAACGGGATCGGCCCTACCTCCGAACCCTGTAGGAACTGCTGAACGATGGGGTTCGTGGACTTGCGGACCTGGTCCACCGTTCCGTATTCGATGATGGCGCCCTCGAACAGCATCGCCATATAGTCGGCCATGAGATAAATGGACTGCAGATCGTGCGAGATGACGACCGCGGTGGCATTGAGCTGCTGACGAAGCCGTTTGATGGTATCCGTCAACAGATGGGTCACGATCGGGTCGAGGCCGGTCGTCGGTTCGTCGTAGAGAACCAGGTCCGGGTTGGTGACGACGGCGCGCGCGAACCCGGCCCGCTTGAGCATGCCGCCCGAGAGCTCGCTGGGCATATTGTCGTAGGTATGCTCGAGACCCACGCTGTCCAGCGTGTGCATCACGACCTCGCGAATCTCGTCGTCGCTCAGCGAGGTATGCTCGCGCAGCGGCAGCGCAATGTTATCGCCGACGGTCATGCTGTCGAAGAGCGCGGCAAACTGAAACGAGAATCCGATTTTCGTCCGCATCTCGATGAGGTCGCTCTCGCGCATGTGGCAGATGTCTTGCCCGCGCACGTACACGTGCCCAACGTCCGGCTTGCGAAGGCCGTCCAGCAAGCGCAGAATCGTCGACTTGCCGGCACCGGAAAGGCCGATGATGCACGTGATCGCATTCTCGACCACGTCCAGGCTGCAATTGCGAAGCACGACCCGATCGCCGTACTTGAGCGTGACGCCGTCGAGTTTGGCGATGATGTTCGGCACTACCCGCCCCCGTACAGGAAGTACGACATGATGAAATTCAGGATAAAGATCAGGATGATGCAGGTGACGACGGCGTTGGTCGTGGCTTTGCCGACGCCCGCCGCTCCCCCCTTGGTCGTTAGTCCCTGGTACGACCCCACGAGCGCGATGATGATGCCGAAGATCACCGATTTGAAGAGCCCTTTGACGACGTCTTCGAAACCGATCGTCTGGCGCGCCGACGACATGAAATCGTCGTAGCTGATGTGGGCTTGCGCGTGTGCGATCCATTCGCCGCCGAGCACGCCGATGACGTCGGCAAAAACCGTGAGCAGCGGGAGCATGATCATCAGCGCGAGCAGCCGCGGCACGACCAGGAACCGCACCGGCGCAAGCCCGAGCGACTGCAGCGCTTCGACCTGCTCGGTCACGACCATGGAGCCGATTTCCGCAGCGATTGCCGCGCAGACGCGGCCCGCAACGACGACGGCGGTGAGCATCGGGCCCAGTTCGCGCACGTTCGTGTACGAGACGATCCCGCCGACGAACCCGCCGAAGCCGTATTGCACCGCCTGAACCGCCGATTCCAGCGAGAACACCATCCCGGTGAACAGCGAGGTGAGCAGCACGATAATCAGCGACTGATAGCCCAGCAGATAGCACTGGTTGACAGTTTCGGCGAAACGAATGCGCAGCCGGGCGATCGTCTTGGCCGCTTCGCCGCCGAGCGCCGTGACGCCGCCGATGAATTCGAAAAACGAATTGACGCGCCGGCCGATGCCTTCGAGTCCGCGTACGCCCGCGCGCTCGACGATCTCCGCCGCGTTCTCAGCTTCGTTCAGGGTTCGCGACACGTTCCAGCTCCTGCAGCACGCTTTGCGTTGCTTCGATGCGGCGCACCGCCACACCGCGCTCCGCCGTGAGATTGAACTGCACTTGGTTTACGTGCTCCAACCGTTTGTCGACGTCCCGCAGATGCGCGCGCGCTTCCTTTTCGAAGCCGGTGAAATACCGGTGCACCGCCCGAACGTACTCTTGCTGCGCGCGCTCGTCCACGGAGCCGCCCGCCAAGGCGGATTCGATCTTTTTCTGGGCGGCTTTGAGCGTCTTGTCGGTCACGTAGAACTCGCCGACCCTCGCGACGAGGGCCCGCAGGCTATCGTCCGGCATCGAGGACCGAACGCTGGATCTCCAGCAGCTGACGGATCCCGCCCTCGGCAAGGGCGAGCAGCGAATCGAGCTCGCTCCGGTCGAACGGCGTGGCTTCCGCCGTGCCCTGCAGCTCGGTGAATTTACAGGCATCGGTCATAAAGACGTTCATATCCACTTCGGCACGACTATCCTCGTCGTACGCAAGGTCGAGGAGTGGGTGTCCTGCTACGATGCCGACGCTGGTTGCCGCGATTTGGCCGGCCAGCGGCCACTTCGCACGGTTCTTGGGGTCGAACGATTTGCGCAGGGCCAGGGCCAGCGCCACCCAGGCGCCGGTGACGGCTGCCGTGCGCGTCCCGCCGTCCGCCTGCAGAACGTCGCAATCGAGCCACACCGTGCGCTCTCCGAGCTTCGCCATGTCGGTGACGGCGCGCAGCGCGCGGCCGATGATGCGCTGGATCTCATGGGTTCGTCCGCCCAAACGTCCTTTGGAGGCCTCGCGCTGCGTGCGCTCCTGCGTCGCTCGCGGCAGCATCGCGTACTCCGCCGTGACCCAACCGGTACCCCGGCCTTTCATCCATTGGGGAACTCGCTCTTCGATCGTCGCGGCGCACAGCACGCGCGTGTTGCCGACCGAGACCAGGCAGCTCCCCTCGGCAAATTTTAAATAGTCCGGTTCAATCGTGACCGGCCGCAGCTGATCCGGCCGGCGTCCATCGCTTCTTATCATTGGCAGGAATGCGTTCTATCCTCCCCTTGCACCAACCCGCCGTGCAGCACACGCGAGCACCCGTCGTTCTCGCAGCGACTTTTTTCGCATTGCGCGGCTGCGATGCGCGCAAGTCTCAAGCAGTTCCCCGCTTTTTCTCCATTCTGCGCGCGGTTTTACATGAAGCGGTACCGAAGGACGCATAGCATGGAGGCAACCCTCATCTCGGGAGGTTTGAACATGACTTCATTCTTGCGGGTTGCGGCGGTGTTGACCGCGATTATCACGCTCGCGCTTACCACTGCGTACCGGCCCGCGCATGCGCATCCCAGCATCGACGTCGTGGCGTCGAACTGGAAGTTCACGCCCAATTCGATTACATTGCACGTCGGCGAAACCACGATGCTCCGGTTTACATCGAGCGGCGGCGTACACGGAGTGAAATCCGACGAGCTCGGAATTCCGATGACGACCATCACGCCCGGCAATTTCGTCACCGTGAACGTGACGCCGAAAAAAGCCGGCACGTACGTTTTGCCATGCCAGATCGTGTGCGGGGCCGGACATGCCGACATGAAACTCACGGTCGTCGTGCAGTAAATGCGGCGGCTCGCATCTGCGCTCGCGGCGGTCGCCGCGATGTGCGCTCTGCTCACGATAAAAGCCCAGGCTATGCCGCCTTTCGCGCAAGCCTACGGCATGCAATGCAACGAGTGCCACACGCTCGTTCCGACGCTCAACGCATACGGGCGTTACGTTCAACGAACCGGGTACGCGTCGCTCGACCCGCACGTCCTGCGCCGCGCCAATCCCATTTGGTTCGGTGCAAACACGTGGTACGACACCCAGGATTCCAGTAAGCCGCACTACGTCCAGTTCGGCAACCTTGCGATCCACGCGGCCGGTGCCGCAGGGGACGACTGGACGTATCACGCGCAGACCTGGATTCAGCAAAACAATCAGGCCGGCGATCTCGATACGCTATGGGTCGCGTACAACAACCTCTTCCATCGCGACGGCCATGCGTTCGTGGGCTACATCACGGCGCCCGGGCCCTCCCCATGGAGCATGTTTACCGATCTCTCCGGATTCGCAACGCCGGAAATCACCGTCGGCGAGCACGCGTATCAAACCGACGCGAACCGCTGGGGCGCCAAACTCGCCTATACGCCCGGCTCGACCGACGCGGAGATCGCATGGCTCGGAAGCGGTTTGGGCTGGAGCGGCGCCACCGATTTCCAGGACGACACGGACAAGACGTTCCAATGGAAAGTGGCGCATGCAAATCCGATGCAGCCGCTCGAGTACGGTCTCTACGGTTCGCGCGGAAGCGTCCCGCTCGCAAACGGCGACGTCGATCGCTACACGACCTGGGGCTTGTACGCGCAGCGCGATCCCGTCGGCTACGTTCCGGGCGTTCTGGTCATGTACCAGATGAACCACGACGCGAACCCGGACGAGAGCGGATTACCCGTCGGCAGCAACGCCGGAACGCTCGAACTCTACGAACGCATCTTCAACCAGCAGCACGACTCACCGGCGGGACAGGGGCAAATCGGCCTGCGCAAAGAGTTCACCAATGACGGACTCGGTACGGTTGCGCAATCGGGCAACGTCGATCTGTCGTACCACATCGCGCGCTACCTGTTCTTCTACGGCGAAGCGGGTTTCGCGCAAAACAGCACCCCGGCATGGCGCTGGGAGATCTGGTGGGCGACGCCGATACAGCGTCAGCCGTAGACAACCTGTTCTCCGAAAATTCACCGGCGCGTCTGGGGCCGGTGAATTTCTTATCCCTTAGCGGTCAATCTCGCTTGATCGGGCCGTATTCCGCTTCGTAGTACGTGTCGCGCAGATTGCCGAGCTGCAGGTCGCGAGGAACGGGCGTTCCGTCTCCGCGGTAGATTGTGACGCTCTTCACGAGCAGGCGGTAGGGTTCCAGCCGCGCGTTCTTCCAATCGGAAACCTTCCAGCGCTGCGGAGCCATGACGCTCCACGCATACGCCGGAAGAACGCTCTTCTTGCCTTCGAAAAGCTCGAGTTCGACTTTGAATCCCTCACGCTCGAAGATGGCGTCTTCAACTTGTTTTTTACTGGCCATGGGTACGTTGCGAGTATGCGCAACTTGCGACGGGCCGCCCTGCAGTTTCAGGCGGCGTACTACATCGGAAGCGGCCTCTGGCCGCTTGCCAGCCGGCGCGCCTTCGAAGCCGCCACCGGACCGAAGGCCGACTGGTGGCTCGTGCAGATGGTCGGCCTGCTCGCAGTCTCCATCGGCGCGAGCATCGGCTTGAACGAACGCGAAAAGTACCCGGCACGGTCGATTCGCGCGTTGGCCGTGCTCTCGGCGCTTTCGTTTGCCGCGATCGACCTCGGGTACGTCGCGCGGCGGCGCATCTCGCCAATCTATCTCGGCGACGCCGCCGTAGAACTCGCCCTCGCCGCCGCGATTACGCTCTAGTCGAGGACCGGGTCTGCGCTTATTCTACCGTGACGGTTTTTGCGAGGTTGCGCGGCTGATCGACGTCTTTGCCTTCGATGTCCGCGATGTGGTACGCGAGCAATTGCAGCGGGATGATGTTGACGATCGGCGAGAGCAGCTCGTCGACCTTCGGCACCCAGAAGACGTGGTCGGCGATCGCTTTGGCCTCTTCGTCGCCGTGATTGGCGACGACGATGACGGGGGCTTCACGCGCCTTCGACTCGGCAAGATTGGAGAGAATCTTGTCGCGCACGCGGCCGTCGGTCATGACGCCCACCACGGGAACGTTCGAGTCCAGCAGCGCGATCGGGCCGTGCTTCATCTCGCCGGCGGCATAGCCCTCAGCGTGGATGTACGAAATCTCTTTGAGTTTGAGGGCGCCTTCGAGCGCCGTCGGAAAATTGACGTACCGCCCGATGAACAGGACGGACTTGGATTTGCGAATCTTCTTGGCGACTTTTTTGATGTCGTCCGAGGTGTTGAGCACGACGTCGACCGCCGCCGGAAGCAGTTTCGTGTTGTCGGCGATCTCGCGCAGACGCTCGATCGGCGCGCTCGCGCGCAGACGCGCGAGATACAGCGCGAAGAGCGTCATCGCCGTCGCCTGTGAAACGTACGTCTTGGTCGCCGCGACGCCGATTTCGGGGCCGCCGCGCGTGAAAAGCGTGCCGTCGTCGATGCGGGTGAGATGCGAACCCAGCACGTTGCAGATGCCCAGCACGGTCGAGCCGGCCTGCTTTGCGATGCGAACGGCTTCGATCGTGTCCGCCGTCTCGCCCGACTGCGACATCGCAATCGTGAGGGCCGTTGGATCGATGACCGGATCGCCGTAGCGGAACTCGCTGGCGAGTTCCATCTCCACCGGCACGTGCACGAGCGAACGCAGCAAGTACATGCCGACCATACCCGCGTGATAGGCGGTACCGCAGCCCGTGATGGCAATCTTGGAGAGCGAACGCAGCTTCTCTTCGGGAATCGCGATCTCGGCCGCCAACTGCACGTCGTTGCTCTCGTCGATGCGGCCTGCGAGCGTCTCTTTGATGACGTTGGGCTGCTCGTAGATCTCCTTGAGCATGAAATGCTTGAAGCCGCTCTTCTCTGCAGAGCTCGCATCCCACGTCACCTGCATGACGTCGCGTTCGATCGGCGCTCCGTCGTAGTCCATCAGGCGCCAGCCGTCGCGGCCGACGACGACCATCTCGCCTTCCTGCAAGATGATCTCTTTGCGCGTGTACTGCAGAATCGCCGGCGTGTCGGACGCAACGAACATCTCGCCCTCGCCGATGCCGATCACGAGCGGGCTCGCGCCGTTGCGCGCGAACACCAGGTGCTCCGGATCGTCCGAACTGATGATCCCGAGCGCGTACGCGCCGGTAACTTCTTTGAGCGTTCTGCGGACCGCGGCCTCGAGATCGCCGTCGTAGTGCTGTTCGATGAGGTGCGCGAGCACCTCAGTGTCGGTCTCGCTCTTGAAGACGTGTCCGGCGGTAAGCAAACGCGCCCGCAGCGAGGCGTAATTTTCGATGATACCGTTGTGTACGACGGCAATTTTGCCCGTGCAGTCCATGTGCGGATGCGCGTTTGCGTCGGACGGGCGCCCGTGCGTCGCCCAGCGCGTATGGCCGACGCCGACGCGGCCGGAGATCCGTCCGCCGTTGCGCAGGCGCTCGGCGAGGCGCTGGAGTTTGCCTTCGGCTTTCGTGCCGGTCAGCGCGCCGGCGGCATCGATGACCGCGATTCCCGCGCTGTCGTACCCGCGGTACTCCAGGCGCTGCAGCGAATCCAAAATAATGGGTACGCTGTCGCGCTCACCGATATACCCGACAATGCCGCACATGGGTTTGCTCCCTACTTGATGCCTTCGCGGGTGCGGTGGTATTGAATTTTGCCGACCGCGACCTCGTTGAGGGCCGTTGAAACCGGCTTGTTCGGGTTGACCGCTTCGGTGAGCGGCGGTGCGCCGTTGTTGAGCTGCTTGGCGCGCTTGGTCACCACGTTCACCAGGCTGAATTTCGAGTCGACGTGATCCAGAAGTCTATCCAAATCGCCGAATACGGACTTTTGCATGTTATGAGTGTTCCAATTCCCTTATCGAGTCGTCGCTGTATCTATGAATACGGAACCGTTCCGCCTGCAAGATCGCCTGCAGATCGCGCACCGCTTCGTCGGAACGCGCTTCCGCGTTGATGACGATGTAGTCGAACTCGCGCACGAATTTGAATTCCTCGTGTGCGATTTCCAGCCGGCGCGCAATCTCTTCGGTCGTTTCCGTACGCCGCGCCAGCAGACGCGTACGCAAATTCGAGAACCGGTCCGGCGCCAGAAAAATCAGCACCGCAGCCGGAAACGCCCGCTTGATCGCGAGCGCGCCGTTGACTTCCGGCTTCATGATGAGGTCGTAGCCTTCGGTCAGCGTTCGCTCCACGAAATCGCGGGGCGTACCGTAGAAATTGTCATTGTACTCCCGCCATTCCAGAAAGCCGCCGGCGCCTCGGCGCCGCTCAAATTCTTCCCGGTTCAGGAAAAAATAGTGCTCGCCGTGTACCTCGCCGGGTCGCGGTTCGCGCGTCGTGGCGGACACCGAGTACCGCAGTCGCGGCAGCTTCTCGCGAAGCGCGTCCACGAGGGTGTCTTTTCCGGCACCCGACGGCCCGGACACGACGAAGAGCAGACCCGGACCGAGCATTGACCTCCTGGGACCTTGCGGGCAAAGGGACTACTGTTCCCAAGGGTCGCGCCCGAGCCCTTTTCGGCGCCTCACAGGACGGCGCTGCACAGGCTGCGGCGCATCGCCTCGAGGGCCTGCGGGTCGTCCCCGGCGCGGGCCGGCCGCCGGTACGAGACGACGGTGGTCCGGCCGTTCCACTGCGTGAACCCCACGCGCAGCACCTGGGCGCCCTGTGGTCCCGAGAGCGTGAAGGTTTGCTCGCCCGCCTCGCCGGGACAGGGCGCAAACGGCTGCGCTTTGAGCAGTTTGGCCCCCCGGTTGCGCAGCAACGTGTCCGTCGTGACCTGCGAGGCGAGGTCGCTGAGCGAGCCCGTCGAGGTCGCGGTGCGGTGCATCGTAAAGCGCTCGCCCGGACGAGCGGTGAACTGGGTCGCGCTCGTGCCTGCGCAGCCAGCCAGGAAAACCACGCAGCAGAATGCCGCAAGCGCGATCGCACGTACTCGCATGTCCCAATGATACCCGTTGCAGAAGCTTGGCGGCGTGTACACCGATTGGATCCTAATCCGCCGTCTGGCGATGGAACTCGCGGAGCGCTTTAAAGGCGCGCGGGTGCGTGACGTCGGCCAGCTCGGGGACGGGCGCTTCGCGCTGGCGCTCCGGCAGCGCGGAGCGGAGCACCTGGTGTGCGCGGATGTTTTTGCGCCGACGCCGGTCATCACCGTCGAGAGCGGCGAACTGCCCATCGCGGTCGAGCCTGGATTCGTACGGGCTGCCGGCGCGGCGCTGCGCGGGACCACGTTGACCGCCGTGCTCTCGCGCCGCGGCGACCGCCTCTTGCGCATGGAATTCGGGGCGCGATCGCGCTTCGGCGTGGAAGAGCGTCTGGCACTCGTCTTCGAACTCGTGCCGCGATTCGGCAACATCGTGCTGCTCAAAGGCGATACGATCGTCGCTGCCGCCAAGGAATTTGCCCCCTCGCAAAACGCCGTGCGCTCCGTGCAGACGGGGGACGCCTACGAGCCGCCGCCGCTTCGCCCGGGAAAGTCGAGCCCGCTGCTCGCGCAGGAGCGTGTCGCCTCGCTGGCCGAGCGCCTGCCGGAAGACGGTTTGCACGTCTATCGCAAAGAGGGGGCGCTCGTGCAAGCGCACGTCGTGGAGTTGCCGCAGTACGCGGACTTGCAGCACGAGCGTGCCGGCTCGCTGCTCGACCTGCTCGCGGAGGCGCGCAAGACGCACGCGCACGCCGCGCAAAGCGATCGCCTGGCCAAGCACCGCAACGCACTCGAGCGCAGTCTGGGCGCGCGCGAGAAAAAGCTGCGCTCCGAACTCGCGCAGGTCGAGCGCAAGCTGCGCGACGCCGAGAAACGCCAGGCGCTGCGCGAGCAAGGCGAAGCCGTGTACGCGACGCTGCACGAACTGCCCGCGCAAGAACGCGACGACGCTAAAGAACGCGCCGCGAAGCTCTTTACCGCCTATAAAAAAGCGGCGGCCTCCGTCGCGCACCTGGAACGCCGCCGCGGCGAACTGTTGGAAGCGCTGGACGACGTGGCTCACGTGCGGTGGGAGGTCGAACGCACCGCCGACTCCGAGCTCGACGACGCGGCGGAGGCGGTCGCCGCGCTCGATCCGCAGCGGCGTCCGGCGCGGCACCGCGCCGTGCCGCGCAAACGAAAGCCGCTGCAGTTCGATACGCCCAGCGGTTCGCGCATCTACGTCGGCCGCACGCCCGTCGAGAACGCCGAATTGACCTTTCGCGTCGCGCGGCCGGACGATCTCTGGTTTCACGTGCAGAACCAGCCCGGCGCGCACGTCATTCTTTCGCGCAGCGACAGGCGGCAGCCGCCGCAAGAAGATCTCCTCGCCGCCGCGGCGCTTGCGGCTCTGCATTCGAAGGCGAAAAGCAGCCCGAAGGTCACCGTCGACTACACGCTGCGCAAATACGTGCGAAAACGCCCTGCCGCAGCGCCGGGCTTGGTCTTTTACACGCATCCGAACTCGCTGTTCGTGCAGCCCGCGTCGCCGGAATAACGAGAACCCCGCAAGCATCGCTGCGGGGTTCTTCCGTCTCAGAAACGAGCGGGTCTATCGCGCGGCCAGTTCGCCGGCCTGCTGGAGGCGCGCTTCGCACGCGGCCCAGTTCAGGTTCGCATAGAACGCCTCGATGTACTTGCCGCGTTCTGAGGGTTTGTAGTCCTTGATGAACGCGTGCTCCCAGCAGTCCATCACCACGATGGGAACGAAGCCGGCGATATTGCCGTTGTGGTGCTGCTCCACCCAGTGATTGCTGATCTGCTGCGCGGCCGGATCGTAGAACGCGATTGCCCAGCCCACGCCGCGCATGCCGCCCACCGCGAAGAAGTCTTTCTTCCAGGTTTCGAAATCGCCGTAGCTCGAGCCCAGCGTTTCGTAGAGGCGACCGGATTTGAGTTCGTTTGCGTTCTTCGCGAGATTATCGAAGTAGTACTCGTGAAGCCGCATGCCGTTGAACTCCCAGCCCATGCGCCGCACCAGCTCCGCAAATTTCGGATTCGAACCGGCGGCTTTACCGCTTTGGCGCGCCTGCGTCGTTAGTTCGATCAGCGTGTTTGTATTTTTGACGTAGCCTTCGTAGAGGCCGAAGTGCATCTCGAGCGTGGCATCGGAAATGCCCTGCAAACCCGAGAGATCCCATTTCTTGGGCGTATACGTCTTCATGAAAAACTCAAGACCCCTTTCTAGATAACCAAGACAATCTTACCCACATGCGCGGATTCCTCCAGGCGGCGGTGCGCGGCGGCCGCGTCCTCGAGCGGAAACGTCGAATCGACAACCGGCCGGATGGGGCTTCGCGCGGGCAGCCTCGGCCACACCTCACGCAGCAGCTGCGCCGCGATCGCGGCCTTCTGCTCCACCGTGCGATTACGCAGTCCCGACGCCATGAGCGCCGCCCGCTTCTGCATGAGCGCGCCCAGATGCAGCTCGACCTCCCGTCCCCGGGGCGTCGAAATGCACGTAATCCTCCCGTCGGCTGCGAGCGCCTGCACGTCACGCGCGATATAATCGCCGCCGACCATGTCGAGGATGACGTCCACGCCGCGACGGGCCGTCGCTTTTTCGATCTCGGCTACGAATTCCGCGGTCTTGTAATTTATCGCGAGATCGGCACCGAGAT
>DATEHZ010000111.1:0-22921 GCA_035279385.1 Vulcanimicrobiaceae bacterium | reverse complement strand
AAGATCGGCCGCGTGAGCACTGCCGGTGCGTTCACGGAGTACACGATTCCGACCGCATCGAGTGAGCCGCTCGGCATTGCGGCCGGCCCGGACGGTGCGCTCTGGTTCATCGAATATAAGGGCAACAAGATCGGCCGCGTGAGCACTGCCGGTGCGTTCACTGAGTACGCGATTCCAACCGGATCGAGTGAGCCGTATGGAATTGCGGCCGGTCCGGACGGTGCGCTCTGGTTTACCGAATATAATGGCAATAAGATCGGCCGCGTCACCACGGGCGGCGCAATCACGGAGTACACGATCCCGACCGCATCGAGTAATCCGGATGGCATTGCGGCCGGCCCGGACGGTGCGCTCTGGTTCACCGAATATGGCGGCAACAAGATCGGCCGGATTCGGTAGGGCGGGTATTCTGATGAACGGTGCACGGCGTGCGTAAATTCGTTACGGCACTGGGCGCGGGAGCGTTAGTTGCTGCTTCTAAGTGGGTGCGGGGGAGGATCGCGCAATGCGCTGCCGGCAACGCTGGTGGATAAGATCGCAAAACTCCAGTTAATTGAAGCCTCGGTAAACGCGGCAATTTGGCGGTAGCAACATAGCTACGTGGCGTTTATATCGCTTGCGCACGATCGTCGCATGACCATTACGTGGAAGCCACCGGTCGATCCCGATGCCAAACGATCGCAGCTGCCGAGTAGCGCGTTTGCCTTTCCGCGCGAGCGGAAGGAGCCGCTAACGGATGCGGGGCGGGTGCGAAGCGCGATCGCGCGCTTTTCGGAAGTCGACGGCGTTACCGAGCGCGAGCGGGTGCAAGCCGCCGCGAACATCTGGGCGGCAGCGAAATACTTCGGCGTGCACGTCGAGCAGTAGCGCCTACTTTTTCGACCAGGCGGTGCACCAGCCGTTCGGGCTGATGGTGCCCGTGACGACGGAGCATGAATGCGGCGGTTTGAAGAACCGGCATTGCGAGCACTTCTCGCCGTTCTTGCCCGGTTTGTTTTGATAGTGGAACTGCTTCTTGTTGTCTGCGGCCCATGCGGGCAGCGCTTCACCCGCAATGAGTGCGCCGGCGAGCGCAGGAAGCACGACGATCTGTTTGAGCGCGTCGCTGCGCGTCAACTTTTCTTGCTTCATAAGGACCTCGCGAGCTAGCGGCGGAACGTGCCTTCGACTTTTTCCACGCCGGTCTCGACGGCGGCTTCGGTGCGGCGGAAGAGATTCATGATCCAGCGGACGATCGCAATAAGACCGATGAGCGCCAGGATGAAGACGATGAAGAAGACCCAAGCGGCGATGTGTGCGAGATGCAGCACGGCTTGTTCCATGGCATGTCCCTCCAGTAAGCGAGCCTTTGTTGCATTCACAAGGCCTTCCCTGCCGCGCCCTACGCTCGGGCCATGAATACGTACGTGATTCTCACGAAGCTCGCCGCGGACGCGTTTCGGGACCCGGCGGAATTCCCGGGCATCGCGAAAATGGTGAGCGAAAAAATCAAAGCCGATTGTCCGCAGGTGGTTTGGAAAGAGAGCTACGCGGTCACCGGCACCTACGACATCCTCGACGTCGTCGAGGCTCCGGACGTGGGATCGGTGGAGCGGGCGTGCATGATTATTCGCGGCTACGGGCACGGCACGACGCAGACGCTGGTCGCGACGCCGTGGGCCGATTTCCTCGAAGGTTTGGGGGGCAAAAAGAGCGCCTCCACGGTGGGCACCGCATAGAGCCGATGCGGCGGATTCGGGGGCCCGGACGTCGTACCGCGCAGCGATGGGTTCTACCGACGGCGGTACGCTCTATATAGCCGGCTCGAGTTCGGCCGTTCCGCGCCCCGGGCGCGCGAATAGCGGCTACGTGCTGCGCGCCGGCGGATGCACCATCGCGATCGACTTCGGCAGCGGCGTCTTCTCGAGGATGCGCGAGCACATCGAGCCGACGGCCCTCGACGCCGTCGTCATCTCGCATATGCACGCAGATCACTTTTTCGACATCGTGCCGCTGCGATACGCGTTGCGCTACGAGCTGGAACGCGACCGGCCGCTTCCGGTGTACCTTCCGCCCGGCGGTATCCACGTCGCGCAGACCATCGCCAAGCCGCTCAAAGAAACGGCTGACTTCTACGCAGGCGTGTTCGATCTGCGCGAATACTCGCCCGATCGGCCGCTTGAAATCGGTGCGTGCACCGTGCATTTCACACCGGCGGTGCACTACGTTCCGGCGTATGCGATGCGCGTCCAAACGCCGGACGGCGTTCTGGGTTATTCGGCGGACACCGCCCCGTGCGACGCGGTGCCGGCACTCGTGCGCGATGCGGATATTTTTCTTTGCGAGGCGGCACTCGGTGCGAGCGGAAAAGAGAACGGCGAACGCGGGCATTTGAATGCGCGCGAAGCCGGCGAACTCGCTCAGCGCGCAGGCGTGAAACATCTGGTTATCACGCATTACGGAGCAAGCGCGAATCCGAAGGCGCTGCGCGAGGCGGCGGCACAAGAGTTCTCGGGTGAGGTCACCGTCGCCGATGACGGAATGCGGTTCACCCTCGGCCGTTTGCCCCGATATGAAAGGCCCGCAGGCGGGGACGATACTCTATAGAGGAGATCCCCCATGCACGCTCTCAGCCAGCCCCTTGGTCACCCGGCCCCCATCTCGATGGCGGTGCTCGGCGACAGTCTGGCATACGGGCTCGGAGCTTCGGCGGTAGAGCTGGGCCTGGCACACCTCTTGCACGCGCGGTTGCGAGCAAACCGTCCGGCCAGTACGCTGTTCACCTTCGCCGTCCCCCATTCCACGATGGGGGACGTTTTACGTCATCAAGTGCCGCATGTGCGCGGATTAAGCGTGGATCTCGTCCTCGTGGTCGCCGGTGCAAACGATTTGCGATACACCCGCGACGTGATCGTCATCACGCGCCGCTTCCGCAACCTGCTCGAAGCGATTCACGATGCCGCGCCCGGCGCGCAGGTCGTCGCCGGCGGTATGCCGGACGTCACGCAAACCATCGGGGTGCCGCGTCTGCTCAAAGCGCCGGTCCGGCACCTGTGCGAGCGGCTGAGCGATCGCATGCGGGGAATCGCCCACTCGTTCGACGACGGCTTCATCGACATGTTCCAGTTTACGAATGCGCCGCTCTGCCAAGACGCGCAGTACTTGTGCGATGACGGCTTTCACCCCAACGATTTCGGCTATGCGGAGATCGCGCAGCGCGCGTATCCGGCGCTCGAGGCCGCGGTAGAGCGGATATTCAGCGCTTAGAACTTTGCTGCGCGGGCAACTCCTCCGTCGCTTGATAGAGCGCCCAGGGTTTGTCTTGATGGTGGTTCGGCGGGAAGGCCGCGCCTCGTTCGAATTTCTCGCGATGTCCGCAATCCGAACATTCGTAGTAGCCGCTTACCGGAACGGTCTCGCCGCCCTTGCCAAATATTTCAGCCATGCGCGATTCGTACCCACGTTTTAGCCAGAGCGCTTGCGCGTTAAGCGGTAGATAGCGCCCGTTTGATCGTCCGCCAGAAAGAGATCGCCGCTGGGCGCAGCGGTGATTCCGGTCGGGCGTCCGATGCGGTGCTGCGTTCCGCCGTTTTGGTAACCGCCGGCAAACTCGCTCCACTGTTTTGACGGATCGTTCCAATCGGCGTCGTGCAACGGCTTGCCGTCCTTCATCGGAACGAACACGACACGCGGCGGAAGAAAACCGGATAATCCTTGCGCCGGCCCGTGCCACGAGCCGTGCATCGTAACGAACGCGCCGCCGTGCGCGAAGACTGCGCCGATCGGAGATTCGTACGCGGGAAAGATCGCTTGCGGAATTGCGACGTTCGCGCAGTTTTCGTGCGTTCCGGGTTTTTGTTTGCGGTTCTCGTAGCAGAACGGCCAACCGTAATCGACCGGTGCGGGGCGCGCGCTTATATCGTCGAAAAACTCGTAGGGATGCCCCGGCGGCAATTCGTCCTGACCCACGTCCGCGGCCCAGAGATGATGCGTTGCGGGATCGACGGCGAGGGCGATGGCGTTGCGAATACGACGGGCGATCGGAACGTAGCGGCCGCCCTGCACTTTGCCGACCGTCGCGCGCGTCGGATCCGTTTCGACGCAGCTGTTGCACGACGATCCGACGCTCGCGTAAACGGTGCTGCCGTCTACCGCGACGGAGGTCGTCGAGTGTACGTCCCCGTCGCTTCCCGCCGGCGGGCTTCCGGTTCGCACCGATGCGAGTTTCTCGGAGCGTCCGTTGCGTACACGCCACACGGCGTGCTGCGTGCCGACATACAGGGATCCGTTGCTGAATGCTACGCCCGCCGCAGGAGCATCGTCGAAACTGACGTAGACGCGCGCGGACTGCGGGTTACCGCTCTCGGCGCGCCGGACGACGTAGACGTCGCGCCCGGTGGTGCCGACGTAGAGATCGCCGCCGGACGAAAGTGCGAGTTCGCGAGCATCGGGCACCGTCGCGATCTGGGTGATGGTGTAACTTGGGGGGACCGCGATCGTCACGAACGTACGATATCCTGAAAGCGCGTGCGAAATTCAGCCGCGGAAAGATTCGTGTGGGCCGCGAGCCGCGAGAGATGCGGTTCCCGAAAGTCATACGGCTCCAGGCGCGTCATGTAGTTGCGCGCCACGCAATAGGACTCGGTCGTGATGTCGACCATGCGTACGCGCACGCGTCCGGTCGACGGATCTTGCAACTCGGCCAATTGAACGGGGACGACCCGGCCGCCCGAGAGCGCGATGAGCGCGCCGCTGCCGCCGTCGAGCAGATAGCGCACCGCGCCGTAACCCAGCGTTCGCGTGTATTCCACGTCGAACGGAACGGGTTTCGCGCATCGCAACTCGTAGCCGATGTCTTTCGTGACGACCGTTGCTTCGACGCCGATCTCGCCGAGCCGCCGGCGCACGGCATCGCGCAGCACCGCACCGATGGGGATGTCGGCGAGGCGAATATGACCGTACGCGTCGCGCGCGGCGTTTTCGAAGGCCGCGAGCTGTTTCTCGGAGAGGCGCTCGGCGATGCCTTCGGCGATCACCGCGACGCCGTTGCCGTGATTGGCGGCTTTGCGTTTGACGATCGCGCCGGCGATCGTGTCGACGACTGCATCGAGATCGAGTTCGCGCCCCGGAAACTCTTCGGGAATGACGGCAAGATCGGCGCCTGCGGCCTTGCACATGCCGAGTGCGAGCGCGCCGGATTTGCGTCCCATGCTCACGACCAGATACCAGCGCGCGGTCGTGCGGGCGTCTTCCATCAGCGACTCGATGATGCCGGTTCCCACCGAGCGCGCGGTTTCGAAGCCGAACGTCGGCGCGTTGTCCGGAAGCGGCAGATCGTTGTCGATGGTCTTGGGAACCGTCGCCACGCCGATGCGCCCTTGCGTCAATTCGGCGATGCGCGTCGCGCCGTAGGTGGTGTCGTCGCCGCCGATCGCGATCAGATACCGCACGCCCATGAGCGTGAGCGCGCGAACGCAGTTGCCGAGCGTCGTCTCGTCTTTCGCCGGGTTGGTACGCGACGTGCGCAAGATGGAACCGCCGGTCGTATGAATGAGCGAAACGTCGTCGATTCCCAGTTCGACGATGTGCGACGTGTCGTTCTGTGCCAGATGGTAGTAGCCGTCGTAGATGCCCACGACGCGCAGGCCGTTGTTGATGGCTTCGATGGTGGCCGACGCAATGACGCCGTTGATGCCGGGTGCCGGGCCGCCGCCTACGAGTATTGCAAGAGTATCGCCGCTCGTCATGAGCAAGTCATTTGCAGCAACCGCCGAAGTGCCTCCAGCAAGAAACAAATGGCCGCATCGTAATGCGGCCGTTTGCTTTACCACCTACGCAACTTTTGGGGGCCCCATCGAAGATGGGGGGTGCGGAGGCTAGGCCGAAGCACCTTTTAAAATGGAAATTTTTGATGCGGTGCTGTTTGATTTGTTCGGGACGCTGGTGACCGATCGGGGCGAAGCCATTGCGGGCGCGGGCGAATTGCTTGCGGCGATGCCGCCCGGTCGGTGGGCCATCGTTACGTCGTGCCCGCGGGGTCTGGCGGGTGCCCTGATCAGGCGCGCGTCGTTGCCGGATCCGCCCGTCATCGTTTCCTCGGACGACGTTTCGCGCAGCAAGCCTGCGCCGGACTGTTATCTCCTCGCGGCGGCACGGCTCGAGGTCGCGCCGGAGCGATGCCTGGTCGTCGAAGACAGCCGCCAAGGCGTCGCAGCGGGCGTCGCGGCCGGGATGACCGTTATTGCCGTGGCCCAGGGCCGTTCGTTCGCGCTCGAGCGCGGCGACGTTCGCGTCATCGCCGCGCTGCGCGACCTGAACCTTGACCTCGATGCAAACGGCGCTATCGCACTGCGTTAGTCTTCGGGCTGGGGCGAGTCTTCGGGCTGCGGCGAGGGTTCCGGCTGCTGCCGATGCTGGTGCATCCGCTGCATGTTTTGCTCGACCTGCGCGCGCTGCTGCGGCGTAAGCACGTTCATGATTTGCGCACGCAGCTGCTCGTGGGCTTGCCGGCGGGTCTGTGCATCGACTTCGCTGCCGTGCGGGTGCGTCTGGCGGAAGTGCCGGACGATCTGACGGATCTGCGCCCTCTGGGCATCGCTCAGGTCGACGCCGTGGAGCGTCCGCATGAAGCCGTGATGCCGGTGGTGGCCGGAGCTTTGGGCAGCCGGCGCCGCCGCCTGTTGCGCGAAAACGGCAGCGGGCGCGACGAACGCGGCGCACATCGCCGCGGGAAGAAGAAGAGAACGAAGGAATCTCACCGTTGGTTTACTCCGTGGAAAGAGGTTGTTCTCACCCTAACGCACGATGTCGGAGAGTTGGCTTAGAAACGCATGAAAGATCTGATCGCGTTCACCGAACACCAGACGATCGCGACCAAAAAGCGGTACGATATCCTCGACATCACCGATCGGGTTGAAGAGGTGCGCAAGAAGGCGGGACTCTACGACGGATTCGTACTTGTAAGCACGATGCACATCACCGCGAGTATCTTCGTGAACGATCACGAGTCGGGACTTTGGCAAGACATCATGACGTGGCTGGAAGAACTCGCGCCGTCCAAACCGGACTACAAGCATCATCTTACCGGTGAGGATAACGCGGACGCACATCTCAAACGCATGCTGCTCGGGCATCAAGTGATCGTGCCGGTTACAAACGGCGCATTGGATTTGGGAACCTGGGAGCGCGTGCACTACGGCGAGTTCGACGGGCAGCGTCCCAAACGGATCTTGTTCAAAGCGGTAGGTATCGGTGAGAAGCCCGAGTGAGTCCGTTGAAACGGTGATTGCGGGTGCGGGGCCGGCCGGCTTGTTTCTCGCCGCGGAACTGCATCGGCGAGGACGGCAATGCGTCTTGGTAGAGCGCTCGCTCGAACCGTCGACGCGTTCGAAGGCGCTCGCCATCATGCCCGGCACGATGGAGATGTTCGAGCTGGCCGGAATCGCCGCGCGTTTTTCCACGGCTGCGAACCGCGTCGACGGCGTGCGATTTGTTACGCCGCGGCGCTGCGCATACGTTCCATTTCGCGATATCGAGAGCGCCTACAATTACGTTTCGATTCTGCCGCAATGGAAGACGCAGGCGCTGCTCGCGCAGAGACTCGGCGAACTCGGAGGCGAGGTTCGCTACGGGTGGACGCTGGTCGCGCTGCGGCAACGTGCCGAAGGCGTGGAAGTTGATCTCGAAACTCCGAACGGACCGCGCACCCTTCGTGCGCGCTACGTCGTTGGATGCGACGGCGTGAACAGCACCGTGCGCGAACTTGCAGGCATTCAGTGGAGGGGCGGCAGTTATCCCGGTACGGCGCTTCTGGCCGATACACCGGTTCGCACGAGCATTCCCGTAAAGGAAGCGCGGGTGCACGTGCACTGCGGCGGCGTCGTCACGATGTTTCCCATGAGCGACTCGGTGCGGCGTATCGTCGTCATCGCACCGCGCGAGGTGCTGCCGGAAACGGCCTCGCGCGAGTGGCTCGAAAAGCGGCTGCGTGCCGCCGGATATGGCGAGACCGAGATCGAGGAGCCGGTGTGGAGTAATGCATTTCGCGTGCATCGCCGGATCGCGAGCGCCATGCGCTGCGGCAATGTGTTTCTTGCGGGCGACAGCGTGCACACGCACAGTCCCGTCGGCGGCCAAGGCATGAACATCGGTTTGCACGATGCGTGGAACCTCGCCGAAAAACTTGCAGCGGTGCTCGCGGGAGATGCACGCGAATCGCTGCTCGATCGCTACCAGCGCGAGCGTTTGCCGGCCGCGCGCGCCGTACTGCGCCGCACGCACGTGCTCACGCGCGCGCTCGCGCATCCGCATCCGTTCATGCGCGTGGCGCGCGAAAGAATCGCCCCGGCAATCGCGGGGCTTCCGGTTGTCTACGGACCGATGATTCGGCGGCTTTCCCTTACGGCTTGATCGCCGCGGCGATAACGGCGGGGGCCGCGTGCGCCAAGAACTTCTCGAAGTTTTTGGCGAAGAGCGAGGCCAGTTTTTTCGCTTGCGCGTCGTACGCCGCGGAGTCGAGCCACATGTTGCGCGGATTGAGCACTTCGCTCGGAACGCCGGCAACGTGCAGCGGAACCGAGAGCCCGAAGAACGGCTCGGTTTCGAATTCGACGTTCGCGAGCGCGCCTTCGATCGCGGCGTTCACCATCGCGCGCGTGTACGCGATGGCCATGCGTTTGCCCACGCCGTACGGACCGCCGCTCCAGCCCGTGTTCACGAGCCAGCATTGCACGCCGTGCTCGTCGATGCGCTGACCCAGCAGCCGCGAGTACACCGTCGGATGATGCACCATGAACGGCGCGCCGAAGCACGTCGAGAACGTCGCCTGCGGTTCGGTGACGCCGCGTTCCGTCCCGGCAACTTTCGCGGTGTAGCCGGACAGGAAGTGATACATCGCCTGCTCTTTGGAGAGTTTGGCGATGGGCGGGAGCACCCCGAACGCATCGGCGGTGAGCATTACGATGGTCTTCGCGTGGCCGCCCTTGCTGCCCGGAACGACGTTCGGAATAAAATCGATGGGATATGCCGAGCGCGTGTTTTCCGTCTTCGCTTCTGACTCGAGATCGAGCATGCGCGTGTGTTCGTCGTACTCGACGTTCTCGAGTACGGCGCCGAAGCGATGCGAAGCGGCCCAAATCTCCGGCTCGGCCTTCTTCGAGAGGCGAATGACTTTCGCGTAGCAGCCGCCCTCGAAATTAAAGACGCCGTCGGTTGACCAGCCGTGCTCGTCGTCGCCGATGAGCGGACGGTGCCCGTCGGCGGAGAGCGTCGTCTTGCCCGTACCGGAGAGGCCGAAGAAGATTGCAACGTCGCCGTCGGCGCCCACGTTGGCGGAGCAGTGCATCGGCAGCACTCCTCGCAGCGGCAGCAGGTAGTTCATGATCGTGAACACGGACTTCTTGATCTCACCCGCGTACTTCGTGCCGCCGATCAGGATCATGCGCTTGGCGAAGTTGACGATGATGAACGTCGAGGAGTTCGTGCCGTCCCGCTGCGGATCGGCTTGGAAGAGCGCCGCGTCGACGACGGTGAACTCGGGTGCGAAATCTTTCGGCACCTCATCGGGCACGATGAAGAGATCGCGTGCGAAGAGATTGTGCCAGGCGAACTCGGTGACCACGCGGACGGGAAGCCGGTAGAGTTCGTCGGCGCCCACATAACAGTCGAGCGAGTAGACTTCGCGTTCCCAGAGATATGCGCTCACCCGTTCCCACAGTGCGTCGAACACCTGCGGGTCCAGCGGGCGATTGGTCTCGCCCCAGTCGATGTGGGATTCGCTCGAGGGTTCCTTGACGAAGAACTTGTCCTTGGGGGAGCGGCCGGTGTGCGGCCGGGTGTCGACGATGAGCTGACCGTCGTTTCCGAGGACGCCTTCGCCGCGCCGAAGCGCATGTTCGACGAGCTCCGCGGTGGAGAGATTCTCGTACACGTGCGCGGCTTTGAACTTCTCCGGAACCGTCAGTATGGCCATTCTCCCTATCAGTAAAGGTCAGGACTTAGGTAAGGCGATAGAGCGAGCCTGCAGGGCCCGCTCAGCCGATGGGCCTAATGTCCTGCGCCATGGGACGTGCTATAGCCGCACTGCTGTGCATACTTATGCTCGCCGCGGGCACGAGCGCCTCGGCCGCCATACCGTTCAGATTTGGATTGTACCCCTCGGGGCCGCTTAATGGTATTACCGATGTCCCCGGAGTCATGGTATCCAATGTGACAAAAGTCGAGGGCCGGAGCATTCGGACCGGTGCGACGGCGATTCTGCCGAACGCGGACCCGTGGGCGCACAAAGTCTCGGCCGCGGCCTTCCCGTTCAACGGAAACGGCGAGATGACGGGGACGCATTGGGTGAACGAGGCGGGCTTTTTGGAGACGCCGATCGTGCTCACGGATACGCTCGACATCGGCCGCGCGGACGACGGCGTGATCTCGTGGATGATGCGCAAGCACCCGGAGATCGGCGTGCACGACACCGTTCCGCTTCCCGTCGTCGCGGAATGCGACGATCAGTTTCTGAACGACATCACGGCGCGGGCGGTGAGCGCGAACGACGTCGTGCAGTTGCTCGATTCGGCGAAGACGGGAGAGTTTGCGCGCGGCGGCGTCGGCGCCGGCACCGGCATGGCAGCGTTCAGTTTTAAAGGCGGCATCGGATCGGCGTCGCGCGTTATTCCAAAAGATCTCGGCGGGTACACCGTCGGCGTTCTCGTCAACGACAACACGAGCGGCGGCGGCACGCGCCGTCTGCTCACGATTAACGGCGTGCACGTCGGCGCGCGGCTGGCCAACGAATACAAACCGCACGTCGGGCAGCAAGCCGCGCTGCACGGCCGTCCGGCGTACGGAAGCATCATCATCGTCATCGCGACGAACGCCCCGCTCGACTCGCGGCAGTTGCGTGCGCTGGCAAAGCGCGCGGCGCTCGGAATGGCGCGCACGGGGCTCTACAGCGCGCTCGGAAGCGGCGACGTGTTTATCGCGTTCAGTACGGGATACGTCTTCGAGCGCACGCCGAAATACGACATCGAGGCGCCGCACGCACGCATTTTGCAAGACGAAGACACGCTCAACGCGGTGTACTTGGCGACGGTCGAGGCGACGGAAGGCGCAATTTACGACGCGCTTTTCAATGGCAAGACGACGACGGGGAAAAACGGCGACACCGTGTACGGGTTGCCGGTCGATCGCGTCATGAAGATGCTGGAGGAAGCCAAAAACTAGATGAAAAGCTGCGCGGACACGTGAGTTTCATCGAAACAGAGCGGCTGCTCATCCGAAAATGGGAGCCGTCGCGGGACCTGGACGACGCGCTCGCGATCTACGGCGATCCGCAGACGATGCACTTCATTCCTTGCGGTGCACTCACACGAGAACAGACGGAGCGCCTGGTGCGGCGCATGATCGAACGCGACGAGCAGCAGGGCTACGGCATCTGGCCCGTCGTGCACAAAGCCGATCATCGCGTGATCGGCGAATGCGGCATCACGCAGATACCGGGTCACGAGCCCGATATCGAGATCGCCTGGATTTTCAACAAGGCGTATCACGGACGCGGATATGCTGCGGAAGCGGCGCATGCGGTCATGAATTTCGCCTTGCGCGAGCTGCGCGTCGCCCGCCTGTATGCGCTCATCGACCGCTTCAACGCTCCTTCGATCGCGCTTGCGAACCGTTTGGGCATGCGCTACGATCGCATCATTCGAGCGTATAAGCGCGACTTGATGCGCTACGAGAAGGTTGCGTGATGAAGTTCACTTGGGCGTCGTCGGGCATTTCGGACTCGCCGTGCGCGATCCCGATGCCGGCGCAGCGTTTTGGACGAAGAATTTCGATCTCGAAGAGCTGTTCCGGTTCGAGGACGGCGTCGGCCTCTCGAACGATGCGATCACGATCGTTCTTTTCAAGGGCGTACCGCATCCCGGCGCCTTCGAACACCTGTCGTTTCACGTTGAGAACATGCACGTACTTCGCAAAGCGCTCGAGTCGCTGAAGAAAAACGGCGTGAAACTCGAAGACCCCGGCGAGGAGATCGGTCCCGAGGCGCCCGGCTCGCCGCACATGGGCCTGTGGTTTCACGACCCGGACGGATATCGTTGGGAACTCTCCGTGCAAAACGGCGCGAAAGAGCGGTAGGCGGGCTTAGCGGCGGCCTCCGCGGTCGATTCGCAAGGCCGTCACGCGCAACGGGCGAAGTGCGTTCGTATGGTTGTGCGGGTGCTTCTTTTTGCGTGCGTATGGGCGCTTACGCTCGCGCCGTTCTCCGCAACTGCTTTGGCGCAAAGTCAGCGCAGCGGCTTCATCGTGGTCACCGTCACGGACGCGTCGACCGGCAAGCCCATCGATAACGCGCAGGTCTTTCTGCTCGGCGGTGATGAACCGCAGAGCTCGCTTACCAATGCCAAAGGGCTGCTGATCTTCGAGAACGTTCAGCCTGGCATCTATCGCGTGCAGGTCAAAGCGGGCGGGTACGCCGACAGCGACGCCGCCGAGGCGGACGTCGGCGAGGCGGACCGCGTAAACGTTGCCGTGGCGCTCGTGCCGTCGATGCCGACGATCGCCGACGTGGTCGTGCGCGGCGGCGTGAACGTCACGACGCAGAGCATCACCGAGCAAAGCCCGGAGCGCAAGGTCTCTCAATCGCTCGTCGATGCACTCGGCAAGATCGCGGGCGTCGACGTCGAGGACCAATTGTACGGCAGCGACTCGGCGTTCAACATCTCGCTGCACGGCGCCGACGCCTCTCAAACCGCGTATTCGATCGACGGGGTGCAGGTGCGGGGTGCGGCGGCACAGGCAATGGGCGGACTGCAGGATCTGTTCGGCGGAGCCTCGGTGAATTTTTCTCCAGGCGCGATGAGTCCGGCCGGAATGGTGAGTTTCTATACGGCGCAGCCGACGAAACTGTGGACGTACCGCTTCAGCGGCGTGGCCGGCAATTACGGCGATACGCTCGGAAATTGGACGATAGGCGGCGGCGCCGGGAAAACGGCGATGGTGTTCGAGCACTCCGCCGGCGGGCAAGATTTTCCGCTGGACGGGCGCTTCTATACCGATGCGTCGGGATATGCTTATACGCATCAGGGCGGACTCTCCCGTACGGCCGACATGTTCAAGATCTCGCTCGCGCTCTCGCCCGCAACAAGCGTGAAGTATTCGATTTTGGGCGGGAGCGCGAGACGTTCGAATATCTGCTCGAGCGCGACGGCGTTGCTGCCGTGCGGTTTTGGACCCGGCGTTATTTCCCACAGCGGTAACGTGATGCAAACGTTGAGTCTTTCGTCGATCGCCGGGCACGTCGAGTACAACATCTTTGCGAATGCCGGACGTTTTCACTCGACGGACGACGAGCCGAATCGTACCCTGAACGGCGTGGTGAATCCCTACGCGTCGAGCGGGTCCTATCCGTGGTGGTCCGCAGGTCTCTACACAAGCGCGTCGGCGCGGCGGCACACGCTCTCCGGCGGCGCTTTTCTGAACGGGAACGGGAGCCGGTTCACGTCGACGTACAACGCGAGCGGCAGTACGTCGAACGTACGCGAGGAGCGCTTCGGCAGTATCTGGGTGGGCGACAAGGTCAAATCGAACGACAAACTCGCGGTCGACTACACGCTATCGCAGGCCTCGGGGACCGGTGCGGGCAGTAACCTAGAACTGTACGCACAGGCGACGTGGCAGCCGCGCACCGCCGACGTTTTTACGCTGGGAACGGGCATCGGCAGCGCGCAACCGGCATACACCTTCAGCAGCGTTGTCGGCGATGCGATGACGGCCCAGTACGATTGCTTCAACAAATCGGTCTTCGTCAACGGGCCGGGCGACGAAGCCGTGCCGCAATCTTCCCTGCAGTACAACGGCGGATGGCGCCACTCGTGGAAGCGAGGGCAGGTCACGTTCAACGTGTATCGCAACCGGTTTAGCGGTCAGGGAATGTTTTCCGCCGTGCCGTTTGCAGCCGAGCCGGGCTCCATCTTTCCGAATGGTGCAGCCGCGTATCTCGCATCGCTGAGAGCGGTGTGGTCGCAGCCGACGGTGTGCGGTGCGAGTCCGTTCGATGCATCGCGCGTGTACGTGAGTCAATACGTCAGCGGCCTCGATCAAATCAATCAGGGTTTCACGGTGAGCGGGCGCGTCGCGCTCGGCCGCAGTCTCGCGATATTTCCAAACTACGCCGTCAGCAGCGCGTCGCTCTCGTCGCTCGATCCGCGGCTGACGTACTCCGGAAGCTATTACACTCCGGGCGCTCAGTTGCCGCATCATCCGCTTCGGACGGCGGGCCTTACGTTCGACGGGATCGCTGCGCGCGCGCGTCTCGAGTGGCTGCTCAACGCGCAATTCACTGCCTCGAACAACTGGCAAAATCTGCCGGCATATACCGTGTACAACGCGGGTGTGGTCGTCACTTTGCAGCGCGGATCCCTGCGGCTCTTCGAAAGCAATCTCTTCGGGACGCACACCGGCCTCTTCACGACGTATCAAGGCGTCGATCCGTTGCCGGTTGCCGGCGGCGGGTCGTTCGCGTTTGCGACCACCCCGCTGCCGCCGCGATCGTTTACGGTGGAGTACGACGTTCGCTGGGCGCAGCGGGCGCCCAAGAAAAAAGAAGCGGCGCATCATCCAAACGGATGAATTGCCGGGCGTTCGATAGGCGCCTAGTATGTAGCAATGAGCGCGATCTCGGTCCTGGACCGCAGCCATACCGTCGCACGTCACGACTATAACCGGTGGCTGGTTCCTCCGGCCGCGCTGGCGATACATTTGTGCATCGGCCAAGCGTACGCGTTCAGCGTTTTTAATTTGCCGCTGAGTAAAGTCGGCGGCTGGAAACTCACCGAACTGGGCTGGATCTTCACGCTGGCGATCGTGTTCCTCGGTCTCTCCGCGGCGTTCATGGGGCGGTGGGTGGAAGAGCAAGGGCCGCGTAAGGCAATGTTCACCGCCGCGTGTTTTTTCGGCGGCGGATTCATCATCTCGGCGTTCGGTACGTACGCGCACAACATCTGGCTCATGTACGTGGGCTACGGGATCATCGGCGGGATTGGCCTGGGCATCGGGTACATTTCGCCGGTCTCCACGCTGATCAAGTGGTTCCCGGATCGTCCGGGTATGGCGACCGGACTTGCCATCATGGGCTTCGGCGGCGGGGCCCTCATCGCATCGCCGCTCTCCGTGTTTTTGATGAGCCGCTACGCAAATATCGCGCCGCAGGGCGTCGCGCCGACGTTCTTGACGCTCGGGATTCTCTATTTTTGCGTGATGATGGTCGGAACGTTTCTCGTACGCCTGCCCGCACAAGGCTGGAAGCCTGCAGGGTATGTTGCGCCGGCAGCGCCGCAAAAGCTGATCACGACGCGTCACGTGCACGTCGATCAGGCCGTGCGCACGCCGCAGTTTTATCTGCTGTGGTGGGTGCTCTGCCTCAACGTCACCGCGGGAATCGGCGTGCTCGGCCAAGCCTCGGCCATGAGTCAGGAGATGTTCCCCGGAAGAGTGAGCGTCGTCGCGGCCGCAGGATTCGTCGGCTTGCTGAGTCTGTTCAATATGGGCGGCCGGTTCTTCTGGGCGTCGTTTTCGGATTACATCGGACGCAAAAACACGTACGTCGTCTTCTTTTTGCTCGGCGCGGTGTTGTATGCGATCGTTCCCAGCGCGGGAAGAGCCGGCAACATCGCCGTGTTCGTCGCCTGTTATTGCGTCATTCTGAGCATGTACGGCGGCGGCTTTTCGACGATCCCCGCTTACCTGCGCGACATTTTCGGGACGATGCACGTCGGCGCGATTCACGGACGGCTGCTCACGGCTTGGTCCGCAGCGGGCGTGTTCGGTCCCGTGATCGTGAACTACATGCGGCAATACCAGATCGCGCACGGCGTTCCCGCATCGGGAGCCTACAACACGACGATGTACGTGATGGCGCTGCTGCTCGTCATCGGCCTGATCTGTAATCTGCTGATGACGCCGGTGCACGAACGGCACTACTATTCGGCGGAAGAAGAACTGGCGGCGAACGCCGAACCGGAGGCCGCGGTATGACGCGGGCGAGCACCGCCGTTAAACTCGCGCTCGCGTGGGCGTTCGTCGGCTTGCCGCTGCTGTGGGGCGTCGCGATGACGCTGCGCAACGCGATAAAGCTATTCCAGTAGCGCGCCTTAGCCGCGCATCGCGAGTGAAGCGATTCGCACGGCGCCGCGCGGCGAGGGCGAGACTTCGAAGTCGCAGAGCGCGCGCCCGATCTCGGCTTGCATCCGGTTCGTGACGAACCACGGCGGACGCGGCAGTAGCGAGAATTCGCCGCCGCGCAGGCTGCGCGGGAACGGCGCGAACGGTGCGTGCACGATGCTCTTTTCGGTGCGCGCGAGCAAGTACGAGTTGTGCACGACGCCGATGCCGCTTCCGGCGTCCTGCACCGTGTGTCCGGGAAACGCGCCCCACGGCGTCTCGCTGATGAAGTACCCGATGCCGGTCCAGCCGTTGACGGCGACGCATCCGTAGCGCAGCTGTGCGAGCGCGCGATCGAGCACGTCGGGATGCCCCTTCATCGTGGCCGGATGGACGACGAGGTTCACGCCCAGCGTTCCGTGCAGGCGATCGTTGGCGAACGCGACCGCATCGCGCACGTACGCTTCGATCTCGCCGGAAAGTTCTACGCACGCAAGCACGCCGCAGAAGGCTTCCGTCGTGAAGGCAGGATTGTCAATGCCGGTGGGATCGACTGACACGGCCGAGCGCAGACGGCTTCGATCGCCCGCTAGACGCGCGCGGCGCGCTGCGGCGCCGGGATAGTACTCGGGGCGCTGCTCCATGCGATCGAAAACCGCGACGACCCGATCGCGCAGCGTGCCGGCGAGATTCCACGCTTTCGGCAGAATCAGTACTTGCGCCGCAATGCAATTGAACCCGGCATTGTGCGCTTTCTGCGTTGCGATGTTTTCGGCTTGGAACGCAAGGTCGTCATCGGTCCACGGCCCGGGGATGACGATCGTGGGACTGACGTTGCCCAGCTCGCTGGTCACGTGCTTGCGGTCGCGCACGCTCGATACGATCGCGTTGTGGGTCGCCTCGCTGCCGGTAACGTGAATCTCTTCGACGAGATCGTGTCCGCACAAGTACGCGCCGACGTCGGCACCTCCGTAGGCGAAGCGCAGATATCCCGCATCGACGAACGCGGAAAACGCGCGCTCGAAGATGGGGCCGAGGTACTCGTTGACCGGATTCATCTTGAGCATGCAGACGCTGCCGCTCTCGAGCAGTTTGTAGAGCACGTCGAGCGGCGGAATGCTGGCGATATTTCCCGCACCCAGCACGAGTGCGACGCGTCCTTTGGGCTGCGCCTGCGCGTAAAACGAACCAGCTTCCCGGACAACGTCGGCGGGCCGTACGCCCGGCTGCATCCATACTTGCGCGGAAATGCCGCTTAAAAGTACACGATCGTATGCGGTGCGGGGGAAGACGTCGACGACCGTGCGGCCGTCGGCACGTACGTGCGGTTTGGGGACCGGCGACGCGCCGCGCGCGGCGATGCCGCGCAGGGTACGAATGTAGCGGTTGACGGCGTAGAGCACGGCCCAGGGCCCCGAAATCCATTCTTCGCCCGCCAGGTGGGAATCGGGTTTGAGGCCCTTTGCTCGGGCTGCCGCTTGCACCCACTGCGGTGCAAGAGCGTAAATCGAACGCTTGAGCCCGTCGAGGAGCGCAATTTTTCTCTCGAGCGGAAGTCGCGCCCACGCGTCTTTCGAGGCGTCCAACGTTTGCAAGTCGCGATCGAGTTGCTCCACTGCTGTATACTACCAGGCGGAGGCTCACATGAACAAAAAGCACCGTAAGGTAAAACTGGTGCCTCGGCTGGGACCGCCGCAGAACGTGCGCCCGGCCGGAGCACACGAATCGAAGAAACGCTACAACCGCAAACGCCGCAAAGCCGCCCTCGCGAGATACGACGAGGACGGCTTTTTTTAACGTGTGAGCCATTGAAGCGCTGGGAATATTCCAATTCTACCGGAGGACGAATACTGTGAGCCGCTTCCCAGCCGAGCTGACCGTGACATTGACGGACGGCCGGACGATTACCGAGTGCTTCAATCAGGCCCAGATGGCGAATTTCATGCGTGAAGCGATGCTCGACGCGCTGCACAAAGGCGAGTCGATCGTCGTCTTCGACGGCGAGCGCGTCGAAATCGAGCCGCAGCGCGTGGCCTCGGTTCGCGTCGTCGTTCAGAGCGCCGTTATGGCGTAGACGCAGGAAGAAACAACGAAGAAGCCCGGCAGCAGTGCCGGGCTTCTCGGTTTTATAGCCTGAAACGCGCCTAGGCGATGAGGTCGCGATCGACCATGATGGGGCGCGGATCGATGAGGTGGTGATTCAGCCCAAGCTTCTCCGCCGGAACGCCGAGCGCGTACGCAACCAGCTGGGGGAGATGGAACGTCGGCAGATCGGTGCGTCCCCAGC
The DNA here is from genome assembly GCA_035279385.1 of Vulcanimicrobiaceae bacterium. Lineage (GTDB taxonomy): Bacteria > Vulcanimicrobiota > Vulcanimicrobiia > Vulcanimicrobiales > Vulcanimicrobiaceae > DATGJX01. Next base: position 4,506 of record DATEHZ010000111.1, on the reverse strand, counting down.
GCGCGGCGGCGTCCTGTTGATAGCCGTCGAGCGCCAGATGGCAGAGCGGACACGGCGTGATGACCGCCTCGGCGCCTTTGTCCTTGGCCATGCGCATGTTCTGCCCGACCATCGACGCGGCGACGCCGTCCTTTTCGAGTTGGATGTGGAAGCCGCAGCAGCGCGTCTTTCCGGCGTAATCCACCGCCTCGCCGCCGAGCGCTTCGATGACGTCTTCGAGCGAGTGCGGATTGCGCGCGGACTCCCAGCCGTTCACGCTTTCCGGACGGATGATGTGGCAGCCGTAGAACGGCGCGACTTTCAAGCCGTTGAGCGGCCGAACCACCATCTTGCGCAGGTTGTCCAGGCCGATGTCGTCGATGAGCAGCCAGAGCAGATGGCGCACCATCACGTTGCCGCTGTACTTCGCGCCGAACTTGCCGAGAATCGAGTTCGCGTGATCGAGACGCTCCTGCGAATCGAGCAGTTCTTTGTTCGCGGCGCGCATGTGACCCGTGCACGTCGAACAGATGGTGATGACGTCGTCGAGTCCGAGCGCTTCTGCCTGCGCATAGGTGCGCGCGTTGAGCACGCGGGCGACGTCGCGGTTCGTGTCGTTTACGACCGATGCGCCGCAGCATGACGCCGCGGTGAGTTCGATCAGTTCGATACCGATTTTGTCCGCGAGCAGCATCGTCGAATTGAAGAGTTCTTTGCAAGACTCTTTGGCGACGCAGCCGGGGAAGAACCCGTACCGTTTGGTTTCCGACGAGTGCGAGCGGCGGTGCAGATTACGCGGCTGCTCTTCCGGAAGTAAAGTGGTGCTCATTAGCTGACGGGGACCTCCAGGGACTCGAAAATGGTGCGGACTTCGTCGACCTTCGGAATCGGCTTGACGAACGGCGGCGGCAGTTTGCCTTTGGCCGCCATGCGCAAGCCGAGCGGAGCGACTTTGAGAAGACCGCGAATGTTGAATCGGCCGACGGTGCCTTGGATGACTTCCGTTTCCGCAAGCATACCGGTCTGCCGGATCGTCTTGTTGACGGTGAGCGCGTGACGCGGGCCGCGCTCGTTCATCATCACGCGATCCTTGATGGTCGCGCGTTTGACGTCGACGATGCGCCAGTGCGGATCGACGTGCTTGGGGCAGTACGAGCACGCATAGCAGTGCGCGCAGAGCCAGAGGTAGTCTTCGTTGATCTGCGCCAGACGCTCCGCGCGTTGGCCGTCGCGCACGTCTTCGATGAAGCGGTACGCGTACGCGATGGAGGCCGGGCCGGCGAACGCCGGATCGACGCTCACGACCGGGCAGAGCGCGTAGCAGGTGGCGCACATGATGCAGTTCGCGACGTCCACGAGTTTCTTCATATCCTCGGGGCTGACGCGGCGCTCGGTCTGGTGATCCTCGTCCTTATCCGCAGGCTGCAGATACGGTTTGAGGCGCGTGTACTTGTCCCAGAACGGATCCATGTGCACGACCAGGTCGCGCATCGGCTGGAAGTTCGGCATCGGATCGATGTGGATCTCGCCGTTCTCGTCCATGACGGTGTTGCACGGCGTCTTGCACGCGAGCCCCGTGACGCCGTTGATGTTCATCGAGCACGAGCCGCAGATTGCCGAACGGCACGAGCGGCGGAAGCTGATGGAACCGTCGACCTGCGCCTTCGCTTCTTCGAGCGCATCGAGAACGGTGGTGGTTTCGGGCACGTCGACCTCGACGAGATCGCGGTGCGGAACCTCGTCGACGGCCTCGTCGAAACGGAAGATATCGAGTTTAATGTTCGCCATTGATTAATACGTTCTGACCTGCGGTTGCCATTTGGTGATGGTGACTTTGCGCGAGTAGTCCAGTTTGGGGTTCTGGCCTTCCTGGCGCCGTGCGAGCGTGTGAACCATCCAGTTTTCGTCGTCGCGCTCCGGATAATCCGTGCGCGCCTGTGCGCCGCGCGACTCTTTGCGCGCAAGCGCGCCGTTTGCCACGCACATTGCGGCGTCGATGAGGAAATCGGTTTCCATCGTGTTGACGAGATCGGTGTTGAACGTCTTGGACTTGTCCATTACGTACACGTTTTCGTCGAACGCCTTGCGGACTTCGAGCAGTTCGTCGACGGCTTTTTGCAGCTGCGCCTCGTTGCGGAAGATGAAGCAGTTCTCGCTCATCGTCTTGTTCATGGCCGCGCGGTACTGCGGCGCGCGCGTGCCGCCGCTCTTCGAGAGCCATTTGTTCAGGCGATCTTTTTCGCTCTGCAGCGTGCGCTCCGACGGACGAACCTCGCCGGCGGATTTGATGTAGTCGATCGCGTGCTTTGCGCTGCGCGCGCCGAAGACGATCGTTTCGAGCAGCGAGTTGCCGCCCAGGCGATTCGCGCCGTGCACGCTCGGCGAGGCGCATTCGCCTGCCGCATAGACGCCCGGGATGCGGGTAGCGCCGTTGATGTCGGTCTCGATTCCGCCCATGGTGTAATGCATGCCCGGGAGAATCGGAATCGGCGAATCGATCGCGTCTTTGCCGGTTGCATCGAGCGCAAGTTCGCGAATCTGCGGCAAGCGCTCGAGAATTTTTTCGCGGCCGAGATGGCGCAGATCGAGGAACACGCAGCCGTCGACGCCGCGGCCTTCCAAAATTTCCGTCCATTCCGCACGGGAGACGACGTCGCGCGATGCGAGTTCGCCTTTGTTCGGCGCGTACTTGAACATGAAGCGCTCGCCGGTGGAGTTGAGCAGATACGCGCCTTCACCGCGCGCCGCTTCGGAGAGCAGCACGCCGTTCTCTTTGAGCGAGGTCGGGTGGAACTGCACGAACTCCATGTCCATGACCGGAATGCCGGCGCGGAACGCGATGCCCAAGCCGTCGGCGGTCGACGCATAGCCGTTCGTCGTCTTCATATACATACGGCCGGCACCGCCGGTCGCGAAGATCGTCGCCTTGGCGTTGATCAGTTCCAGCTCGCCGTTCCGCATGTTGTACGCGACGACGCCCGTTCCGACGCCGTCTTCGACGCAGAGCGCGGTGCAGAAATACTCTTCGTAGACCTTGACGTTGAAACGCTCGAGCTGCTCCCAAAGCGTGTGCAGGATGACCAGGCCCGTGACGTCGGCCGAATAGCACGTGCGCGGGGCGCCGGCGCCGCCGAACGGGCGCTGGGCGATGCGGCCGTCAGGCAGGCGGGAGAAGATGCAGCCGCGATGTTCGAGCCAGATGATCTGCCGCGGTGCGTCCTCGCACATCGCTTCGATCGCGTCCTGGTCGCCCAAGTAGTCCGAGCCTTTTGCCGTATCGAAGGCGTGGTTCTGGGGCGTGTCTTCCTCGCGGTTCCCTAACGCTGCGTTGATGCCGCCTTGCGCAGCGCCGGAGTGGCTGCGTACCGGGTGCATCTTGCTGACGATGGCGACGTCGGCACCGCGCTCAGCTGCTTCGACAGCAGCGCGCATGCCGGCCAAGCCGCCACCAATGACGACGACGTCGTGCTTGATCACGTGGACCTTTCCCGGGAATGGAGCAGAAAAGCTTTGCTTCTTTATACTACTCCGCTTTAGTGTACCCCCACGACCTTAGTCAGTGGGGGGCAAGCGCTCCCGTGAACGCCCGGCGCTCGCTAACGCGCGCCCGCTACTTTGGTCGCCGCGTCCTCAAGGGCCGTGAGGGATTCCACGATTTCGAGCCTGGCGGCGCGAGCGCGCGCCCGCAGCAGCGCGGCAAGGCAAAGCAATTGAATCTCGTCCTTGCCCGAAACGTATTGCGCGAGATCCTTCTCGTATTCGAACAGGCCTGCGAGCGGCTTCGAGACGGCAGATAACGCGTCAGCCAGCCGTTTTGCCCGATTCTCCCCCATCGTATCCATACGAAATCCCCCCAAGGTGGACACACCCAAATCGGCGGTGCGTATAAACGCGCCGCCGCTGCTATTGAGCCGATCGTAGCAAGACCTAATCGCAGCCGTCGTGAGTATTTTCACCCAAACGGACCCAATTGAAAGAAAACTTTACGAGCGTCGGCTCGCTAGTTCGCTGACGCTACGCAGTTCGCGGCTTCTTCCAGAACCGCAAGCGACTCCGCGATTTGGAGCTTTGCTGCCTGGGCCCTGGCCCGCAGGAGCGCCGCAAGGCAAAGCAGCTCGATCTCGTCTTTGTCGCAGAGGTGCTTCTGGAGGTCCTCCTCATATTCGAAGAGGGGGACCAAAGGTTTTGAGACGGCTGAAAGAGCGTCAGCCAACCGCCTGACCCGAGTTTCGGCAATGGCATCCATGAATGAAAACCCCGAGCGCCTAAAAGGGAGGAAGGCGCCTGTGGATAGTGTACGCGCTCGGCGTGAGGTCCGCCAGGGTACGAGGGACTACTTTAGTCTGCTTTTATTCGGCTTCGACGGACGCAGCGTTCACCGCCGCGGCCTTTTCGGCGAGATTGGTTTTGCGGTCGAAGAACCGGTAGGTGTTTTTGCCGCTCTGCTTGGCGTGATAGAGCGCCTCGTCCGCCGCGAAAAACAGCGTCTGGCCGTCCGTCCCGTCCATCGGGAACATCGAAACGCCG
>DATEHZ010000110.1:0-15842 GCA_035279385.1 Vulcanimicrobiaceae bacterium | reverse complement strand
AAGGCGGGGCACAAAATCAAATCGCATCACAACGTCGGCGGGCTGCCCGAGAAGATGAACTTCGCGCTCATCGAACCGCTGCGCGCGCTCTTCAAAGATGAAGTGCGCGCTCTGGGCCGCGTGCTCGGCCTGCCGGAGCACATCGTGCAGCGGCAGCCGTTTCCCGGCCCCGGTCTCGCGGTGCGCGTCATCGATTCCATCACGGACGAACGCCTGGCGCTGGTTCGCGAGGCGGACGCGATCGTGTGTGAAGAGATCGATAGCGCGGCGCTGGATCCCAAACCGTGGCAGTACTTCGCGGTGCTCACGCCGGTGAAAAGCGTCGGCGTCATGGGGGACGGCCGCACGTATTCGAATCTCGTCGCGGTGCGCGCGATCACGAGCGAGGACGGGATGACCGCGGATTGGGCGCGTCTGCCGTACGAGCTGCTCGAGCGCATCAGTACGCGCATCGTCAACGAGGTTCCGGGCGTGAACCGCGTCGCGTACGATATCACGTCCAAACCGCCGTCGACCGTGGAGTGGGAATAGCGCCTTGCGGATCTTAGTCGTCGGTAACGGAGCGAGAGAAGACGCGCTCTCGTGGCGTCTGGCTGCCTCACCGTCGTGCGAAGCGATCTTCGCAGCGCCGGGAAATGCCGGCACCGCATCGCGCGGTGAAAATTGGAGCATTCCGGCGACGGACGGCAAAGCGATCGTCGCGCGCTGTAAGCAAGAACGCATCGATCTGGTCGTGCTCGGTCCGGAAATTGCGATAGCGGCCGGCGTCGGCGACCGTTTGCGCGAGGCCGGCATTCCCGTGTTCGGACCGAATCGCTCGGGCGGACGCCTGGAGTCCAGCAAGATCTTTGCTAAACGCTTCATGGAGCGTCACGGCGTTCCGACGGCGCGCGCCGCCGTCGTGCATTCGCTCGAAGGCGCGATGCACGCGCTCGAGGAGTGGGACGGCGCGGTGGTCATCAAAGCGGATGGCCTGGCTGCGGGCAAAGGCGTCGTCGTATCGCCGGACGTTGAATCGGCGCGCGCGGTGCTGCACGACTGGTACGGACGGAATCGCATACCCGGCGGCGGCAGCGACGTGCTGCTCGAGGAGAAACTCGAGGGACGGGAAGTCAGCGTCTTTGCGATCAGCGATGGACGCGCCATGTTTCCGATCGCATCGGCCTGCGATTATAAACGCGCGGGCGACGGCGATACCGGCCCGAACACGGGCGGCATGGGCGCGTATTCGCCGCCCAAAGGCTTTCCCGCCGATCTCGAAGATGAAGTGCGCGAGCGCATTCTCGCGCCGGTGCTCCGCGGACTGCTTGCGGAGGGAGAACAGTACGTCGGCATTCTGTACTGCGGTCTGATGTGGACCGACGACGGTCCGTACGTCATCGAGTTTAACGCGCGCTTCGGGGATCCGGAGACGCAAGTGCTGATGCCGCGCGTGACGGGCGACTTTGCCGCGCTGCTCAAGTCGGCTGCGGATGGTGCGCTCGACCTGAGTGCGGCGGCGTTCGCCGCACGCGCGTGCGTCGGCGTCGTCATCGCCACCGCCGATTATCCGCGCAGCAGCACGCCGGTGAGCGGCCTGCCGCTCGAGGTCGATCTTGGCCTCGACGCGCAGGTCTTTTGGGGCGGATCGAAAGTCGAGGGCGACGGTGTCTCTTCAGGAGGCGGGCGCGTGCTCACCGTTACGGGACTCGGAAACGATTTGGTGGCGGCTCGGCTTCGCGCGTATGACGCGGTGCACGCTTTCGCCGCACGCATCAACGCGCGCGATCTGACGTACAGGACGGATATCGCCAAGTTCTAACGCAGGCGCTGCAGGCTCCGGCTGACCATTTCGCGGTATTCGCCGGCATAAAAGCGCAGCGCGTGATCGGGAAGATCGAGCGCTCCCTCCTTACGTGCGATCGCTTTCACGCGCTTGATCGCTTCGGACTGTGAAATGGCCGTCTTTTCGGCGCGCGCGAGCTGCTTGAGCGCGTTCCACATTCGTTCGGCGGGATCGTTGCGGTTCACACGCCGAGGATAACGCCCGGCACGCGCTGCCGGAATACTCGAAATCCGGTAGTCGAGTTAGCTGCCCCAGCGTTGCCGGCAGGGCTCGTTCGCCAAGCAGCCGTTCGCAATTTAGATGAGCGTGAGCTGAAGCGGCCCCGAGGGAGTAATGAAGGGCGGCGCGTGTTTGGGAAACCGCCGTAAGGCGCTGCTCACGCGCGTTTCGACGGCATCGTGCACTTCCCGGGGCGCGTATTTACCGCGATAGTACGACGCGTACCGTGCGATGAGATCGGGCCGGTTCGAACGCAAATAGCCGAAGAATGCATCGCGCGTGACTTCGTGCAGATGCAGCGTGTTATGCCACACCGCGTGTGCGCCGGCTTCGCGCGCGGCGTGCACGACCGCCTCGACGTTTTCTGCGGAGTCCGTGATGTGCGGGAGAATCGGGGCGAGCGCGACGTGAACTTTGATGCCGGCGTGCGCCAGTTTGCGCACCGCCAGCAAGCGTTTTTCGGGCGCTGCGACCGTCGGCTCGATTTGGCGCGCCAGAACCGGATCGAGCGTTGCGATGCTGACCGAGACGCTCGCCCCTGCAACGCGCGCGAGGCGGCGCAGCACGTCGATATCGCGGATCACGTGCGGCGATCGCGTGATGAGGCTTGCGGGCGTATCGTAGTCGGCGAGCGCCTCGAGGATACCGCGCGTGAGACGGTAGCTTCCTTCGAGCGGCTGATAGGGATCGGTCACCGTGCCGATGGCGACGTCCTCGTGCCTCCACGAGCGCTTGGCGAGCTCGCTGCGCAAAACCGCGGGCGCGTTGGTTTTGACGTAGATGCGGCTGCCCCAGCGAGCGAGGCCGTCCTCCTCGAGAAACGTGTGCGTGCGGCGCGCGTAGCAGAAGACGCACCCGTGGTAGCAGCCGCGGTACGGGTTGATGGACCAGGGGAACGGCATCCCGGTCACCCGGTTGAGGACGGACTTTGCCGGCGCCTCGACGATCTCGACCCCGCGCATACCGGAAGCATACACCGAACATACGTTCGATTTCAAGTCTTTGAAACTTCCGCTGCGGACGCCGGTTAAAGAGGATCAGTATGGCTATGCGTTTTCAGACTCCGCCGCGCCCCTTTGGCTACGCGCCCGCGGTTCCCGTGCAATCGCTGCTCGGGCAGGTGCTCGGCATCACCGCGATGGGGCTGCTCGTCACGGCCGCTGCGGCCTATTTCTTCCAAGGCGTCTCCTATGGCGCCGGGCTCGTCGCGATGCTCGTCGGCTTCTTGCTGCTCATCGGCATCAACGTGGTGCGGAACAATCCGGCGCTCTCGCTCGGGATGTTCTACGCATTTGCGCTGCTCGAGGGCATCGGATTGGCGCCGACGATCCACTATTACGTCGTGACCATCGGCACGGACGTGATCGTGCAGGCGGCGGCAACGACGGGCCTCGGAATGCTCGCGCTCGCATGCATCGTCTACGCGACCGGCATCGACTTTCGCCGCTTCCAGGGCTATCTGTTCATCGCGCTCATCGGCCTGGTGCTTGCCGGAATCGTCTCGGTGTTCACGCACTGGATGCATCCGACGGTGTACTCGTGGCTCACGCTGCTGATCTTCACGGGCCTGGTGCTCGTGGACTTCGCGCGCATTCGCGCCGGCGGCGACGGGCTCTCGCCCGTTCAGCTCGCCGTCCAGATCTACTTGGATGCGATTAACATCTTTTTGGCAATCCTGCAATTGCTCGGCGGCAGACGCAGAGACTAATCCACCTGACGGAACGCTAGGCCTGCTGTAGAATAGGGCTCTCATGTGCGGCATAACCGGCGTTTACGCACCGGGCCATGACGCGGCGCGGCTCGCGTTCTTTGCGTTATACGCCCTGCAGCACCGCGGACAGGAATCCGCGGGCATCGCCGCATCCGACGGCGGTACGATCCGCTCGCACAAAGAGATGGGCCTCATCGGCGCCATCTTCGACGAGGATATCCTGGGCGAACTGGGCGGCCACATTGCGGTCGGCCACACGCGCTATTCCACGACGGGCTCCTCGATCGTCGTCAACGCGCAGCCGCTGCTCGAGCGGACCGACGTCGGCGATTTCGCGTTCGCGCACAACGGCAACCTGACGAACACCGACGAGTTGCGTGAGACGCTTGCACCCAGCACGACGCTGCAAGCCTCTTCGGACTCCGAAGTGATGGCCAAGGTGCTCGTCGAGTCCGACGGTTCGATGTTCGAGCGCATCAAGGACGTACTGCATCGTGCGCGCGGCGCGTATTCCATCGTGCTCGGCACGGCGGACGAGTTGTACGCCTTCCGCGATCCGTGGGGTGTGCGGCCGCTGTGCCTGGGGCGCTACGGCGACGGCTGGGTGGTTGCATCGGAGTCATGTGCGCTCTCGACCATCGGCGCAACATACGAACGCGAACTCGAGCCGGGCGAGATCGTTCGCATCAACCAGAACGGCATCGAGTCGGCACGCGTCGATTTGGGCGAGCCGCCGGCGCTGTGCATGTTCGAGTACATCTATTTTGCGCGTCCGGACTCGCAGCTGAGCGACGAATCGATTTACATGGCGCGCTACCGCATGGGCCGCCGCCTCGCGCAAGAGTATCCGGTCGATGCGGACGTCGTCATGGCGATTCCGGACTCCGCCGTGCCGGGCGGCATCGGCTATGCGGACGAGGCGGATCTGCCCTACGTCGAAGGCCTGATCAAGAACCGGTACATCGGGCGCACGTTCATCAGTCCCGATCAGCGCATGCGCAGCAGAGGCGTGCAGCTCAAGTTCAATCCGCTCGTCGAAAATCTCTCGGGCCGGCGCATCGTCGTCGTCGACGATTCGATCGTGCGCGGGACCACTACGCCGCGCATCGTACAGCTGCTGCGCGACGCGGGAGCGAAGGAAGTGCACGTACGTGTGACCTCGCCGCCGATCAAACATCCGTGTTATCTCGGCGTCGACCTCGCCACGTACGACGAACTGATCGCGGCGAATTACACGGTCGAAGAGATCCGGCAGAAGATCGGCGCCGACTCGCTCGGCTACTTGAGCCTTGAAGGTTTGGTTGAAGCCACCGGACGCACCGCGAACGAAATGTGTTTGGGCTGCCTCACCGGCGTCTACCCCAACGTTCCCGCCGCGCACGAACCTCGCGTCTTGGTTTAGTCGACCCTTAGGGAAATTTCTTTTCGCGTACGTCGTCCGCAAACGCGCGCAGCGCCTGCGTGGCGACGGTGCCGATGTTCGCGTACTGCTTCACGAAACTCGGCGGGTTGGGATACATGCCCAGAACGTCGTAGAGCACGAGCACTTGCGAGTCGCAGTGCGGCCCCGCGCCGATGCCGATCGTCGGGATGCTGAGCATCTGCGTGATCTCTCCTGCGACTTCGTGATCGATGACCTCGAGCACGATGGCGTACGCGCCGGCTTCTTCAACGGCTTTTGCGTCGGCGATCAGACGCTGACGGTTCGTGCGCACCTTGTAGCCCGGGCCCATGCTCGCGGTCTGCGGCATGACGCCGATGTGTCCCACGACCGGAATGCCGGCGCCGTAAATCGCGCGGATGCGATGTGAGACTTCGGTGCCGCCTTCCATCTTGACCGAGCACGCGCCGCCTTCTTTGACCAGGCGAATCGCGTTGCGAATCGCGTCTTCGTCGCTCACCTGATACGAACCGAACGGCATGTCCACCATGAGATGCGCGCGAGAAGTTCCGCGGGATACCGCGGCGGCGTGATGGATCATGTCTTCGATCGTGACCGGCGTGGTTTCGTCGTAGCCCAGGACGACGTTTCCCAAACTGTCACCGACGAGGATCACGTCGATGCCCGCCTGTTCGGCAAATTCTCCGAACGGCGCGTCGTAGGCCGTCACGACCGGGAAAAGCGTCTTGCCCTTGCGGCGTTTGATGGCGCCTGCGGTGACGCGGCGAACCGACGTGCCCTTTTCAGGCACGTATGGGCGTGCATCCGCGCCGGAGGCCGGCCGTCCGGGAGGTGTAACGGTGCTCACGCTTCGGGCCTTCTGCGCCGCGGCGTACACCCCCCGCGGGCGCAGCGCTGCTAGCCGGTACGCCGCGCTTTATAGCGCAGAAACAGCGCCAGCGGCGCGCTTGCGCCGATGAGCAGCGCGCCGAGCAGAAACGTGTCGTCGTACGCGCGCACGACGGCCATGCCTTGCGCGATCTGCGCGAGCATTGCGTGCGCCGTATTCGACGGCCAGTGGTGTGCGGCGGCCATCCCCTGCAGCTTCGTGTAGAAGCTCGCCACTGCGGGGCGATCCGGCACCAGGCTCGACGCGACCTCACTGTACCGGGCGGCGGCGCGCGCGGTGAGGTACGACTGTCCGACGGCGATGCCCAAGCTCCCGCCGACCTGCCAAATCGTATTGAGAATGCCCGAGGCCGCGCCGGTGCGATTCCTCGGCACGTTCACGAGCGCAGCGGTCGTGAGCGGCGTGAAGAGCAGACCCAGAGCCGCCGTGCGAATGACGTTCACGACGATCAGGTGCTGCATCGTCCAATCGGTATCGATGCCGGCGAAGAGCAGCGTGCCGTACGTCGCGAGCACCATACCGGAGAAGATCAGTACGCGCGCACCGATTTTGTCGACGAGAATGCCGGAGATGGGCATCAGCAATGCCATCGCCAAACCCGCGGGCATGAGGATGAAGCCGGATTGCGTGGCATCCCATCCCAGAATATCCTGCGTGAACAGCGGCAGCAGAAAGATCGAGAAATAGTAGCCCATGCCGAGCACGAAGCGCAGGCTCGTGGCTATCGAAAAGACGCGATCGCGGAAGAGCGTGAGATCGAGCATGGGATCCTTCGCGCGCAGCTCGTTCACGATGAAGAGCGCGAAAAGTACTGCCGAGAGCACGAGCGAAACGCGAATCCACGCATCGTCCCAGCCGACGCGATTGCCTTGCGTGAGCGGAATGAGAAACGCCGTGAGCGACGAGCTGAGCAGTGAGAAGCCCGCGAGATCGAATGCGGCCGAATGCTGATGCGGCCGGTCCTCCGACTTGGGCAGATACTGCATCGCCGCAAGCAGCCCCGCGATGCCGAACGGGACGCCCAATAAGAAGATGGGACGCCAATCGTCCAAGTTGTCGACGAGCAGGCCGCTAATCCAGGGGCCGAACGCCGGGGCGAGCATCATGCCCATGCCCCACAAGCCGAACGCTTTCCCGCGATCTTTGAGCGGAATGACGTCCGTAACGATCGCCATGCCCGTCGGCGAAACGATGCCGCCGCCGACGGCTTGTAAGATGCGAAATGCAATCAGACTGCTGGTGCTCCACGCCATCGACGCCGCGACCGAGAAGCCGGTAAAGATCACCAGACCGATGAGAAACATCCGCCGCCGCCCCAGCGTATCCGCGAGCCAGCCGGCGAGCGGCATGGTGATCGAATAGCCGAGCATGTAGCCGGTAACGACCCACTCCATCGTGTCGACGTCGGAGCCGAACGATGCGATGAGATTCGGGATGATGACGTTCGCCGTGCTTGAGTACAGCGGGCCCAGAAAATTTCCGAGCATCACGACGCCGAGAATCGCCGCAGGCGAGACCGTCGCAGCGTTTACCATGACGCGCGACGGTTTGAGAACTGATTGCAATGTAGTAGGTAAACCGGTGAGTTAGTGTGTATCTATATTACCACAATGGCCTACGAAGTGATCAAGACGATAGGCAGCCACCGCTACCGCTATAGCGTCGAGAGTTATCGCGAGCCGGAAACCGGCAAGGTGAAGAACCGCTGGACGTACCTGGGACGCGCCGATAGCGAGGTTGAGGCGGCAGCGAGCAAGCGTTCGAGCCGCGAAGAGCGGCGCGATGCGTTTGCCGCGGCGTTCTTGCGCTTGGTCGAACGCAAGGCGCTCGACGAGGTGACGCCTGCGGCGATCGCGCGGGAAGCCAAACTGAGCAGCGCGACGTTTTACCGCCATTTCCGCTCGCGCGACGAACTGGTCGCTTTTTGCACGCAGCGCGCAATGAACGATCTGAACGCGCGCCTAGCCGAGCTCAAAGCGATCGCTCCAAGCGCCCAAGAAGAGCGCAAACGGTTGCGCGCGCTTGCGGTCGATTTAGTTCGCCGCCCCTCCGCGCCGCCGGCGTTGTTCCGTGCGTGGAGCGTGCTCTCACCGGAAAAAGTGCGCGAAGAGCGTCATACGCGGCGCATCAAAGCGTTCGGCGAGTACATCGAGGAACTCGTGCGCCGCACGTATATCCAGCCGCCCGAGCACGTACGCGGGCTCGCAATCGCGCTGTCGATGATCGTGCAGTCGTTCACGCGCCGCAGCGTCATCGAAAGCCGCCTGCTCTCGGAAGAAGATTACGCGGTGGTCGCAGACACGTTTACGCGCCTCGTCTTTCTCTCACCGTGAAGTCTCGACAAGGAAAAAGGCGGCGCTCGTGCGCCGCCTTTTCGTTGCGTTCGTGTGCCGGTTAAACGGTAGCGGTCGCGCGCGCGCCGTTGGTGTGGATGACCGGCGCGCCCGAGAGCTGTTCGACCAGTGCGATAAAGGCGCGCACCGGCGTGCCCGTCGGGCCTTTCGCTTGCCACGCGGACTCGTTGTCGAGATAGGCGGTGCCCGCGACGTCGAGATGCACCCACGGCGTATCACCCACGAATGCTTTGAGGAACGCCGCTGCGGTGAGCGTGCCCGCAGGACGCCCGCCGGTGTTCTTGAGATCGGCGATGTCGCTCTTCATCTGGTTGCTGTAGTCCTCGTACAGCGGCATCTGCCAGTAGCGCTCGCCGGTGGGTTTGGCCGCCGCGAGAAACTGCTGCACGAAATCGTCGTCGTTGCTGACGGCTGCGCTCGCGGCGTGTCCGAGCGCGATCACGCACGCGCCCGTGAGCGTCGCGCAGTCGACGATCTTGTTCGCCCCGAGTTTGTTCGCGTAGCACAGCGCGTCCGCGAGAATCAGGCGGCCTTCGGCATCGGTGTTGATCACTTCGATCGTCTTGCCGTTCATCGCCGTGAAGATGTCGCCCGGCTTGGTGGCTTTGCCGCCCGGCATGTTTTCCGTCGCGGGAACGATTCCGACGACGTTAAGTTTGGGTTTGAGTCTGCCGATCGCGCTCATCGCAGCAATGACGCCCGCGCCGCCGGACATGTCGTACTTCATTTCTTCCATACGTTCCGCCGGCTTGATCGAAATGCCGCCGGTGTCGAACGTGATGCCTTTGCCGACGAGCGCCAGCGTCTCTTTGCTGCCCGGATCGCCTTTGTAGGTGAGCACGATGAATTTGGGCGGCTGCGCGCTGCCCTGCGCGACGGAAAGGAACGAACCCATGCCCTCCTTGCGGCAGCGATCTTCGTCCAGCACGTCGATGTCGAGTCCGGCGGCCTTGGCCGCCTTCGCCGCTTCGTCGGCAAGATGCGTCGGCGTCATGTCGTTCGCAGGCGTAATTGCCAGACGCCGCGCGAAGTTGACGGCATCGCCGAGAATCTGTCCGCGTTCCACGCCTTTGCGCAATGCCGCCTCATCGAAGCCTGCAGCCAGCAGCGTAACGTTGTCGGCGCCGCTGCGTTTCTCCGGATCTTTTTGATAGAGAGAAGTATCGAACGCGCCGGCCGTTGCGCCCTCGATCAAAAACGAGGCGGCCGCCGTTTCGCGGCCTTGGATTTGCGCCGGGAGCGCAAACGCCACGTCGCGCACGTTCTTGCGTCCGAGGTAACGAACGGCGGCGCCGCCGTAGCGCGCGAGCATCCACGGCTCGAACTTACCGGCTTCGCCCAGACCGAGGAGCAGAACGCGTTTGTACGCCTTGCCGTGCGCGTGGACCAAACTCAGTTCGCAGAGTTTGCCTTTGATCTCGCCCGAGGACATCACCTCGGCGATGGCGCCGTTCAATTCGGCGTCGACGCTTTTGGCTACGCCTTCCAGCGGCGCGCCCGAGAACACAGGGACTACCAGCGCTCCGACGCCGCCCGCCGCGGGCGCATCGGGAACGATACGAACTTGCATGGTCAACCTTTCGATAGGGTGAAACGTAGGGCCGTGATGGCAGACCCAATCTTTTATGGCCCCGCGCTACCCGGCCCTTCGCGGCCGGAGGGAGGCCCCGTTGTCTAAGGACGCTTATGCGGCCGCCGGGGTGGATATCGCCGCCGGCAACGAGGCGGTGGCACGCTACAAGGACGTCACCCAAACGTGGCGCCACCCGCTGCAGCTCGACGCCATCGGCGGCTTCGGCGGGCTCTTCCGCGTGCCGGGCGAGGACGGCCGGGCGCTGGTTGCCTCCGCCGACGGAGTCGGAACGAAAATCCTCATCGCCGCGCGGATGCGGCGGTACGATTCGGTCGGCGCCGACTTGGTGAACCACTGCGTCAACGATATTTTGGTCGTCAACGCGACGCCGCTGTTCTTCTTGGATTATCTTGCCGTCGGCAAACTCGATCCGGCGGTCGCCGCGGACGTCGTGCGCGGCTGCTTCGAAGCGTGCCGCGCGAACAACTGCGCGCTGCTGGGCGGCGAAACGGCCGAGATGCCCGGGCTCTACGCGCCCGGCGATTTCGATCTTGCCGGAACGATAGTCGGTATCGTCGATACGAAAGACGTGCCCAATCCGAAGAGCGTCGAGGCGGGCGACGCCGTCATCGGGCTGCCCTCGATCGGCCTGCACACGAACGGCTATACGCTCGCGCGCAAGCTGATTTCGGAAGAAGAATACGGCGCCGCATTCGAGGGCACGACCTTCGGCGACGCGCTGCTCGCCTCGCACCCGTCATACTACAAGGAAGTCCGCGCGATTCAGCAAGTCGCAAAGGTAAAAGTGATGGCGCACATCACCGGCGGCGGGTTGCTGGAAAACGTGCCGCGGACGCTGCCGCCCGGCGTGCGCGCGGTGTTCGAACAGTCGCGCTGGGAGATTCCGCCGCTCTTCGCGGAGCTGTGCAGACGCGGCGGCCTCACGCACGAAGAAAAATACCGCACGTTCAACATGGGCGTCGGCTACACGCTCGTCGTGCCGCTCGCGGACGCGCCCAAAGCCGTGCAGGCGGCGCCCGGTGCGAGAGTGATCGGGTGGATCGAAAAACGCGGTGAGAACGAACCGCAGGTCGTCGTTCATCCCGCTCGATCAGCAGCGTAAGACGGATGAACGAGATGGTGAACCTGCTCGTCGACCTGCGCAGCGGGCAGTTCGAGGGCGAGTCGCTTGCGCGCGCGCTGCGCGGCATAGAGGCTGCGGGTTTTTCCGCGGAGCGCGTCGCTCCGGGAACCGACACCTATCATGCGTGGATCGACGAGGTCTTCGGCGGAACGTGGAGCTCGGAAGCGTTTGCGGGCAAGAGCGTCCTCGCCAAACGCGGCGATCGTTTCGCGGGGTTTGCGACCTACGATCCGCGCGGTTTACGTTTTTCGTGGCTGCGCGGTTTGGGTGCGCAGGAGGGCGTCGGCATCTTCGGCCCGTTCGGCGTTGCGCCGGAGTACCGCGGGAACGCAATCGGGCCGCACCTGCTGGTTGCGGCGCTCGCCTCGCTGCGTGAAGCGGGATATGCACGGGCGCTCATTCCCGCAGTCGGGCACGAGAAGCTGGTCGAGTATTACGTCACGCAGTCGGGCGCGCAGGTTGCGGAACGCTTCGATAAAGCGCAATGGCGCGCGCGGCGCTACCGCACGCTCGTTCTTGCGTCGGGAAACGGAACGAACTTTCAGTCCGTGATCGACGGCGTCGCCGCCGGATCGCTGCCCCTCGAACTGACGCTTCTCGCGAGCAACAAGAGCGGTGCGTACGCGCTGGAACGCGCGCGCAATGCCGGCGTTCCCGCGGTTGCGCTCGTGTGGGATCGCAAAGCGCAGTCGCGCGAGCAGTACGATCGGTCGCTCTTCGAACTCGTGCACCGCGAGCAGCCCGATCTGCTCTTGCTGCTCGGCTGGATGCACGTGCTTTCGACCGAATTCGTAACGCAGTTCCCGGAGATGATCAACATTCATCCGGCGTTCTTGCCGCTCGATCAGAAGAAAGACGACGTTGCCTTTCCCGACGGCTCGATCGCACCGGCGTTTCGCGGTGCGCGCGCGGTTGAGGATGCACTCGCATGGGGAAGCGGGTGGGTCGGCGCGTCCTCGCACCTCGTGACGCTCGAAGCGGATCGCGGCCCGCTGCTCGTTCGCAAGCCGCTCGCGCTCGTGCCGGGCGAATCGGTCGAGACGATCATGGAGCGGCTGCATCCGCTCGAGCATCGCATGCTTGCCGGCGGCATCATGCGCTGGGTGTACGAACGCTAGTTTAGATCGTACCGCGGTACGCTTGTGTTTTGACGCCGGCGAAGCGCGGTCCGAGAGCGACGAAATTCGAGTACTCGAAGTATTCTTCGTACAGCGCATAATTCAGCGAGTACAGCCCGTCGCGTTTGAGCACGTACACGTCGTAGCCGAAGCCGCGCAGGAACTGCATCGCCGAATAGAGCGTGTCGCCGGCGAGCTGCCAGGCGCGATTGTACTCGAACTGCACGGCACCTATGCGCTGCTGTTCGAACAACTGCCTCGCACCGGCCATCACCCGCATGTCGTAGCCTTCGGCGTCGATCTTCAAAAAATCGAGGCGCTCCCAGCCCAGCGCCGCGATCTCGCCGTCAAGCGTGACCATCGGCACCCGATGCTTGAATCCGGGCGCGGAAACGAAGTCCGAAACGATCGAACTGCCTTTTCCCGCGGCGTGTTCTTCGAAGAACTCGACCTCGCCCAAGCGGTCTCCGGCTGCGCAGTTCTTCAGAATCACCCGGCCGTCGCCGCCGAAGCGCTCGCCGAGCTTGGCAAACGCACTTACCGACGGCTCGTACGCGGCTGCGTGAAAATCGGGACCGTCTTTCTGTGCCGAAATTCCGGCAAGCCATTCGCCGACGTTTGCGCCGACGTCCACAACGTAGTCCGCGTGCGGCGCGATGGCGCTGCGAAGCCACACTTCGCCGGTTTCGCTCACGTCGGGGCTTTCGGCAAGGCGATATTTGATGACGCAGCGGCACTGATTGCGGACGAGCACGGCGACGCGCACGAGTCCCGGCGAACGGGCGATCGCGCGTTGAAGCCGATCGGCCGCACGCAAAAAAAGCCGCTTCATACGGGCCCTGGGATTCTGCGTCCCCGAGTCGAAGAACTCCCGACCTTTTTCACCGATGGGGTGTCAGCGTCTTGAAACGACTCGCTTTATTCGTAAGCGCGCTTGCCGCATGTGCTCTTCCGGCGGCCGCCGCTCTCGCGCAACCCGCGCCGCAGGCGTCGCCTGCCGCAGGCGCAGCCAAAGTTCCCGCGGCCTCCGCAAGCAGCGGTCTCATGCCGTATGCCAAGTTTACCGACGGCGCGACCGCGCAGCACGGTCTGTTCACGATCTGGCGCAAAGAGGGCAACGTCGCCATCGAGCTGCGACCCGATCAGTTCGATACGGATTTCGTCGAACTCGGCGTGCCGGTGAACGGCATCGGCAGCGGCGGCATTTTCTCCGGCATCACCGATCTGCAGAATTGCCGCATTCTGCGCTTCGTCAAGCAAGACAACCGCGTCGCGATGCTTTTCCCGACGACGCGCTTCTTGGCCGCGCCCAATTCGCCTGAAGCGAACGCCGTCGAGGCGGGAACGGCGAGCACGGTTGCCGGCGTTGCGAAAGTGCTTTCCGTCGATGACGCCACGGGCGACGTGGTATTCGACGCATCGCCGCTGCTGGCCGACATCACGGACGTCGCCGACGTGCTCACCGACCTCAACGGCGGGCATACCCTCAATCCGATGGGCAGTTACCGTCTGGATTCGCAGCAGACGTACTTCGGAACCACGAAGTCGTTTCCGGACAACGCCGTCATCGTGGCGAACCAAACGTTCAGCACGATGAACCCCCAGTTCATCGACGCGGTTCCGGACGGCCGCAACATTCAGATTCAGCTGCAATACAACATTGCGGCGCTTCCCAAAGACGACGGCTACATGCCCCGCTACTACGACGATCGCGTCGGCTATTTCGTCAACGCGCACGCCGACTTCAGCAGCGACAACACGTTCAACAAGGACGCGAACTACATCGTCCGCTGGAACGTGCACCCCTCGGATCCGAGCAAACGCGTTTCGCCCGCGAAAGCGCCCATCGTCTATTATCTGAGCAACACGATTCCGGTTCGCTACCGTCCCGCGATTCGTAAGGCGCTGCTGACGTGGAACAAAGCGTTCTTGCCGCTCGGCATTTCCGGAGCCGTTCAAGTACAGGATCAACCTAGCGATCCGAACTTCGATCCGGACGACATCCGCTACAACGTCATCCGCTGGCTCACCGAGGAACAAGGCGGATTCGCCGAAGCGCAGCTGCTCTATAATCCGTACACCGGCGAGATGATCAAGAGCGGCGTCGTCATCGACAGCGATTTGATGCGCTACGGCAAGTTCGACTACCCCGTGCGCGTAGCGGCGATTGCGGATGCGCGCTCGCTCAAAGCGCGCATGGCGAGCGAATATCTGCAGGGCGAGCGCGCGCAGTTCTCCTACGGCATGGCCGCTCTTTCGATCGCGAACGGACAAGACGGGTACTACGTTCCGGACAAGTACGCGAACGAATTCCTGGAATCGATCGTGCTGCACGAATCGGGACACGACTTCGGCTTGCGGCACAACTACATCGGATCGGAAGCCTACACCGCCGCACAGTTGCGCAGCCCGTCCTTCACGCAGCGCTACGGCACGGCGACGTCCGTGATGGAATACGCGCCGCTGAACATCTGGCCGAAAGGCAAAGGTCAGGGCGAGTATTTTCAGACGGTACTCGGACCGTACGACTATTACGTGATTCATTGGGGCTACGCGCGCATTCCCGGAGCCAAATCGCCCGATCAGGAGCGTTCGATTCTGAGCCGCTGGGCCTCGCAGTGGAGCGATCCGCGCTTCACGTGGTCGTCGGATGAAGACACGGACTGGTTCACCGGAGCCGCCGTCGATCCGCGCAATCAGCAGTGGGACCTGAGCAGCGATAACATCGGCTGGTGCCAGACGCAGATGAAATACGGCCATACGCTGATCTCGAAGGTCGATCGCCGCTTCCCGCGTGCGCAGGGCTCGTTCGACGACCTGCGTCAGGCGTTCGGCTCGCTCGTCGGACAGGAAGGGCGCTGCGCGCAGATCGTCGGCCGGTACATCGGCGGCGAATATGTCTCTCGCGCAAAACGGGGAGATCCGCACGCGGCGATGCCGCTCTCGGCGATTCCCAAGAGCGTGCAGCGGCGCGCGTTCGGCGTGCTCGAGACGAATCTGTTCTCGGCGGATGCGTGGAACTTCTCGCCGGCGCTGCTGCGTCAATCGGTGACGCAGTACCGCTACGACGATTGGAACGGCAACTTCTCGGCGCGTCATGACATCGCCGTCGAGCAGATCGCGGCGCGCTATCAGATGCTGACGATGGCGCGCATGTTCGCACCGGTCACGCTTCAGCGTTTGGACGACATGCAGTATAAATACGGCACGGGCAAGACCATGGACATCACCGATTTGTTCACGTGGATGCAGTCGGCGGTCTACGGCGACGTCTCACACCCCAAAGGCGGAAACATCCCGCTGGTGCGCCGCAATCTGCAGCGAAACTATGCCTCGATTCTCTCGCAACTGGCCGCGCAATCCTCGCCCGCGATTCCGCAGGATGCGCAAGCGCTGGCGCGTTACGAACTCAAGGCCCTGGATGCGCAACTCCGGACGTCGCTGGGTACGAACAACCTGGACCTCATCACGAAGGCGCATTTCGCCTCACTCGATGACGACGTCCAGCGCACGCTGCATTCGCAGGCGGTCATCCCCGCGGGCCGCATGTAGCCTCACACCCGCGTGTCTCGATGCCGCCGGAGGATCTCTTCCGGCGGCATCGTTT
>DATEHZ010000109.1:0-12844 GCA_035279385.1 Vulcanimicrobiaceae bacterium | reverse complement strand
GGCGTGGGCTCGTAGTGCGTCGCATCTTCCATCGCATCGCCGATGGCTTGCGGATCGAGTTCGCCCAGAAAGAGCAGCGCTTCGGTCACGACGCCGTGCTGCGCGTCGAATCGCTGTCCGCTGCGGCGTCCGGAGGTCGTGCGTCGAAAACTGTTCTTCATCGATGAAACGCAGGTATAAGCAAGGCGACTGGCTGCGGGTGCCGCTCGGCGGCGGCTCCGACGCGCTGGGCATCATTGCGCGCATGTGCCGCTCGCGCCTGTTCGGCTACTTTTTCGCCGTTCCGTCCTCGCACGAACCGGCGCACGACGAATTGCGGGGGCTGCGTTGGCAGGACGCAATTGCCGCGCTGCTCTTCGGCGGGGCGCCGCTCGAGGAGGCGCGCTGGGACGTGGTTGCAACCTCGCTCGCCTTCGATCCGCAGGCGTGGCCGCTTCCGTTTTTCGCCTCGCGCGGCGCGTTCGGCGATACCTGGACGCAGGTCCGCTACGATCCGCAGACGCTTCAAATCGTGGAGCGCCGCCTCATCGACGCGCAGAACGCGTCGAGCCTGCCCGATGCGCGCTTTGCCGAAGCCGAAGACGTCGAACGTTTTTTGCGCGCGCGAATCGCCGGTGAAACCGTGGCGAGCGCGCACAGCGTCCTCGAAGTACGCTCGCCGCTCGAGCCGCAGCGGCTGCGGGCCGCCGCGAACGGCGGACGCGTGCAGTTCAGCACGCCGCTCGCCGCGGCGGATCTCGATCGCCTCGCAGCGTTCGTCGACGCAAATCCGCAGACTGCGCTGCGCGTGCACGGGTTTCGCCACGGTTTCGACGCCTCGCAACTCGCACGATTCACTTTACTGCGGGAATTGATCCTCGAGGTCCAAGACGTGCAGCACGCCGGAGCGCTGCGCGACATGCAATCGCTGCGGACGCTGCGTCTGGGGCGCATGCGGATAAACCTGCAGTTTCTCGATGCGCTCACCAACTTACAAAGGTTGCAACTTCACGGAACGCGCGGCTCGCTCGAGGCGGTGTTGCAGCTGCCGGCGCTGGAGAGCCTGCTGCTCGAAAGCACGGAACCGCTAGATTTTCACGCCTTGCAGTCGGCTCGGTCGCTGCAGACGCTCGTGCTCGCGCACGGCCGCTACGACGTGCGCGCGATCGACGCGCTGCCGCATTTGCGGCGCCTCGAACTGCGCGCGCTCGACGCGTACGAGCTTCCGCCGCCGAGCCGCTTCGCGAGCCTCGAAGATCTCCATCTGCATGCACTCGCGCATATTTCCGATCTGCAGCCCATTGCGGACGCACCGGCGCTGCGCCGCTTGCGTATTACGGCCATGCCGCACTTGAACGTCCGCGATTTCGAGCCGATCCGGCGCTGCGCCGGCTTGCAAACGCTGAACGTCGAGATCGGCAGCCGCACCAAAGAACGGGAAATCTATCGCTTAATAAAACGTGGGAATACGTAGCAGCACTATGAGCGTTCTGAATGCGCGCAAATCCGAATCCTGGTTCGCGGTGCTGCAAACGGGCGAACTCTCGCAAACCGCCGTGATGTCGATCGGCCCGGGTGAAGAAAGCGGGCGCAAGAAGAACGAGCACCCGCAGAGCGAGCAAGTGCTCTACGTCATCGAGGGCGAGCTGTACGCCGAGATCGGCGAACGTTCGTTCACCCTGCGCGCCGGCGATTCAACCATCGTGCGGCGCAACGTCGCACATCGCTTCTGTAACCGCACCCAGTATCCGGCGCTTACGTTCAACGTCTACGCTCCGCCCGCGTACTAGGATGCCGTGAGCGGCCGCTCCTAAAGTACGAATTGGTCAGCGATCGAACCGGAGCGCACACGATGCATCGCGGCTGCGCACTGCGCCGGCTGCCGGCGCGCGCCAAGGGCAGGTCCGGCCCCCGCACGCCGGGAACAGCACGGCTTGACCCGGACGCGGCCTCGTAGCTATGGCCGGCGGCGAGGGTCACATGGAAAATTTTTACCCGCAGCGTCGGGGCTCGCTAGCGTACCCGTCGAGCGCGGCTGCCGCAGGAAATCGCATGGACACGCGATTGGATGCGAGCGCCGCCGGCGAGCTTTGGCGCCAGGGCTGCAAAGGCTAGGTACCTATTGTCAACCGAGATCTTAATCTCGAGCGACCCGTGGGAAAATCGGGTCGCCATACTTGAGGACAACGTCCTCGCCGAACTCTACATCGAGCGCGAAGAGAAAGTCATCGGCTCGATCTACAAAGGAAAAGTTCAAAACGTTCTGCCCGGCATGGGCGCCAGTTTCGTCGACATCGGCCTGGGGCGCAATGCGTTCCTGTACGTCGACGACATCAACAAGACGCCGCTGAACATCGGCGACGTCGAGATTACGCAGGGCCGGTCCGGCTGGACCATCAGCGAGAAGGTCAACCGCGGCGACGACGTGCTCGTGCAGATCGTCAAAGAACCGCGCGGGCTCAAGGGCGCGCGCATCAGCACGAACATCTCGCTGCCCGGCCGCTATCTCATCCTCATGCCGACCGGCAAGTACAGCGGCGTCTCGCGCAAGATCGAATCGGCCGACGAACGCAACCGCCTCAAAGCCGTGATGAAGCGCATCCGCCCCGAAGGCATGGCGACGGTCGTACGTACGGCCGCAGCGGGAGTCAGCGAAGCGGAACTCATCGCCGACCTGGGCGTGCTCATTCGCATGTGGCACGGGATTCTGGAATCGTACAAGCGCGCGCCGTCACCCTCGCTGCTGCACAAAGACATGAACTTGGTCTATAAAGCGGCACGCGATTTCATCACCGCGGACGTCGATCGCGTCCTTATCGACAACGAGGAAGAGTACCGAAAGGTCTGCACGTTCCTGCAATTGCTCGGACCGCAGTATCTCGATCGCGTCGAGCACTATAATTCCGGGCGCTCGCTCTTCAAAGACTTCAAGGTCGACGACGAACTCCAGAAACTGATGAAGCCGAAGATCAATCTGCCGTCGGGCGGATCGATCGTCATCGAAACCACGGAAGCGCTGACCGTCATCGACGTCAATTCGGGTAAGTTCACCGGCGGCAAGAATCTGGAAGACACGATCGTCAAGACGAACGTCGAAGCCGCCGCGGAGATTGCGCGTCAAGTGCGGCTGCGCGACATCGGCGGCATCATCGTCTGCGATTTCATCGACATGAACACGGAGGCGTCGCGCAACAAAGTCATCGCAACGCTCGAGGGGGGACTGCGGCGCGACCGCACGCGTTCGACGATCCAGTCGTTCAGCAACTTGGGCTTGCTGGAATTCACGCGCAAGCGCGTCGGCAAGGATCTCTCTTCGCAGCTGCGGGGATCGTGCCCGACGTGCTCGGGCCTGGGAACCGTCATGTCGGCGCAATCCGTTGCGATCGAGACGCTGCGTAAGATTCGCGCGCATCAGCGCTCGGACGGCAAAGCGGTGCTCGTGGAATCCGCGCCCACGGTGGCGGCGCAGCTCGAGTTCTGGTACGAGGACGAATGCACGCATCTCGCCGAGCAGCTCGCGGTGCCCATCCACGTACGCGTCGATCCGATGCTGCATCCCGAGAAGATTCGCGTTCGCGACGTCGCGGAGATCAAACCCGACGGCGCGCTGCGCGTCGGCGACGAACATGAAGTGGAACTTCTGCCGGGCCGCTTACCGAATGCAACCTCCGCCGCAACGGTGATCGGAGGCCGCATCATCGAGGTCGAAAACGCCGCGAACATGGCGGGACAAACGGCGCGCATCAAACTGATCGACGTCGAGCAAGACTTCGCACTTGCCGAACTCACGGCTGCCGCTCCGGGCGAAAAGAAGCGCCGGCGCCGGCGCGGCCGCGGCAAGGGCGAACTCACGTCGGCCGAGCAGACGCAACAGCTGCGCGAACTCGCGGAAGAAGCGGCCAAGTACGGCACGTCGCGTCCGCCGATCGGGATCACCACCGTTACCGAGGAAGAGGAACGCGAAGACAAAGCCGCCGCCGCGGAAGAGAAGGGCGAGCGCGCGCCTGAGGCGATCGTCATCGCCGAGGGCGAGGTGCACGAAGGTGAAGGCCGTCATCGCCGGCGCCGTCGCCGCCGCGGACGCGGACGCGGAGGCCGGGGTGAGGAGTTCGTGCAGGCGGCGCAGGCCGGTATCCCTGCCGAAAGCGCGCAGGCGCAAGTGGAGACCGACGAGCATCCTGCGGCGACCTTGGGAGCCCCGGAGGGCGAAGGGGGCCGTCGCCGGCGTCGTCGCCGCCGTCGTCGCCGGCATGGAGCCGGCATCGAAGGCACGGGACCCGCGGCGCCGTCCGCCATGCCCGATCGTCATATATTCCGCGTCGGTGCGGACGGCAGCGCCGAGCCTACCGGTCAAACCGCTCCGCGAGAGCCCGTGCGGGCCATCGCGCCGTGGAACCGCAAGGCGCAGCCACCCGCGGTCGAGGCGCCTCCGCCGCATCTGCGCGCTCCCGAGGAACACGCCAAGCCGACCAAGCCGGCTCGCCGGCGCCGCACCGCAGCGGCCGAAGCTCCGGCCGGCAGGGGCGGCGAGCTCGCGGCCTCGCATACGGCGGCGCTGCCGGCGCCCGAGCCGGAGAAACCCGCACGCACGCGACGGACGAAGGCGGCCGCGCAGACCGCGGAAGCTGCCGCGCCGGAAAAACCCAAGCGCACTCGCAAGAAACCCGCGCAGGCGCAGGCGCCGGGCGAGGTTCCGGTCAAACGCACGACGCGCGCGCGTAAGGTCTCCGGCGATCAGAGCGCCGCGGAGCCCGCGGTGAAAAAAACGCGCGCAACTCGCAAAACGAGTGCGGCAAAAACGACGTCGCGCAAGAAAAAGACGAGTTAGCGGCTAGGGCCGCACGACTTCGGCGATGAGTGCATCCGGTGCGGACGACGTGCCGGATGCATACGCCGCTTCAAACGCCGCCGAACCCAATCTCGTCCGCGAACGATGCACGCGGCGTTCGTACAGGCGCTGCGCGCTCGGCAAACGCGGAACGGCTTCACGCTCGCGATAGCCGTGCAGATACCCGGCGATTCGCGCCGCCAATTCGTGGCGTTCCAGATCGCACGCGAGATATAAGCCCACCTCGAGCAGCATCGCCGCGTATTCGCGGTGCGGATGCTCTTGCAGCAGCGCGTGCGCGCCGCGCAATGCGGAGGTTGCACGCTCCCATTCGTGCCGCTCGAGCCGGTAGTGCGCGATGCTCACCAGTTGCCAGGCCTGCGCACCGGCGTTGCGCAGGCGCTCGAAGATCCCCAAACTTTCGGCAGCGTACGATATGGCGCTCTCGTAGTCGCCCGAATGTCCGGCGATTTCGCCCAGATTCGCAAGGACGATGCCCACGTTCACCGAGAGTCCGAGTTCGCGGAAGATCTGCAGCGCTTCCAAAAAATAGGCGCGCGCGGCTTCAAATTCGAGATGCAGATCGGCCGCCGCGGCGCCCAGGTTCATGAGCACGACGCCGACGCCGCGCCGATCGCCGGCGGCGCGGTGATGTGCGAGCGCCGACGTGTACCACTGTTCGGCCGCCTTTGCGTTGCCCAAATGCTTCTCGGCGTTGCCCAGCGCGTTGCACGCGCGCCCGAGTTTGACGCGATCTTCGGTGTGCTCTTCGAGCGCGAGCAGTTCGCTCGCATACTCGCGCAGTGCGTGAAAATCGCTGTCGCTATGCGCTGCGAGCGCCGCGGCGTACAGCAAATCCGAGCGGCGCGGATCGCCGCTTTGCGCGCCCCCGAGCGCGCGCTCGATCCACGCGCGCGCTTCACGCGTGCGTCCCGATTCCGCCCACCAACCGCGCAGTGCAAGCACGAGCGCGAACGCCGTGCCGAGCTGGGTTTCATCTGTAAAACTGCGTTCGAGCGCGACGCGAAACTCCGCCCATTCGCGGGCGCCCGCTTCGAGCGCGCGATCGGCACCGTCGCGGTGAATCTGTTTGCCCACGCGCCGGGCGAAGGCGAGATAATACTCCGCATGGCGCGCGTGCATCAACTGCTCTTCCCCCCGCTCGCGCAGACGCTGCGCGGCGAATGCGCGCGTCGACTCGAGCAGCAGGTAACGCTCTTCATCGTTCATCTGCACGACTGCGGCCAAATGTTTGTCGACGATTTCATCGAACGCCGCCGCCGCTTCGCCCGGACGCAGCGGCGAAAAGCCGCAGATATCGCGCGCCGCGTCGGAATCGAAGGTGCGTCCGAAAATGCTCAGCCGCTCGAACAGACGCTGCGCGCGCTCCTCAAGCAGCGCGTAACTCCAGGCAATCGTCGCTTCGAGCGTGCGGTGCCGTTCGGGCACGCGGCGCCGCGAGTTCACGAGCACGTCGAACCGGTCGCGCAGCGCGGCGGCAAGCTCCGCGGGGGAGAGCGTTTTTACGCGCGGAGCGGCGAGTTCGATGGCAAGCGGAATATCGTCGAGCTGGCGGCAGACTTCGCGAATCTGCTCGCGTTCCTGCGCGTCGAAAAGCACGCCCGGAAACGCCGAGGCCGCGCGCGTGCAGAAAAGCGCTTCCGCATCTTCGCGTGTGAGCGGGGTGAGATGAAATACGCGTTCTTGCTTGACTTTGAGCGTTTCGCGGCTGGTTGCAAGAATCGTCGCCCGCGGCGCTCGCTCGAGCAGCGCCGCGCACAAATCGCCCACGGCGTCCGCGACTTGCTCGCAGTTGTCGAACACAATCAAACAGTGCTTGTTCGAAAAATAGTGCAGCGCCGTGTCGCGCGGATTGCGATGGCCGGCTTTATGGCGATCGAGCGCCGCGAGCAGAGCGCCGTCCAATTCGTCGGCATCGCGGACGAGACTGAGATCGAAGAACCAGGCGCCGTGCACGTACGCATGCGCCAATTGGTGCGCGACGGCGAGCGCGCAGTGCGTTTTTCCGACTCCGCCGGGTCCGACCACCGTCGTCAGACGCGAAATTGCAAGGCTGCGCACGAGCGCGTCGTGTTCCATCGTGCGGCCGATGGTCTTGGCCGAAAACGCCGGAAGGTTACCGTCGAGGTGCGGGATGTCGTCGACGTGCTGCGGCGTCTCGAGTACCGCGCGATTGCGTCCGGCCATCTTTGCCGAGTAGAGCGCGCGATCGGCCCGCCGCAGCAGGGGGCGTACGTCATCGGAGGCCGGCGGCGTGCCCGCAACGCCGAAACTTGCCGTAACGACGCCTTCGGGATTTTGCGCGTGCGGAATTTGCAGCGCGCCGATGGCTTTGCGCATACGTTCGGCGATACCGAGCGCCGTGGCGGGTGGAACGTCGCGCAGAATCGCCGCGAACTCTTCGCCGCCGTACCGGGCAAACAGATCCGTGCTGCGTGAAACGCACGCGCGCGCCGCTTGCGCGACTTGCGCCAAACACGCATCTCCCGCAATGTGGCCGTACGTGTCGTTAAAGGCTTTGAAGCGATCGATGTCGAGCAAGATGACGCCGACCGATCCGCCGGTGCGCCGCGCGCGCTGCCATTCGTGGTTGAGCCGCTCTTCGAAGACGCGGCGCGTCGCGATGCCGGTTACGGGATCGACGGTAGCCGCCGCGACGGCGCGATCTTTTTCGGATCGCATGAACTCGGCTTGGACGCGCACCGCCACGTAGAGCGCGCAGGTTTCGAGCAGCTGCAGATCGTGTTCGTCGTATGCGTCGGGCCGCTCGCTTTGCACCGAGAGTACGCCTATCGGACGCGATCCGAAACGAAGCGGAACGAAGACGGCGCTCGCGGTGTCTTCGACGGATGCGCCGGGAATCTGCAGCGGAATGCGCTGCGCGGGAAGATCGCCGTGTCCACGCATAAGCAGCGACTCGCCGGAGTGCATGACGCGAAACGTTTGCGATTCGGAACGAATCGGTACGTGCGCCTCGCGCGCCGTCACACCGTGATCGAATGCGAACTCGATATGCGCGCCGCCTCCGGAGTCGAGCGCGATAAAAACGACGGAGGCATCGACGAACTGCGCGAGCAGCACGCAGAAGTGCTCGAACAGGTCGGCCAGCGGTCCTCCGATCGAAAGCAACTCGGCGGTTTGCCGCACGAGTTCGCTATCGCGCCGGCCGGCCGTCCGTTCCATAACAGCGGTTATTCGGAACGGACGCCGGTCGAACTTCAGACCTTTGGCCTATGAGGCCGAAAGCGCGCTAGCGGCCGCCGCCTTGCGTGCCCGTATCGCCGCTGTGCGCGATTTTGTCGGTGAGGAACTGCAGCGCCCGGGCGAGCTGCATGTCGTGGGTGGGATCGCCGTAGCGCGCGCCTTTGTTCTCGTCCACGGTGATGTCCGGCGCGATGCCTAGATGATTGATGTCGCGGTTGTGCGGCGTGAGGTAACGGGCATCGGTGATCTTGATCGCGCTGCCGTCGGGAAGCGGCAGAATCTCTTGCACGACGCCCTTACCGAAGGTGCGCGTTCCGATGATCGTACCGACGCCGCTGTCTTGAATCGCGCCGGAGGTGATCTCCGATGCCGATGCGGTATGGCCGTTCACCAGCACCGCAAGGGGAAGCGGTGCGATCGCCGTGTTCTCCGCTTCATAGGTGGTCACGTTCGACGCGCGCGATTCTACGGAGACGATCGGGCCCGACGCGATGAATTTCGAACTCACGTCGAGCGCGGCTTCCAAATAGCCGCCGCCGTTGTCGCGCAGATCCATGACCATCGCGCGCGCGCCTCGCTGCTGCAAGCGATCGAGCGCCCGCGTGAGTTCGTCGCCCGTGTCGCGTCCGAACACCGTCAGTTCGACGTAGCCAATCTTCCCGGGGAGCATTTTTTCGTATACCGAGAGCTGGTGTATCTCCGCCCGCACGATCGCGATAGGCGACTCGAGCACCTTCCCGTCGCGTTCGATCGTCAGCTGCACTTGCGTGCCGGCCTTGCCGCGCAGCTTCGACGAGGCTTGCTCGAGCGTGAGTCCCTTGGTCGACGCTCCGTCGATCGCGGTAATGACGTCGTCTTGCTGAATGCCGGCCTTATCCGCCGGGCCGTCCGGCACGACGTTGCTCACGTCGATGAACTTCGTTTGCGGATCCGCTTGAATCACGATGCCGGTGCCGGCGAACGATCCGCCGTCCAAGCCTTGATTGAGCGCTGCGTACTCCTTCGGCGAAAGAAAAACCGTGTACTTGTCGTGCACGGAGCTCATCATGCCGGAGATCGCTGCGTAGGCGAGCGTGTGCGAGCTCAGCTTGCCCTTTGCAAGGCGCGCGGCGACGTCGACCTCGTGACCGACCGCGTGCGCCGTGCGCGAGACGTTCTCGTTCGCAAAGATCGGCGGCAGCGTGCCCTTGACGCCGGCGGTCTGCAACGCGTGCTGCATTTCCACGCGCGCACCCTCGACGATCGACTGCGGATCGGTCTTCTGGTAGAAGTCCGAACGCAGTTTGTCGTAGCTAAACTGAATCTCCGTCGCATCGAGCGGGGAGATGCTTATGGCGGCGGCCGCCGCCGATCCGGCGGCGGGAGTTTGGGCGGCTGCGAGCAGCAGAGCGGCGGCAGCGGCGAGAGCGGTAATTCGCTTCATAATCCTACTAACGTGTCAGACGCTTCAAATATGCCTTGGCGGCGGCAAGTTGTTTGTCTTTGGGTGTGTCGACGTACGACAAATCAAGACTTTGGGGGATAACGATGTCGGGCTGGATGCCCTTGTGCTGGATATCGCGGCCGTTCGGCGTGACGTAACGCTGCGTCGTGATCTTGAGCGCGCCGCCGTTGGGCATCGAGAAAATGCCCTGCACGACGCCCTTGCCGAAGGTCTTCGTGCCGATCAGGGTGGCGAGCTTGTAATCCTGGAGTGCGCCCGAGGTGATCTCCGAAGCGCTTGCCGTGTACCCGTTCACGAGCACGACCAGCGGCGTGACGCCGTGCAGCACGTTACCCGTTGCGTACTGCGTGTCGCGGTTGCCGTAGCGATCGATCTCGGTGACGATCGCGCCCTTTTGAATGAAGAGGCTCGAAATATCGACTGCGGCATTGAGCAAGCCGCCGCCGTTGTTGCGCAGATCGAGAATCGTCGCCTTGGCTCCGTGCGCCTTGCCGTCGATCAGGGCTTTGCGCACTTCCGCGGCCGACGTTTCGCCGAAGTCCGAGAGGCGGATGTAATCGTATCCGTCCTCAACTTTCGCGTGAACCGTGGGCACGTGAATGATCTCACGCGTAATGCGGTATTCGCGTTCGGCCGTCTTCTTGTACGGATGCGTGGTGAGCGTGACGACCGTGCCTTGCGGCCCGCGAATCAGGCGCTCCACTTTATCGAGTGCCATGCCGTGCACCGGCTGACCGTTGATGTTCTGGACGACTTCGTCGGCATGCATGCCGGCGCGCGCCGCAGGCAGCCCTTCGATAGGCTGCACGATCACCTGCCCGTCTTTCAGTTGGTAAATGAAGACGCCGATGCCGCCGAAGTTGCCGCCGTTGAGCTCTTCGTTCAGCGCGCGAATTTGCTCGGGCGCCAGATAGACCGTATACGGATCGTGCAGCGATTGCAGCATGCCCGCAAGCGCGGCCTGCGTAAGTTTCGTGCGCCCGTCTCTACCGAGATACTGCGCGTAGTGATCCTGCGCGTATGCCAGTTGGTGATCCAGGGCGTGTACGTCTTGCACAGCGTCGCCCGCGCTTTGCGGCACCGGCAGCGAGGGCGTGAGCGTAACGTGCTTTTCCTTGAGCGCGGCGCGCAGATACGCTTGCAGCCCCGCGTGTTCGCCGTCCACGAGCATTTGTGCGTCGACGGGCTTGTAGTACACGCGCTCAACTTGGCGGTAGGCAAGGCCGAGCAGCTGCTGGTCCACGACCTGCGGCCCAAGCACCGCACCGACGTCGATGGAGGCGACTTTGCCTTCATCCGCGTCCTCGTCCGCAGTGGAAACGGGGCTCGCCCCCGGGCCTTGGAACGAATGCACGTACAGGGCGCCCGCGAACGCGGCGACGATAAGGACGACGGCGGCGAAAAGCCAGCGGATTCGGGATGACACCTTGAGCGAGCGATCCTTTTAAAGAACGGGTGGCGGCGCGTATGTACCCGCTTAGTACCCACATTGCGCCTTTACAGTTTCGGGGACGCCCCTCCCCGAGCCGCGCCCTAGTGCAAGTAAGCCGCGGGATCCACGGGTTTACCGTTTATGCGTACTTCGAAGTGTACGTGCGGACCCGTGGAAGCGCCTGTGGAACCGACGGCGCCAATCGCCTGCCCCTTCTGCACCTCCTGCCCGACCGAGACGAAGATTTGGGAGCAGTGACCGTAGCCGGTGGCCATACCGCCGCCGTGGTCGATCAGGATGTAGTTGCCATAGCCGCCGTACCAGCCGGCCGAGATGACGGTCCCGGACGCTGCGGCCGTAATCGTGGTGCCCATCGGCGCCGCAATATCCAGGCCCTGATGGAACTCCATGCCGCCGCCGAAGGGGTTGCGGCGATATCCGAACGGCGAGGTGATCGTTCCCGAAACCGGCCAGGCGAGCGCGCCCGGCGCACTGGTGGTGCCGACGATGCCGGCGGCGCGGCGCGCCGCTTCGCGCTGCGCCTCGATCTGCCGCTGACGTTCGACGATCAGCGCTTCGAGCTGCGCTTCCTCGCTCGCCGAGAGGTCCTCGATTTGGGCGACTTCGCTTGCGACGTGTCGGCGCTGCGCGTCGGCGACCTCGACGAGGTTCGAGCGCTCCGCGGCCAGGATGTCGAGTTGATTGCGCGCGCGCTGCTGCGCCTGCTCTTGGCTTTGCAGCGCGGCCTGCGTCGATTCGAGATCTTGCTGCGCGCTCGCGACTTTGCGCTCCGCGGTCTTACGCTCGCGTACGGCGCGCTGGTTCGCGGCGATGAGCAGCCGTAAATCTTCCCACCGCTCGACGAAATCGGTGAATGATTTGGAGGCGAGCATCACGCTCAGGTAGCCCAGATCCCCGTGCTCGTAGATGTCCACCAGCCGGTGTTTGAGCAGGTTGTCGTGCAGTTTGAGCGTCTTTTGCGCCGCCTCCAGTTGGATCGTGTTCCACCAGAGCTTGCGCTGCGTGCTGTGTTCCTGTGCGGCAAGATCGCCCAGATGCCGGTTGACGCCGGCGATTGCGGCATTGGTTTGATCGAGCTGCGTTTGCAAATTCGTTACGCGGATCGTCGCTTCGTGCAGTTCGCCGCGTTTTTGGTGCAGGCGCGCGTGCAGCGCCTCGGTCTTTCTGCGCTGCGCTTCAATGCGCTGGTTCAGCGTCGAGGGCAGGGCCGCCGCCGGAAGCAGGCTCGCAAGCAGCAGTGCTGCTGCGGCGCGAAGAGGCACGTTCATTTTCGGCGTTTGTCCTTTACGTAGACCGATCCGCCAATCGACTTGGCGTACCGCTTGAGTTCTGCGGCGGCCTCGCCGATCTGCGCGTAGTTGTCGAGCGGGCGCTGATCGTTGCCAACGATTGCGACGGAAAGCGACATGATCGGAAAGCGGTTGAGCGTGCCGCGGCGATCGCGCGTTTCGATGAAACCTTGACGCAGATCTTGCAGCGTGTAGAGTTTGCGGATGTCGCGATCGAACATGTCGATGATTTCGCGTGCGATCTCTTCCGCACGCGGCGGCAGCGTGACGATGATGAAATCGTCGCCGCCGATGTGACCGACGAAATCCTGCGGCGTCCCCCGGCGGCGAACCACGTCCACCGCGCTGGACGCAACGAGCTGAATCGCTTCGTCGCCGTGCGTGAAGCCGTACACGTCATTGAACGCCTTGAAATTATCCAGGTCGAGATAGAGCACCGCGAACGGCTCTTTCGTCTCGATACGCCTGCGCAATTCGCCTTCTATGGCGAGATTGCCGGGCAGACGCGTGAGCGGAGAGAGCGAGGCGTCGACCTCGACGCGCCGGATCTTCGCGCGAACGCGTGCGAGCAGCTCCTGCGGGCCGAACGGTTTGGTGACGTAGTCGTCGGCGCCGGCTTCAAACCC
>DATEHZ010000108.1:0-24242 GCA_035279385.1 Vulcanimicrobiaceae bacterium | reverse complement strand
CTGTGCCGCCAAGATGCTGCGCCACATCGAATATTTTCACGATCACGTGCGGATAGAGCGCCTGTTCTTCGACGGCCCGCGCGATCCCGAAGGCGGCGCGCTCGCGCCGGATCTCTACCGTCCCGGTATCGGGCTGGAATTCAAGAAAGCGGATGCGGAAAGATATGCTGTTTAACGCGACGCGGCGCGAACGTACCGGCGAAGTCCGCCGGGACGACGGCGCGCAGAGACTCGTTCCGACGCAGCGGCCGGATGCGACGAACGCGGGCGATTTAAAACTGGACGTTCGCTCCTTGGAGCGCGAGCTTCGCAAAGCGGTGCGCGGCGAGGTGCGTTTCGACGACGGGTATCGCGCCATGTACTCGACCGACGCCGCGAACTACCGGCAGATTCCGATCGCCGTCGTCCTGCCGAAGGACGCGGACGACGCGCAAAAAGCGATGGCGATTTGTCACAAGCACGGCGCGCCGGTGACGCCGCGCGGCGGCGGAACGAGTCTGACCGGCGCGAGTTGCAACGCGGCGGTGATCTTCGATTACAGCAAGTACATGAACCGCATCATCGAGATCGACCCGCGGCGGATGATCGCCGTCGTCGAGCCGGGCGTCGTGCTCGACGACGTTCGTGACGCGGTGAGCGAGCATCACTTGACGTTCGGTCCCGCTCCCGCGACGCACAACCGCTGCAACATCGGCGGCATGTTCGGGAACAACTCCTGCGGAACGCCGGCGCAGTTCTCGGGACGGCTCGAGGACAACATCTTCGAGGCCGAAGTGCTTCTGCACGACGGCACCCGCATGCGCGTGGGCGCGACCAGCCCCGCGCAGCTCGAAGATATCATACGTGCGGGCGGCCGCAAGGGTGAGATCTACGCAAAGCTCAAGCAAATCCGCGACACGTACCAGGGCCTCGTGCGCGATCGCTTTCCGGACATACCGCGGCGCGTCTCGGGCTACAACTTGAATCAACTGGCGGACGAAAACGGTTTCAACATCGCACGCGCGCTCGTCGGCAGCGAGGGAACGATCGTCCACGTGCTCGAGTTGACGCTGCGCCTGGTGCCCAAGCCCAAACACGAGGCGATGGCGCTGATCGGCTTCGAGGACATCGCCACGGCGGGCGATCACGTTGCAGCCGCCAATCTGCACATGCCGCATACGTTTGAGGCCATGGATGAAACGCTCTTCCAGCACATGCACCAGAAGGGCAAGAATCCGCACCGGCAAGAGGAGCTGTTTCCGAACGGGCATGCGTGGCTGGTTTGCACGTTCGGCGGCGATACGGAAGCGGAAGCGCAGCACAAGGCCGATGCGCTCATCGCGGATCTGCGGCGCCGCGATGCGGATGTAAAGGGCGCGCGCGCCACGACGGATCCGCATATCATCGAAGAAGTCACGCGCGTACGCGAAGCCGGGCTTGGCGTCACGTCGAAAATTCCGAACGAACCGGATTTCTATCCCGGTTGGGAAGACTCGGCCGTGGCCCCGGAGCACTTGGGCACATACCTGCGCGAGTTTCAGCAAAAGATGCAGGAGTACGGCTATTACGCTTCCATCTACGGTCACTTCGGTCAAGGATGCGTCCACTGCAGCATTAATTTCGATCTGTTTACGAAAGAGGGGATCGAAAAGTATCGCAAGTTTGCGCACGAGATGGCGTTCATCTGCGTGAAGTACAACGGCTCGCTTTCCGGAGAGCACGGCGACGGACAAGCTCGCGGAGAGTTACTGCCGATCATGTTCGGCGACGAACTCGTTTACGCGTTTTGGGAGTTCAAAACTGCGTTCGACCCGGAGAACAAGATGAATCCGGGCAAGGTGGTCAGGCCGTTCCGCATCGACGAAAATCTGCGTTGGGGCGTCAACTATCAGCCGTGGGATCCCAACACGGAGTTCGAGCTCAAGGACGATTACCACAGCTTTGCTTATGCCGCGAACCGCTGCGTCGGGGCCGGCGTGTGCCGCAAGCACGACAGCCAAACGATGTGCCCGAGTTATATGGTCACCAAGGAAGAGCAGTACTCGACTCGCGGACGCGCGCGGCTGCTCTTCGAGATGCTGCAGGGCAACCCGCTCAAGCACGGTTGGAAGAGCGAGGCCGTGAAGGAGTCGCTGGACTATTGCCTCGCGTGCAAGGGCTGCAAGCACGAATGCCCGGTGAACGTCGACATGGCGACCTACAAAGCCGAGTTTTTGCATCATTACTTCAAAGGCAAAATCCGGCCGGTTCAGATGTTCTTGTTCGGATACATGTTCAAGTGGGCCAAACTCGCGGCGCTCATGCCGGGCGTTGCGAATTTCTTCACGCAGGCGCCGCCGTTCAGCTCGATTCTCAAGCGCATCGCGCACGTCGCGCCGCAGCGCGAGATTCCGATGTTCGCCGATCGGACGTTCCGCGAGTGGTTCGAAAAGCGGACGCCGCGCAACGCCGGCAAGGAGCGCGTGATACTCTGGACCGACACCTGGAACAACCATTTTCATCCGCATACCGCACAGGCCGCGGTCGAGGTGCTCGAGGACGCGGGCTATCACGTGCTCATTCCGCCGCACCAGATTTGCTGCGGACGTCCGCTCTACGATTACGGCCTGTTGAACAGCGCGAGGAAGCAGTTACACGGGATCCTTGCGGACTTGCGCCCGCTCATTCGGGAGGGGGTGCCGCTCATCGGCCTCGAGCCGTCGTGCCTCTCCGTGTTCAAGGATGAAATGCAGAACATGCTCGGCAGAGACATGGACGCGCATCGCCTTGCGACCCAGTCGTTCACACTCGAAGCGTTTTTGAACAACAAGGCGGAGAAAGAGGAGCACTACAAACCGCCCAAACTCGAACGCAGCGCGATCGTGCACGAACACTGCCACAAGAAAGCGGTGCTCGACCCGACGTCGGAATCGCACGTGTTCGGGCAGATGCAGATGGATTTCGAGCAGCTCGATTCCGGGTGCTGCGGCATGGCGGGTGCATTTGGTTTCGAGCAGAGTCACTACGACATGTCGATCAAGTGCGGGGAACGCCGCCTTTTGCCGAAGGTACGCGATGCAAAACCGCAGACGATCGTCGTGGCCGACGGTTTCAGCTGCCGCGAGCAGATCGCGCAGACGACGAAGCGTCAGGCGCTCCATCCCGCGCAGGTCATGAAGCTCGCCCTCGACGATCGCGGTTATTCGCGCAGCGACGCCTATCCGGAACTGCGCTTCATGCCGGATCCGCAGAAGAAGCGCCGGCTGATCGTCCTGCGCGGTTATGCGGTCCTCGGCGCGCTCACGCTCGCGGGCGCCGCAGCGGCCGCGCTGCTCCTGGGAAAGAGAGGCGCATGAAGAATTTGCTCGCCGCCTTCGGCGTGCGAACGGAAAAAGCCGAGATCGCGCGCGAGACCGGCGTGCGCCTGCGCGACAAGGTCGCCGTCGTCACGGGCGGCGATACCGGCATCGGTAAGGCCATCTGCATTGCGATGGCGCGAGAAGGCGCGCGGGTCGTCGTCGACTACCACGGCGACGAAACTCCGGCGGCCAAACTCGTGCGCGAGATCCAAAGCTTCGGCGGAACGGCGTGCTGCATCGGCGCAGACGTCTCGAAACCGGACGACGTACGCGCGCTCGTCGGCGGGGCCGTCGAGCGCTACGGGAAGCTCGACATCATGGTGAACAATGCCGGCATCGAAGAGGAGCATCCGTTCGTCGAGATGCCGCTCGACGTTTACGAGAAAACGATTGCGGTGAACTTGACCGGCACGTGGCTTGGATGTCAGGCGGCGGCGCGGCAGATGATCGAGCAGCGCCGCGGCGGCCGCATCATCAACATTTCCTCGGTTCACGAGGATATTACGATGCCGACGAACGCGGCGTATTGCGTGAGCAAGGGGGGAATCCGCATGCTCACGCGCACGATCGCCGTGGAACTCGCGCAGCACGGTATAACGGTGAACGACGTGTGCCCCGGGGCCGTCGACACGCCGATAGACGCGCCCGTCAAGCGAGATCCGGAGAAGATGAAGACGCTGCTCTCGGAGATTCCGATGCGCCGCATGGGGAGCCCGGAGGAGATCGCGCAGCTTTGCGTCTATCTCGCATCGGAGGATGCCGCCTACGTGACCGGCGCGTCGATCTTCATCGACGGAGGCATGAGTAAGCAAAGCGGTAGTCTTTAGCGGCGCCCTCGGGGAGAGTTCATGCCAGCACAATGCGTATGCGCCATGAGGTCTGGGGGGCCCCACGCAGTGGGGGGCGCGCAGGCTAGGCCGGATTGCCTTTAAAACGTGATCGCGAAAGTATCGGGACCGGGACATCAGATCTCAAGCTATGAGATCTCGGATCAGCAGATGTCTGCGGGGAGTACGCTGGGCGGACCGAAGGCGACGATGTGGATCAAGCCGACGGGGGCCATTCAAAAATTTTGGTCGATTGAAGCGGGAGAGCTGATGTTTGAAACGCTCGTCCTGCATCATTGGGACGAGCGAACCGGCATTCCGCTCACGCCGCTTCCGGGCGAATTCATTCTGCATCCGGATCATCAGGAGCACGTTTTTGAGCTCGCGAACGGCGTGATGGTGCACGAAGATCTCTTCGTGCTCAGCGGCAAGCCGGCGGGCGAGGACCGTACCCATGTCGACCCTGCCGCCGCGTATTACACGATCGAACTGACGAACGACGGCGAAGAGGACGTGCATATCGGGACGTTTGCGTCGGTGCAACTGCGCGGCAGCTTCACCGGAGCGGTCGGCGTCGAGTACAGCAACGCGCACCGCGCCTTCGTGGTCCGCACGGAGCGAAACCCGGACGTCGTGCGTTACGCGGCCTGCTCGGTGAAACCGACGAGCTACGAGGTAACGCTCGACACGGCCAAAGCTAACGCGCAGAGTTTCCCGGGAAAACTTTCCAACCGCTGCATGGACACGGCAGCGGCCGACGTTACCGGGATATTTCATCTTTCGCACCATTTGCGTCCCGGGGATACGGCCGCGTTCTACTTCGTACTGACGTTTTCGGTCGATGGCGAGGACGCCGCGCGGCGCGTCGTCGAGAATCTGCCGGACGCAAAGCGCGCGCTCGAGCGCACGCGCGAGCATTTCGACGACATTCTCGGCAGAGCCATCGTGATGACGCCCGATTCCGAAGTGAATCGCGGCGTGCTGTGGGCGAAGGCCAACATGCTGCGCGTCGAACTGCTCTCGCCGCAGGGCTGGGCCTTCGTGAACGACCCGACGCGTTCCAACAACAGCGTCGCGCGAGACACGGCATGGTTTGCGTTCGGGGCGGACTATATCACGCGGCATTTCTCCCGCGACTCGCTGCTCTGGTATGCGAATCACATCGAGCCCGACGGCATGGCGCCCGAGTACTTCGACATCCGGACCGGGCAGAGCAGCGATGACGGGCTGAACATCAACGACGATACGCCGCTGCTCGTTCTCGCCTTCTGGCACCATTACAACACCAGCGGCGATCGCGAATTTCTCGAGTACGTCTATCCCCGCGCAGTGCGGATGGCGAACTACATTTTGAGCCAGCGAAACGACGACGGCCTGGTCTGGTGCACCTCGGACGGTACGAGCATGCAAGGTATCGTCGGGTGGCGCAACGTCATCGAGGGCTATCGCCTTTCCGGAGCGACGACGGAGGTGAACTCCGAGTGCTACGCGGCGCTCCATACGCTGAGCATGATGGCGGAGGAACTGGGCAAACCGGACGACGCGCGGCGGTACGGTGAGGCGGCCGACGCGCTGCGGGCGGCGATCAACGAACATTTGCTGGATCGTTCGCGCGGAGTGTACTACCTGAACATCGACGTCGACGGCACCAAACGCACCGACGTCACCTCGGATCTGGTGTTCCCCGTGATGTTCGGCGTTGCGGATCGCGAAACGTCGGCACGAATTATTTCACGCCTGTCGGTTCCCGAGTTCTGGAGCGAAGCCGGCATCCACACCGTACCGCGCACCTCGATCATGTACGGCCCGACGCACGGATTCGGCCTGCTCGGCGGGATTTGGGTGGCCGTGACCTTCTGGTTTGCGTTCGCTGCCGCGCCGTTCAACCCGGAGTTCATGGCGTACGCGCTGGCGGCGAGTTTCAAACATTATTCGATGGATCCGCGTCGCAACAACACCGTACCTGGACAGTTCTCGGAATGGCTGCACGGCGAGACGCTGGTCAATCAAGGCATGATGCTCTCCCCCTGGTTTCCGCCGCGCTATTTGTGGGCCGCGATCGAAGGCGCGGCCGGCCTGGATATGTCCTCGCGCAAGCCGGACCTTCGGCCGCGTCCGGCGCGCGATTGGAAATGGCTCGGCGTGCGCAACCTGCCGCTTCGCGGCAAACATATTTCGTGGTTCACGGTGCGGTTGGACGAACACACGGTCTATGCGAGCTATCCATTCGATTGCGTCGATGCATCCAGGCGCTACGACGACGATATCTCCGAAGCGCTGCACGTCACCGGTTCGGAAGCCGTCGTCATCGGTCTGCAGAGCGAGGGCCGGATCATCATCCTCATCGGCAACACGCTGGACCGCACCGTAACAACGGCTCTCTCGCTCGATCGCCCGGAGCTCGAACGGTTGACGACGCTGCGCGTCTACAACAGTTTGCGTTCCGAATGGATCGACGTGCCCGAGTATCGCCCTGAGCACTTGCGCGCTGGGTATCCTATACAGATAGACCGGCACGGCTTCTGCCTGTTGGAACTCTCTAAGGAGACCTGACTGCTTTATGTCCCGTCCATATAGATTCGGCTTCAGCGAGTTCACCACGTGGCCCTGGGCGTTCAAAAAAGACGTCGAACGCTACAGCGCGCACGGAGCGGACTGCATCGAAGTGTGCGAATTCAAGCTCGCGCACGACGACTACGGCGACGATCTCGCGTCCATTGCCAAAGCCGGCATGACGGTCGCTTCCGTGCAGGCGAAGGTGCATTCGATCTTCGTCGATTCGATGGCTCCGGTGCCGAAGGATCCGCGGGACCGGGTGCGCGCGATCCGGGACGCCATCGAACTGAGCGCGCCGCATCTGCCGAAAGATACACCGTTCATCGTCATCACCGGCGCGCCGCCCGACGGCAACATGCGCGAGGCCATCGAAACGACGGTTGAGTCGCTCAAAGAACTCGGAGACGTTGCCGCCCGTCACGGCATGAAGATCGCCTTCGAACCGCTGAGTCCGATCAACGTCAACACGGATACGGCCGTGTGGGGTTTGGACCATGGATTGGATCTCGTCGAGCGCGTGAATCATCCCGCCGTCGGCATCTGCGTCGACACGTGGAACGTGTGGGAGACGCCGGATCTGCCGCAGGTCATACGCCGGTGCGGCAATCGCATTCTGGTCGTTCAACTCAGCGACTGGAAAACGCCGCGCTCGACCGCCGACCGCTACTCGCTCGGAACGGGAGAGATTGACCTTGCAGGGACGATCCGCGCCATTCGCGCAACCGGATTCGCCGGTCCGTGGGTGGTGGAGATCCTCTCCTCGCTGCATTTGGACGGATCGCTTTGGAAATCGGACATGGACGACGTACTGCGAAAGAATCGCGAGGCATTCGAGCGGCTTTGGAATGAAAGCGGCGCGGCGTAGTTGAGCCGCGAATTCGCCGCGTACTTCTTTGCGCGGCAGACCGGCCTGCTCGCGTTCAGCATCGAAGACGTCGCCGTCAGTTGGCAAATTTTTCAGTTACGGCATAATCCGCTCGATCTCGGTTTGGTGGGTCTCGTGCTGTTTCTGCCGCAACTGCTGCTGGCGCTCCCGGCAGGCATTCTTGCGGATCGCGCCGACCGGCGTATCATCGTTATCGCATCCTCGTTCACCGAGGCGTTGGGCCTGGCCGGTTTCATCGCGTTGATCCTGCTGCGCGAACACTCGGTGGGGATCTATTTGGGAGCCGT
Organism: Vulcanimicrobiaceae bacterium; assembly: GCA_035279385.1. GTDB lineage: Bacteria > Vulcanimicrobiota > Vulcanimicrobiia > Vulcanimicrobiales > Vulcanimicrobiaceae > DATGJX01. Next base: position 16,369 of record DATEHZ010000108.1, on the reverse strand, counting down.
CGCGTTTATCGGCATCGCGCACTCGATGGGCATCCCGGCGCAGCGCTCGCTGCTTGTGAACATCGTGGAGAAAGGGCAGTTGGTGCGCGCGCAGGCACTCACGTCGTCGATCGGGCAACTCGTGACGATTGGCGGTCCCGCGCTCGGCGGCGCGCTCATCGCAATCGGTACTTCCGTGGCCTTTGCCGCCTCCGCCCTTGCGTACGTCGTCGCGACGCTTGCGTTCACGTTTTTACAGCGCCACGTGGTCGACTATGAAGACGTGCCGGTGCCGCAAGCCGCGATGGAAGGCGTGCGCTTCATTTTCCGGCAGCGCATTATTTTGGGAGCGATATCGCTCGATCTGTTCGCGGTGCTCTTCGGCGGCGCAGTCGCGCTGCTGCCGGTCTTCGCGACGAACGTTCTGCACGTCGGTCCCACCGGATTTGGAATTCTTCGCGCCGCGCCGGCGGCCGGGGCGGCGCTTGTTGCCGGCTACGTGGCCCGCCACTCGCTCGGGCGCGGCGCGGGACGGCTGCTGCTTGTCTGCGTAAGCGGCTTCGGCGCAGCGACCATCGTCTTCGGAATCTCGCGCAGCTTCATCGTGTCGGTTATCGCGCTCGCGCTGACGGGAGCGTTCGACATGGTAAGCGTGGTCATACGCAACGCGCTCGTGCAATTGCGAACGCCGGACGAAATGCGCGGCCGCGTCGGCGCGGTTGAAAACGTCTTCATCGGCGCCTCCAACGAACTCGGCGCGTTCGAGTCGGGCGGCGTGGCCGCGCTTATCGGAGCGCCGGCATCCGTCGTGCTCGGCGGGATAGCGACGCTTGCGGTCATCGGCCTGTGGTCGGTCCTCTTTCCCGAATTACGGCAATTCGAGGTGCTGGAGAATCCGCCGGCGGCGCCGTAGTTCGTTAGGGCGTGAGGCCCTCAACGGTGAACGCGACGATCTCGTGCTTCTCGCGGTGATTGCTCCAAAAGCGCGTGCCGTCGTACGCGAGCGCCCGGCCTTGGAAATTCACGTGCGCGACGTCTTCCACTTTCGGTGAGCCGTTGCGTGCGTCGATGCGCGTGAGGAAATACCGGTTGCTCTCCTCATCGTCCGTGCCGAGCACGTAGAAGACGCCGCCGAAAATCGTTTGACCGCAGATACCGTGCGGCGCTTCGATCACCGTGCCGGGTTTGCCGCTCGACGGGTCGAGCGAGATGATCTTCTTGTTGTACCACTGACTGACGTACAGGCGATCGCCGTCGAATGCGAGCTGCGAACCGGTGTCGTCGGGACAATTGATGGCGCCTTCGCTTTTGAACGCATGTCCGGGGACGTAGCGGCGGATGATCCGGTGATCTTCGTCGCCTTCCGAGAGCAGCACGCGCAGCTCGTCGCCCACGACCGTCGCCCCGTACGGCTTGCCCGGCGCTGCGGTTTCCTCACGCACGGTCCAATGCGCGATGTCGATGGAGTACAGGCGGCAGGTCTCCAGGGAACCCATCCACAGCGCATCGCCGTCTGCGGCAAGCGCTTGCGGGCGCGGCGCGGGCGAGGGCATCCGCATGAGTTCGGTAATCGTCTTGAGCGTCGTATCCATGCGGCCTAGTTTGCACACCGGCGCGCGGGTTCCGCTAGCGCCGGCGACCGCGAGCCTACGTCCGGCTCGGCGTCAACCGCGTCGTTTCGATCCGCCGGGACGCGCGCACGGGAACGGCGGGCGGCGCGCCGGCCGGCAGTGCGAGCGGATCGCCCGCTTGCAATCCCTCGGGCAAGGAATCGCTCACAATCGCAAGCCGCGCGTCGGGGGCAATCGGCGCCGGCGGAAGCGCGAACGAACCGTCGGCCGCCGTTACCGCGCTGGCCGTTCCGGGAATCAGCCGCACCTCGATGCCGTCGAGCTGCGGCGCACCCACGAAGTCTTGCGGATCGCTTACGACGACGCGTCCGCGCAGCGAACGTATGGGGAACAGAACTGCCTGCACCTGCGCGGTCCCGCCGTTCACGTCAATTGGAAGCGTTGCGGCGCTGTTGTCGGACGTCGCGACGATGAGCGTATGTTCGCCGTCGGGAATCTGCACGCTATCGCCGTTGGGTTGGCAGGCGGCATCATCGATGAAGTACTGTACGTTCGCGCCGCCGGCGCCCTGCACGATCACCCGCGTTCGACGTGACGTCCGCCGCGCCGGTACGTCGATTCGCTGCGCAAACGAGACGCGAACCGCTTGACGTCCGAACGACGGCCGCATTTCGAATTGCACGGAGAGGTCGCGATCGACGGGCAGCGACAAGCCCGCCAGCGGGCCGGCGAATCGCTGTACGCCCCGCTCGCGTTCCACTTCCAGACCGAAGAACAGGCTGGATGCGCTGCGGGAGGATCGGTACTCCACGCGTGCGTCGGAGTACCCTTGCATAAACGAGGCCAGCATATCGATCTGTCCGGCGCCCGCGACGCGCGCGCCGTCAAAGCGCCAATCGTGCTGGTCCGCAGCAACTGCGTAGGAGAATTCTGCGTACCCGTTTTCGTCGTGAAACGTCATTGCAGTCGATGCCGTGTTTGAGGCTTTGGTGAAGATCGCGGATTCGTTGCGGGTCGCGAGTGAAGCGCTCAGGTACGCACTAGACCCGCTTCCATACGCGGATGCACGTCCGGCGCGCATCGTGAGTGCCGGCGAAACGCGATAACCCGCGTTTGCGCGCCGCGGAAGGTCTCCGGCCTCGATCGGCATGCCGCTGGTGGCGAAGCCGTTCGCCCACTCGACGAAGAGCCGCCCGGAACTTTGATAGAGCATGCCTGCGGCCACGCCGTGCGTTCCGAGCCACAGCTCTCGAGTAAGCGTACCGCCGGCCTGCGGTGCGACGTCGCGCACGCCGAACATGGCGGAGGAAATCGGACGCGCGGGCGTGGCTGCAAACGTATACGTGCGGTGACGCGCCGCGAGCGATGCGCCCACGTAATGCGCGCGATAACTCCGCTGCACGTCGAACATGCCCAGGCCCCTGCGCTCGTCGGTATACGCGGCGCCCGTCGTGCGCGCCGGATAAAAGATGAGACCGCCGAGGGGATCGCGCTGCTCTCCCACCGTCGCAAAACGATCGCTCGTGCCGGCGTCGATCTGCCCGTACGGAAGCGTTTGCGCACCACCGTAGCCGTCTACCGCCACGGCTCCGCGCACGGTTTTACCGCCGCCTTCGACCTCGAATTGCCGGTTTTGGGCGGCGCCGCTCATCAGTGAGAGCCGTACGATGAAATGATCGGCGCGATTGTCGCGATCGTCGACCGTGAGTCCGGAACCGACGACGGCCGGCGCAGACGAGGGCGTGGCGGTGGGACGCGGTGCGGGCGCTTCGAACACGGTCACAGCCGGCTCGCTTTCGGCGCGGACGTTTGCCTGCGCCAGAAGCGAGACTGCTGCGAGTGCAAGCGCGCTACGGAATCGCAACGCTCGTGTCTGCTCCGACGATAACCTCGCCGCCGTAATCGAAAACAACGCGCGCCGCGTATGTGCCGGAAGGCAGTCCGGAAATAACGGATGTGACGAGCCTGGCGTGTCCCGGAAGAATCGCACCGATCGCCAGCCGTTGTTCGCTAACGGTTTTACCGTCTTTGGAAATCACGAGGGTTCCGGCGGTGCGCGCGTACGCCGATCCATCGTTATAGAGCCGTACGGTCATGCGTACCGACCGCGTTCCCGCAACGCGTACTTGATGAACGGATGCGACGGAGACGTGCCGCCTCGGCGAGCCGACGTCGTCGTACACGAAGAACGTGGCCGCGGGTCCGATCGCGAGATTACCTCCGAGCGGCTGCGATTTGATGATGAAGCCGCCCCAATAGGACTCAGCCGCCTGCGACGGCGGCATGGTCAGAGCGACTTCCACGCGCCGCGTCTCGTGCGGCCGAAGAATAAACCGGTAGGAGAGTGCCTGCAAGTACTTGGTCAACGAGTGCGCGCCTTCGCTGCCGGGACGTTCGAGCTGTATCGCGCCGTTTTGATTGGTGGTCCAATCGACCGGTTCGATGCTGATCCGCTCGTCCGCGTCTCCGTCGTTGGTTACTTGCGTCGACGTGCGTCCGGTTTGACCCGATGGAACGTGCATTTCGCTCACGAGCGGCGTCACCGAGACGTTCACGGTTTGCGCCGCCGCGATGCCGCAAAGCGAAGCGGCGAAAAAACAAAAGAGTAATGCTGCTTTACGCAATTCCTGTCCTCACGATGCGGTTGCCACGATGCCGAACGCGGTCGACGGCGTAAGATAGCTATCTGCGGGAATCGTTCGATCGTCGAGAAAAAACTTGATCGTCACGCTGATGCTCAGCGATACGAATCCCGCAGCATAGGTCGCGCATGGAACGGAGCCTCCCGCCACCAGCGGCGTCTTGTTCGCAACGTACGTTTGACCCGCCATCGTGCTTCCGGAGCACGTGATCGAGATGTCGGACGCTGCGAGGGGTGCGCCGTTCGTACCCGTGATGGACGACGGCGCCGAGATTGCGATGGTTCCACTGCCGCTCAGTGCCGTTGTCTGCATCGTTCCGGTGACGGTAAGCGCGTTGTTGCCGTCCGGAGCGAGATGGACGTCGCTCGTACCCACGTTCGACCACGTCACCGGCGTCGAGCCCGACGAGAGCGAAATACTGGCGACTCCGAGCGCCTGTGCCGGCGTATTGCAGTAGAGCATCGCGGCCAGGGACGCCGCAGCCGCGAGCGCGGCCCGAACCATTGCTAGGTCGCGCTGGCAACCAGACTAAAGCCGCTCGCGCTCGAATACTTGTCCGCCGGAAACCGGCTGTCATCGACGAACATCAGCAGTCTGAACGAAATCGGCGTGTAGTATCCGGCTGCATAACTGGCACACGTCGTGCTCGCGCTCGCGGTAAGCGCCGTAGGCGTCGACGCGTTGAACGTTTGTCCGGTCTGAGCGCTGCCCGTACATTCGATTTGCAGCGCGTTAATCGGCAGCGTGCCGCCGCTGGTTCCGGTGATATTTGCCGGCGACGCGACGACGATTTGTCCGCTGCCGCTGGTGTACGTGGTCAGCATCGTGCCCGTTACGTTCGCCGAGGCGGGGTTGTTGTCGGCCGCCAGGCTCGTGTTGGTGCTGTCGACGATGTTCGCCCATGTGAACGTCGCCGTGCTCAGAGAAAGACTTGCCGTGGCGTTCTTCGTCACGCTGATTCCGAACGTTACCGTGTTTGCAAATGCCGGTCCGGCGGCCGTCATAAACAACGCCGCCGCCGTAACAATGCAACGCACGCGCTGTGCACTCATAAATGCGACTCCTCCTACGAGTCAAAGTTCTCATCGGCAGCGGCGCGGGATGGCCCCAAGGGCACTTCAGCCCATCGGAACGCATCTTATCGAAGTCCTTACATTGCGGTGCCATTTTTGCGTCCCGGAGGACGAGCAAGCGGCTCGCGTTTCCGGCTGCATCGCAAGCAGAAGGGCACGACGCGCGATCGCATGCCGGACGGTGCGAAAAAGGCGGCGCTGGATCGCGCGATCGATCGGCTCGTGAACCTGCAGAACGCATTCCAGCGAAGGTCCGCTTTCAACCGGTACGCGCCCGCGCGATCATCTCGCGTACCTGCAGTCCGACGTCGATAATGCCTACGGCAAACCGACGCCGGCGCAGTATGCGGTCTTCGCGCAGTTGCATCGCGAAGCGCTGGCGGGCATGGCCCGCTTACGCCAATTGATGCGCTAGTTTGCCGTTCCCGTAAATACCGCCGCGTCGTCGAGCTCGAGCATGCGAAGCATCGGCGTCTCCGGCGGCAGGGTCGTCAAGAGCGGGTACTTGGCGACCAGGTCGGGCCGGTCCAGCCGTTCGCCGGTGGTATGTGCTTCGAGCGTGGCATTGATGCCGTCGTATTTCGTCGGATCGCTGTGCTTGCGCACCCACGCGGCGACTTCGTCATCGCTGTCGGCGAGCGCGATGACCGAACGCAGGTCGTCTTCGGGAATGCCGAGCGCGTCGAGCATCCCTTTGCTGAAGCCGGCCATTTGATACGCGCCGAGGTTTCCGCCGGGGAGCGCCGCACGCACTTTGTCGATCGTGCGTGCGAGCATCAATAGGCCGCCGAGCCGTTCGTACGGACTGCGCGGCGGGGTTTTCGTAAGATCGAGCGGTTTCATCCGGGCGCCTTTTGCTGTATCGCGGCCGCGAAGCCTGCCGGCGAATGGATCGACACGACGATTTCGCCGCGTTCGACGCGGACCTCGTGCGTAAAGGCGCCGCGCAGGGTGATCACGTTGAACGCCGTGGCGCGTGCGCCGTGCAGGCGGCAAAAGACGGCGCGCTCGCCGGCGAACGAGTATGGAACGAGCGGATGGATTTCGGCGCGCGCGCCGTCAGCGAATTCGAGCGTGAAGCCGGCGTCTTCCGCGACGATCGTGCGATCGTAGCCCGAGTAATCCGAAAATGGGCCGTCGCGTTCGATCTCGGCGACCGAAATGCGCCACGGGGCGGGCTCGCGGCCCTCGGCCTGTGCGAGCACGCTCGTCCAGCCGCCGCCGTTGCGCCAAGGGACGCGCCGTGAAACTTCCGCCATATCCGGACGATAGTACGGGCATATGGCTCCTCCACGCCTTCTTTATAGTGCTGCGCGGAACTTCAAGCGCGCGTGGCCGCTCATGCGCGACCAGCGCGTGCCCACCGGTCTCAAAGCCGTAACGGGGATTCTCGCCCTGCTCATCATCTCGCCGCTCGACGTCTTCGGGGACATCCCGGTCCTCGGGCTCTTCGACGATGCAGTGTTATTGACGCTGTTGTGCATGCTGTTCGTGTGGCTTGCCACGCAAACGCTCGAAAAGAACGTCACGCCGGTGAAGCGTCAAACGATCGGCGGCCCGCCGATGGTCCGCTAAGGCGTCGCCGTCGTTGCCGGGCTCGAACTCGGGCTTGCGCTCGGGCTCGAACTCGGACTCGAGCTCGGGCTTGAAGTCGGGCTCGACGTCGCGCTCGGACGCGCGCTCGGCGTTGCCGTAGGCGCGGGCGAGGGCGTCGGTCCTCCGCCGCCGCCCGGCATTGCGGGGATGCCGCCGTTCGTATTGCAGGCGGAAACCGCGGCGGTAAGCGCCGCAGCGGCGAGCAGCGTGAAGAGCGATCTCAGCACCCGTGTCATGGCTCAAGCAGGCTATACGTGGTCCATAAGGGCTTATCCCGCCCACGTGGAAACGGTGCGTATGCGGCACGACCGGAGGCCTGCACTCGAATCGCTGGATCTCACACGCGCCGATTACCGCCGCGCCGATTTTAGCGCCGCCGCACACCGGCTCGAAGCGTTGCTCGATGCCGCGCCGGGACTCGTGGATGCGGCATTGCTGCTCGCGCGCACGGAACTGCGCCGCGGCGACCCCTCGAGTGCGCTTTCCGTTTTGGCGCGTCATACTCGCGGCGCCAAGCGGCCGGCAAAGGGTGAAGCGGCGATGTTAAAAGCGGTAGCGTTTGCGCGGCTGGGCGACGACGATTCCTCGCGCGCGCAATTCCGCGCCGCCGATTCGCTGCTTCGCGACGACGATGCACTGCGTGCGGAACTCACGTATCACCTGGCCGCCTCCGAATGGATCGAACGGCGGCTCGACCGCGCAAGCAAATTGCTCGACCGCATGCCGCAGAAGATTGGCGCCGATCTGGATTTGCACGTGTCTATCCTGCGCGGGGCAATCGCTTCGGCAAACGAGCATCTGCCGGCGCAGGGCGCGATTTTGCTCGAGGCGCTGCGGCGCGTTCGAGCCGGCGCGAACGTCGAAGTCTATCTATATGCCATGCTCGTAACCCAGATTGCCGCGCTTGCGGTGGAGTTGCCGGGCAGCGAGCTGCGCGACGCCGCGATCGCGCACGTCGACACGGTGCCTTGGACGCGCGATATCGGCGATCTGCATTTTCACGCCGTGCGCGCGATTGCGTGGCGGCATGCGCTCGAAGGCGATGAGTTCAATGCGTTTCGCCGCCTCAAGCAAGCGCTTGCGGCCGCCGGTTCCGATGCGTGGCGCGTAGCCGCGCTGACCGATCGCGCGTATTTGGCTGCGGCGCTCGGCGAGCGGCGCTGGGCGGCGCAGGAACTGCGCGACGCGCACGAACTCGCCTCGACGATCGACTGGAACGGCGTCGCGGGCGAAGAAAAACTCGCACTGCCCGTGCTCGCGCAGCTCTTTGCCCCGCGAGATGCGTCCGTCGCGATCGGTTACGTGACCACGTTCGGCAGCGTCGGCAAGAATTTTCCGCGCATTCTCTCGTCGCGGCGCGATCGCCGCGTGCAAGCGTTGGAGGCGTACTCGCTCGGCAAAGTGCAGCTCGCACTGGGCGAAGTCGAAGAAGCAAGGCGTCTGCTCGCGAACGCATGGACGATCTACGAGCGGCTCGGCATCGAATGGCGCGCCGCGCGCGCCGCACTCGCGCTCGCGGACATCGACGAATCGCACGACTGGCGCGAGCGCGCGACGGCTGCGCTTACGGCGTATCCGCGCAGTTGGCTCGTGCGGCGACCGGGTGAGCAGCATACGGCGGCGCCGCTTGCCGCTGCGCCCGAAACCGCAAATTTGACCGCTGCACAGCGCGTGGTGTTCGATCTGCTGCTCGAAGGGCGCGGCACGGAAGAGATCGCGCGGACACTGGGTCGCAGCGCGTTCACCGTTCGCAACCACATCAAGGCCATCTTTAAAGCGTATGGCGTGAGCTCCCGATCCGCCCTCATTGTAAAAGCGACCAGAGGCACTAGCCAAACCTAGCCCAAATAGGTTACGATATGGCCCAAGCGCGTCCACCGGGTGTGGGCGTACGGCGCTGCGGGAGGTTCGATGCGGGGATTCGTGGCTCGTGGAATCGTAGCGGCCTCCCTGCTCGCAGCATGCGGCGGTGGAGATACGCCGAGTCCACAAGCGACGTGTGGTCCGCCGCCGCCTCTTCCTCTGCCCTTTATCGCGCTCGCGTATCCGGAGCCGAACGCAACCGGCGTTGCAACGTCGGTCGGCGTGCTGATCTTTGCCGGGTATTCCGGCGGCGTGAATCTTGCGATGCAGTCGTCCGGCGGCGTCCCCGTTCCTATCGGATCGCCGACCGCGGCGCCGAGTCCGTTGCCCACGCCGTATGCAACACCGGCAAACTTCAGCGGAAACGTCCCCTATTTCGCGGCGCCGATTCCGACGCTCTCGCCGGCAACGAAATACTCTTTAACGTACACGTACACTGATTACAACGGTATTCCGCCGGCGTGCTTCGGCCCCGTAACGCAGCCGCTCGGCGCATTCACGACGCAATGAGACGCATCGTATGTGCCGTACTCGCTCTTGCGGCCTCGCTGCTCGCAGCGTGCGGCGGCGGCGTATTCGGCGCGCGTGCAGCCCCTGCGGCTGCTGCAAGCTGCCCGCCGCCTCCCGCGCATCCTACGCCGATTCCGGCCTTTCTCGACTATCCTCCGAGCGGCAGCACGAACGTCGCGATCGACGTCGGCGAAATCATCGAGAAGGGCGCAATGGGCAACGGCGCGGGACTCGGCATCGGGGTTTCGTCGCCGCAGGGAAACGTGCCGGTTGGTGCACCCACGGTCGCGCCGTCGCCGTATCCGTCGCCGTTCGCGACGCCTCCGCCGGATTTCGCGCTGAGCCGGATGCCGTATATTGCCGTTCCCCTGCCGACGCTCTCGCCCGCAACCACGTATGCCGTCTACGACTACTACACCGATTGGGCCGACAATCCGCCGCTATGCAGCGCGCAATACGTTCAGCCGGTGGGCACGTTCAGCACGCAATGAAAACGGCGGCTTGCGTACTGTTTGCGGCGTCGGCGCTCGCTGCATGCGGCGGCGGAGCGGCCTTTCTTGCGCCGCCGGCCGCTCCGCAAGTGCAGCCGGCGCTCATCGCATCGCCGCCCGGCGTTGCGCTCGATCTGTACGCCGGCAATCCCGCACAATTCGTGACGATTCGGCGAAGCGGCGGCGGCGATCTCGGCAACGTCACGCTCTCCGCGACGACGCTTTCATTTTTCAGCGCGGCGATCCAAAGCGCGACGCCCACGTCGGTGACGCTCGCATTTCAGTTGTACGGCGGCGGATCGTCAATCGTTACCGTACGCGATGCCGCAGGCGAATCGGTGAATATACCGGTCGCCGGTATTCCCTGCGGGCGTCCGGATCTCACGAATTACGCGGCGTTGATCTTGCCGTCGAACGGCGCTCGCAACGTGGCCGTAACGACGGCGGCTTACTACATCGAAGTCGGATCGATGACGGGCACGGCGCAGGGACCATTCGAACCCGGGCTGCACGCTCACGTCGTCGTGGACAATGCGGCGACGGTCGATCCGCTTGCGACGCTTTCGCCGGCGACTCCGCCGCCGAATGCGGTGACCCCCTCGCCCGCACCCCCTTCAAACTACAGTGTCGGCTACGAACGCGGTACGATGCCGCAGCTGGCGCCCGGCCATACGTACGCGCTGTACGTGTACGACGACACCTGCGAATCGCCATGGAACGCCGGGTCTTTTTCCACGTAGCGCATTTCACACGGTAGGGCCCGCACCCGCGCAGGGCTAACGTCGTGCCATGCTGCAATCAGAGGCCGCGAATAGCGCGGTACAAACCGGCGCGGCCGACGCGCGTCTCGAACTCACCGTCCGCGGCTTGGTGCTGGGCGCCGCCATTACGCTGGTGTTCACGGCCGCAAACGTGTATCTGGGCCTGAAAGTCGGCCTGACGTTCGCGTCTTCCATTCCCGCCGCCGTTATATCGATGGCGATTCTGCGGATGTTCAAGACCGGCACGATTTGGGAGAACAACATCGTGCAGACGGTCGCGTCGGCAGCCGGAACGATCTCGTCCATTATCTTCGTGCTGCCGGGTCTGGTCATGGTGGGCTGGTGGAGCGGTTTTCCGTTCTGGCCGTCGTTCGGCGTGTGCGTGGTGGGCGGAATACTCGGCGTGATGTTCACGATTCCGCTGCGGCGCGCGCTCGTGACGACCTCCGATCTGCCGTATCCCGAAGGCGTTGCAGCCGCCGAAGTGTTACGCGTCGGCACCGGCTCGCGCGAGGGCGCCGTTGAAGGCAAAGCGGGATTGCTCGCCGTCATTTGGGGCGCTATCGCATCCGCCGTTTTCGCCGCAGTCACCGCAACGCGCGTCTTTGCCGGAGAGATCGATTACTATTTTCGCGCCGGCGCATCTGCGAGCGGTCTAGGCTTTTCACTCTCGTTTGCACTGCTCGGCGCGGGGCATCTCATCGGTCTGGCCGTCGGTTTGGCGATTCTCGCGGGCTTCGTAATCTCGTGGGGCATCTTCGTGCCGATTCTGACCGCGATGCATCCGGCCGCGGGCGACGCGGCGACGGTCGCAACGGCGGTATGGTCGCATCAAGTGCGTTTCATCGGCGCGGGCGCGATCGGCGTCTCGGCGATCTGGACGCTGCTGCGCCTGGCGATACCGGTGTGGACCGGACTAATTGCGGCGATCGAAGCATCGCGCCGACGCGCGCAAGGGCAGGGGCATCTCATGGCGCGCACCGAGCACGACATGCCGATTAGCATCGTCACGATCGTCAGCATCGCGTGTCTGGTTCCGATGGCGCTCTTGTTCGTTGCGTTTCTGCACGGCGGCGCGCTCACGCAGTACATGGTGCCGCTCGTGATCGGATCGGTGCTGTACGTCGTCGTCATCGGGTTTATCGTTGCGGCGGTCGCTGGCTACATGGCGGGGCTCATCGGCAGTTCGAACAGCCCGGTTTCCGGACTCGCGATTCTCGCGATCATCGGCATCTCGCTCATCGTGCTGTTCGTCGCGCACGGCGCAACCGGTGCGTCCAAGGATGCACTTGTCGCGTTCGCGTTGTTCGTTACCGCCGTCGTGCTGAGCGCGGCAACGATCGCGAACGACAATCTGCAAGATCTCAAGACCGGCCAACTCGTCGACGCGACGCCCTGGCGTCAACAGGCCTCGCTGCTCGTCGGCGTGCTGTTCGGTTCGCTGGTGATTCCGCCGGTGCTGAATCTGCTCAACCTTGCGAACGGTTTCGCGGGTGCGCCGCATCACGGTGCCAATGCCGCGCAGCCGCTTCCCGCACCGCAAGCGACGTTGATATCGACGCTTGCGAAAGGCGTCATCGGCGGCAACATCAACTGGGGCATGATTTTGCTCGGCGTTGCCGTCGGGGTCGTCGTCATCGTCATCGACGAGGTGCTTCGCGCGACGAGCAAAGAGAAGCGCAAGTTGCCGCCGCTCGCAGTCGGCCTGGGAATCTATCTGCCGACGTCGACGACGGCCGGTGCGGTTCTCGGCGCGGTCATCGGCTGGTTCTACAATCGCGCCGTCTCGCGCGGCCGCAATGCGGAAATGGCAAAACGCCTGGGTGTATTGCTTGCTTCGGGACTGATCGTCGGCGAGAGCTTGTTCGGCGTCTTACTCTCGGGCATCATCGTGCTCTCGAAGAACGGTTCGCCGCTGGCGCTCGTGCCGGATTCGTTCCTCGTGCCCGCCGAAATCATCGGCGGCATTGCTTTCCTCGCACTGGCTGCGTTCCTGTATCGCCGGGTTGCGAGTTCGGCGCAAAAGGCGGTGGTGTAGATGGCGAGCGAGCTGTATACGATGGGCATCTGGAACGTCAAAGCCGGCATGGAACCGCAATTCATCGACGCGTGGTCGCAACTCGCGCGCTGGACGAAATCCGCGTGTGCGGGTGCCGAGTCGGTCGTGCTGCTGCAAGACAGCGCAAATCCGCGCCGCTTCGTCAGCGTGGGGCCGTGGCGATCGGCGGCGGACGTCGCGGCGTGGCGAGAGACGGACGAATTCGAGAACGCCGTGGCGCAGATGCGGCCGATGCTCGAATCCTTCGAGCCGGGGACGCTTACGCCGGTCGTCCGATTTTAGGCGCGAGGAGAGCGCCGAACTTTGGTCATGCGAACGTTTCTTCGCGGCGTTCGGGCGTAACGAAGTAGCCGACTCCCGTTAAAATAAGGATCGCGACGAACACGACTGCAGCGACGACGGCCATGGCCTTTGCATAGTCGGGATGTCCGGACGCCAATGGAAATTTGTCTGCCGCGAATGCCGATTCGAGTTGCAGCGCGTTCGCGGAGATGAGATTGCCCAGTTGATACGTGAAGCCGGGGAACGTGCCGCGCACATCGCCCGGTGAAATCTCGTTCAAATGTGCGGGGATGATGCCCCACGCACCTTGCACGGCGATCTGCATCAAGAATCCGCCGACGCCGAGCATCACCGCCGTTTGACTGAAGGCCCAAAGCGGAATGAGCACCAGGCCGAGTGCGGCGCAGACAACGATCATGTTGCGCCGTCCCCAACGCTGCGAAAACCAGCCGAAGAGGATGCCGCCGACGATCGCGCCGACGTTCATGATCGCGGTGAGCGTACCGACGAGTGCCGGCGAGAAGCCGTGCTGCAGCGTGAGGAACGTCGGATAGAGATCCTGCGTGCCGTGCGACATGTAGTTGAACGCGGCCATGAACAGAATCGCGTAGACGAAAAGCGGCCATTGGCGCACGAAGGAACGAACGAGCGGGTGCGGGCCCTCCGCGATTTTTTGCGCCTGGCCGGCGAGCCACGCCGGCGATTCCGGAACGTGCGTGCGGATGAAGAAGATGAGCAGCGCCGGCAGCGCACCGATGAGGAACATGCCGCGCCAGCCGATGTGCACGTAGAGCACCGCGAGCACGATCGCCGCGAGCAGATAGCCGACGGCGTAGCCTTCTTGCAGAATGCCCGAGAACAAGCCGCGTTTTTCCGCGGGCAGCGACTCCATCGCAAGCGCCGCGCCCAGGCCCCATTCGCCGCCCATCGCCACGCCGTAGATCGCGCGCAAGATGATGAACGTACCGAGATTTGGCGAGAACGCCGTCACGAATTCGATGAGCGAGTACAGGCCGACGTCGATCATCAGTGGTACGCGCCGCCCGTATTTGTCGGCGAACCACCCGAAGATGAGCGCGCCGAGCGGCCGCAGCATGAGCGTAATCGTCACGGCGACGGCGACGTCTTTTACCGCCGCGTGAAAATCTTTGGCGATGTGCGGAACGGTCACGATGACGAGGAAAAAATCGAATGCGTCGAGCGTCCATCCGAGGAAACTCGCGATGAACGTTCGCTTTTGCTGCGGCGTAAGGCCGCGCAGCGCGCCGCTCGTGCTCATGGGCCGACGAATTCGGTCGCGTCCGGCGCTTGGCCTTGCCACGCGGACGTGAACGCGGCGCTGGTGATTCTGCGGTGCAGTTAGGCACTCGAAGGATGCCGGATGCCGGTGCGGAGCCGGTTACACAGCACGATGCTGCGTAAGGCATTCACAACGAATCCGCTCCAAAAAGGCTGGCGTGTGAATTCTTATGCCATCGGCGCGGGCGAAGCGTTGCTGCTCGACCAGATCGCGCCGGACTGGCACGAACGGTATTTGGACCCGCGCATGGATTTACGCCTGTATTTTCGCGTTTAGACCATCCGCTCGTCGACGTAACACCAGCGCCACGTCTTTCCCGACTGGAACGACTGCATGACGGGGTGATTCGTGCTCTGGTAGTGCTTGGTCGCGTGACGCCCGGGCGAGCTGTCGCAGCAGCCGACGTGACCGCAGATCAGACACTCGCGCAGTTCCACCCACGTGCTGCCCGTCTTTAGGCATTCTTCGCAGCCGTTCGCCGACGGCTGAACGTCGCGAATCTGCGCCGTATGTTCGCAAGGCTGTGTTTGCATGATGACCTCAACTACGCTGCACCAGGGCCACGATCCCGTAGGCGATACTCAAAAGCGCGACAACGGCGACGATTGCCCCGCACGCGAGTGTCCCGGCGCGGCTGTTGGTAAGCGCTCCCATGATTGTGCGATCGCGCGAGACGCGCAGCAACAGCACGAGTACCGGCGCCATGAGCACGGTTGCGGCGACGTTTGCGAAAATGGCTAGCTGTAAAAGCGGCGCTCCCGGAATCAGCACGATGCCTGCCGCGAGCAGCAGCGAACAGACGATGACGCCGTAGAAAAGCGCTCCGTCGGCGAACGGCCGGTTGAGGCTTTTTCCCGCACCGAACGCGCCGCCCACGGCATATCCCGAACTGACGGAAATCGTCACGGCGGCGATCGAGCCCGCTTCCACCATGCCGAGCGCGAAAAGCGTCGACGCGTGCTTCCCCAGATGCGGCAGAAGCGCCGAAGCAAAATAGGCATCGGGCGTTGTTTCACCGTACAGCACGGACCCGATGCAGAGCGCCGCGACGGCGACGCAAGCGGCGAGTACCGTGCCGATCGCCGTGTCGATGCGCGCGAAACGCACGTCGCGCGGAGTCAAACCCTTGTCGATAACGGCGCTTTGCTGGAAGAAGATCATCCACGGCGTTACCGTCGCACCCAGATTCGCGAGAACCAGCGTGAGAAAGGCGGCGTCGAGGTGCGGCACGGGCTGCCACGAACCGAGCGCGTGAAGCAAGGCCGCGGGATGCGGGTGCGCGCGCACGGCGACCGGTATGAAGACCAGATTGCACAGCGCGAGTGCCAGCGCGAACCGTTCCCACGTGAAATATCGCTGCGTTGCGAACGCGCCGAGCACGAGTGCGAGCGCTCCGGGTACGGCGAGGCTCGCCGGTATGCCGAGAAACGCGGCGCCGGTCGCGATTGCAACGAACTCTCCCACGAGCGTAAGGACGTTGCCGGCCGCCAGATCGATCAACGCGAGTGATGCGATGCGATCTCCGAATCTATCCCGGATGATCTCGGCGTGTCCGCGGCCGGTGGCGATGCCGACGCGCATGGCGGTTTCTTGCACCACGTACGCCATGGCAAACGTCAGCAAGATGAACGGTAGGAAAAACCCGACGCCGTACGCGGCGCCGGTTGCCGAATAGGAGATCATGCTGGGACCGTCGTTCTCGCCGAGCATCGTCAAAACGCCGGGGCCGATCAGCAGCAAGAACACCGCAAAAGAATCGCCGCGCCGCCTTGCGTGCTGCACGCGCATACGATCGCGCGCGCGTACGAATTCTTCGTCGGTTTCGGCAGATATTCGCATGGGTAGGGTGGGAGAATTCCCCAGGAAAGTGACGGTTAATCCCATGTTCGTTCACAATAAAAAACTTCAATACACCGTGCGTGTCGACGAGCCGGATCCGGCGTTCGCTAAGATGTGCCTCGAGCAGTTTGGCGGCCCCAACGGCGAGTTGGCGGCGGCAATGCGCTACTTCACGCAAGGCTGGGCGGAGAGCGACGTACCGCGCCGCGATATGCTCTTGGACATCGCGACCGAGGAGCTCTCGCATTTGGAAATGATCGGTCACATCATTTCGGGTCTACTGAAAGGCGCAAAATCCGCCGGCGCGATGATCGACGAAGTCGAGGGCGGCTATTTGGGCGATCTGATGGACGGCAAGAGCGAACAGTTCGAAGAGATGGCCTGGAATTCGGGCACGCCGCTG
>DATEHZ010000107.1:0-50305 GCA_035279385.1 Vulcanimicrobiaceae bacterium | reverse complement strand
GGGCCACCTTGGCATCAAACGCTTCTTCAATCTCGATACGCGCGCGTACGACGACGGTGCGCTGCCGCAGCGCACGAAGGAACTCATTGGCCTGGTGGCATCACTCGTTCTGCGCTGCGACGACTGCGTGACGTATCACTTGGGCCAATGCGTGGAACTCGGCATCAGCGACGCCGAACTGCACGACGCGCTGAACGTTGGCCTGGTCGTCGGCGGCTCCATCGTGATTCCGCATCTGCGCCGCGCGTTCGCACGCATCGAAGAACTGCGCGCGCTTTAAAGTCCGGTGAAAAAGCGCCGCATGCGTTCGCGCAGCTGCTCGCCCACCTCGACGCCGTCGTGCGGTACCAGCGGACGATCTTCCGCCCGGAGCCGCGCGATGTCCCAGCGCTCTTCCGGCTCGGTTCCAAAGTAGCCGTCGTGCAGCGCCGCCTCGGCGTGCGACATGATGTGATCGGCGTCGATGGGCACGGTGTAGTACTTCGCGAGTTTTGCGCCGAGCAGGCATAGGCCGTCGATCGATTCTTCGGTAAGCGGATACGGGCCGAAGTCGCGCGGATTCGAACCTTCCATCGCCATGATGGAGATCCCGAGCGCAAACGAATTGCGCCCGCGCGTATGGGCCGCGTACGGCTCGTCCGGCGCTTTATACACGTCGCGCATGTTCTCGCGCACGTCGTGCGTGTTGACCACGAGAATCTCGCCGGCTTCGCTCGTCGTAACGCAGAAGTGGTAGGCCGGAAACACCGAGTGGTAGTCGTGCGCCGACCAATGCGTATAGATGCGCTCGATACGGCCCTCGGGCAAAGCCGGCGTCCACTCGTGCAGCTTCCAATGCGGATATGTTTCGATGCGGTTCTCCACCGCGCGCTCTTTCATCACACGCACTGTTTTGACGGCAGGCATCCGCCTCCCGTAGCGGCAACAGAAATCGATCATGCACTGGCAAGGCAGCCTTGCGCCCGGGCACGGCAGGCAAGACGGGGAATTGCTCATCGGCGGCGCGCGAGCGAGCGAACTCGCACAGCAGTACGGCACGCCGCTCGTCGCTCTGGACTACGGCGTTTTCGATGCCGCCATCGCGGCATTTTGCGACGCGTGCGCGCCGCATGATATCGAAGTCGCGTATGCGGGCAAGGCCCTGCTGCTCGTCGCGCTCGCGCGGCATATGAAGCATACGCCGCTTCATCTGGACGTCTGTTCGCTCGGAGAACTTGCCGCCGCAGAACGCGCGGCGTTTCCGGCCGAGCGCATCAGCATGCACGGCTGCGGCAAAACGGACGACGAACTCGACGCCGCTGCGGACGCGCGCGTGGGGCGGATCATCGTCGACAATCTGGACGAACTGCGCCGCCTGGCGCGCCGCGGAAACGCGGAGCGTCCGATTCCGCTGCTGCTCCGGCTCAATACCGGCATCGAAGCTCACACGCACGAGTTCATTCGTACGAGCGGCGACAACACGAAGTTCGGGTTCGATCCCGACGCGCTGCCCGAAGCGATCCGCCTGCTGCAAACGCAGGCGAATCTGCGCTTTACGGGACTGCACGCGCACATCGGCTCGCAGATCTACGAACAGAACGCCTTCACGGCAAACGCGCAGGCGCTCATGGAAAGCGCGGCGCAGTGCGCCGCCGCGGGACTCGATACGCAGCGGGTCATCGTCGGGGGCGGGTTCGGCGTGCAGATGCATCCGGAAGAACCCTCGATGCTGGATTTGCCCGCAACGATTGCGGCAATCGCGAGCACGATACGAACGCAGGCGCAGCGCCTGCGCATAGCCGTGCCGCGTGCCGGCATCGAACCGGGCCGGGCGTTGATCGCCCACGCCGGCACCTCGCTCTACACGGTCATGGCCGCGAAAACCGAGTTCGGCCGTCCGTATGCGGTGATCGACGGCGGGGTCTACGAGAATCCGCGGCCCGCTTTATACGACGCCTACCACCACACGATCGCGGCGTCGCGCGAGAGCAGCAGCTTGGCGCAGACAGTAGTCTGTGGGCGCACGTGCGAAAACGACCGCTTAGGCGTCGCGCACCTGCCGGACGACCTACGCGCGGGCGAACTCGTCGCAATGTGTACTACGGGAGCATACACCTACAGCATGGCCAGCAATTATAATCGCTTTACTCGCCCGGCCGTCGTTGCCGTGCGCGAAGGAACGCACCGGCTCATCGCACGCCGTGAATCGATCGACGACGTCCTGCGGAGCGACTGCGATGCATAGAATACTTCTCTCACTGCTCTGCGCGTGCGCGCTCATCGCCGCGGCTCCGCTCGATAAACCCGCGGCGGGCGGCACCGCTTGGACCGGAAAGCAAATCATCGACCTGCGCGGTGCGATCGATCGCATTCTTTCGGCGCCGACGATGCGCGGCGCGCACGTCGGCCTGCTCGTACGCGATACCGTACGCGGCACGATCTTGTACTCGCAGAACGCCGATCGCGATTTCATGCCGGCCTCGAACTTCAAACTGCTCGTCGGATCGGCGGCGCTGCAGCGCTTGGGCACGACCTTCACGTTCGTCACGAACGTCGCGAGCGACGCGGCGCCGCAGAACGGCGTTATCGGCGGCAATCTGTATCTGCACGGCGGCGGCGACGCGCATCTGACGGCGAAAGACCTCGACGATGCCGCGGCGGCGCTGGCGGCGCAAGGCATCAAACGCGTGAACGGGGCGCTCGTCACCGACCCCACGCGTTACGATTCGCAGCGCTACGGCTACGGCTGGTCGTGGGACGATCTTCCGTATTATTATGCCCCCGTCGTCACCGCGCTCGAACTCGAAGAAGGCACGGTGCACATGACGTTCGCACCGGGCACGAGCGCCGGCTCGCTCGCAACATTGCGCGTATGGCCGCAATCGGGCGCCTATACCATCGACAACGAGCTGATGACGGGAGTGGCCGGTTCGAAGGATACGTCCGATATCGTGCGTCCGTGGGACAAACCGGGCACGATTCAAATCACCGGCGAGTATCCGCTGAGCGCAAAGGAATCCGGCGAAGTCAATCCCGCGGTCCCCGATCCCGAAAGCTACGCAGGCGATGTTTTTGCGCGCGCGCTGCAGGCGCACGGCATCACCGTAGCGGGCGGCGTGCGGGACGGCAAGATGCCCGCAACCGCGGCGCTGCTCTGGTCCCACAACTCCGATCCGATGCCCAAACTGCTCTCGGAATTTTGGTATCCGAGCGACAATTTGATGGGCGAGTTGTTTCTGAAAGAACTCGGCGTCGCGCAAGCGGGTGAGCCGGGAACCGACGATCACGGCATCACGCTCGAGAATGCGTATCTGAAGTCGATAGGCGTCGATCCGGATACGGTCACGATCGCCGACGGCTCGGGACTCTCGCAATACGATCGGATCACGCCGGCTGATCTCGTCGCGATCCTGCAGGCGGATTGGAACGGACCGAACCGCGACGTGGTCCTGGATGCCTTACCCGTTTCCGGCGTGCGCGGCACGCTCGAACACGCCTACATCGGAACGGCCGCGGAGCGCCAGGTCTTCGCCAAAACCGGCAGCATCAGCCACGTGCGGACGATCTCCGGCTTCGTGCGCACGCGCACGCATGGCGCCATCACGTTCTCTTTCCTTATAAACAATTGGATGGGTGAGCAGCAGCTCAAGGGACCGGAGGCGCTGGCGAAGGTGCGCGGCGACCTGTTCTCGCAACTGGCGATTCAATAATGCTCGGAGCACATTTCGAACGGGAAATCCGCGAGCAGCCGGATGTCTGGCGCTCGATCGCGCAATCCAATAAAGCGGAGACGCTTGCGCACGCGATCAAAGATCGGGACGTCGTGCTGCTCGGGAGCGGCAGTTCGCTGTTCATGGCGCAGCTCGGCGCGCTCGCACTGCGCAGACGCGGTATTCGCGCGCACGCGCTTGCAGCCACTGAAGCGCCGCTCGACAACGTCGCGTATCGCAATGCCGTCGTCATCGCCTGTTCGCAAAGCGGACGTTCCACGGATCTGCTCGACGCGCTCGACATTCTGGCGCCCAAAGAGCTGATCGCGCTCACGAACACCGCCGATTCGATCCTCGGACGCCGCGCGAATCTGACGATCGATTTGGGCGCGGGCCCCGAGATCGCGGTTCCCGCGAGCAAAAGCGTGACGTCGACCGCCGCGATTCTGCTCTGGGCCGCAGGGCTGATGTCGGGTTCCCACTCGCGCAGCGCGAGCACCCTCATCGAAACGGCAGAGGACGTGCGCGGCTGGCTGGAGGGCCGCGACGTCGAGGCCATCCAGGACGCGGCGCAGCGTATCGCGCGCCGGCGCAGCGTGGTCATCGTTGCCGCCGGCTACGGCGTTCCCGTTGCCAACGAATGTGCACTCAAGTTAAAAGAGGCCAGCTATATCCACGCCGAGGGTTTTTCGGCGGGCGAGTTCCGCCACGGGAGCGCGGCGATGCTCGACCCATCGTGCGCGATTCTTGGCATAGTCGACGACGTCTCGCGCAACGTCGTGAACCGGCCCCTGGTGGAAGCCCTTCAAGCCGAGAGCCTGCGGTACACGATAGGCGGCCGGATCGGCGATATTCCGCTGCTGGGCCCGGTCGTGGGCGAGGCCTTCAACACGCTGGCGTGGCTCGTAGCCGCCCAGGTCCTTGCGCTCAACGTCGGGCGCGCCCGCTACGTGGAGAGCGACGCCCCCCGCGGCTTGGCAAAAACCATGGTGTAGCCTGCGACTTTTCGCAGGATTAAGGCCGGATTAATCGCATATTCCAGACACAGCGAACGAGCGTGGGATCACGTCGCTCGCTTTTCTTTTGTCTGGGCCTACTGCGGCGGGATGCACGGGAGCAACGTTGCGGGGACCCTACGGAGCTAACGCATATATGAAACACCTCTTACGCAGGTGGCGTCTTGCCGCAGGAATTCTTGCCGCGGCAGTGCTGTGCACGGGGCTCGTCGCTCCGCAGGCAGCATATGCAGGCACCACCGGTAACATTTCGGGTACGGTTACCGACGCAAGCGGGAAGGCCGTTGCCGACGTCGCCGTCACTGCGGCTTCTGCATCGCAGACCGCCAGCACGACGACCGACGCGCACGGCTTCTATTCGATCGTCAATTTGTCGGCTGACACGTACACCGTTTCATTCCAAAAACAAGGATTCCAGGCGCTTTCGGCGCCGGGCGTCACGGTGTTCCAGGATCAGACGATCACCGTCAACGAGAAGCTGCAGACCGAACTGAAGGTTATCGCTTCGGTGCACGCAGCGGGCGCATCGAACTTGGTGAAATCGAACCAAGGCAGCGACGTCTACAACGTGAGCGGAGCGCAGCTGAAGGCGGCGACCAATCCGGTCGATACGCACGAAACGCTGTATCAATATCTCGCGGTGACGCCGGGCGTCACGGGAACCGGTTTTCCGAGCCAGCCGCGCGTTCGCGGCGGTCAAGTGACCGACCTCGGATACGAGTTCGAAGGTATTCCGATTCAGGACCGTATCACGGGCTTCTTCACGACGAACCTCTCGAACATCGGTATCAACAACATCGAAGTCTACACGGGCGGCCTGCCCGCATCGGGTTCGACGAACGGTACCGGCTATTTCAACTCCGTTCTGAAAACCGGCACGTATCCGGGCTTCACGAATCTCGCGGTTCAAGCCACCTCACCGTCGTTCAACAACTTCCTGACGTTCGAACGCGGCGGCGGTACGGCCGATCACAAGTTCACCTATTACGTCGGTCTCGACGTGGTCAACTCGCAGAATCAGTACGACTACGGCGAGCGCACCTACCCCAACGTGCTGATGTGGGGCTACAACGGTCCGGGTCAAGTCAAGACGCGCGACTGGGTGAGCAACTTCATCTATCGTCCGACGCAGAAGGACGCGCTGCAGTTCGTCTACACGAACAGCCTCGGCGAGTTCGTCTACGACTATCTGCTCAACAAGTCCGGACAGGACCCCGCGCTGGCGTTTAATCCCTGCGCAGGCGCAGTCATGGATTCCACGACGGCAACGGGCGCGTCGGGAGGCACCGCGCCGAACGGTTCGCCGTGTCCGGTCGGCCTCTACTGGGGCGCGCTGCCGAATCACGGCGGCAACATCTGGCACCACTACGGCGCGCTCGGCAAACTGCAGTGGAACCACAACATCAACGACCACTCGTTCTTCAATCTTCGCGTAGCGGAGAATTTCAACCAGTACATCTTCGATCAGCCGATGGCCGATCCGAACATCCCGGCGTGGGAAAACGCGGGCGGCGGCTACAACTGGGCGCAAGATGTGCTGGGACTTCCCTCTACCGCCTGCCCGTCGTATCCGTATGCATCGGGAACGCCCGTCGTAACACCGACCGGCGATCCGTACGACCTGTGCGCGTTTTATGACGGTGTCGAAGTCTTCTGGGGCGATCGCCGTTCCAACATGTTCTTCGGCAACTTCGACTACACGAACGTCCTCAGCTCGAACATCACGGTGAAGGCGGGCGTCAATCACGAGCGCGACAACAACGTCTTCAACTACTTCCTCACCAACGGGTTCGGCGGTCCGAATGCCGGTGCAGACGGTACGCCCGCCGTGTGGCCGGACAACTACCTGCACTCGATCTATCCGACCATCGAGAACACGTTCTGGGGCGAAGCCGACATACACGCCGGCAAGTTCCTGCTCGATCCGGGCGTAGCGTACGCAACCGAGCACTACGGCTTCCCGGGCGGCGGCGCGACGTACAGCGTCGTCAACCCGACGTTCAACGGTACCTACACCTTCGATCCGAACAACGTCCTGCGCTTCTCGTACGGCAAAACGTCGAGCTTCGTGGGTTCGGGCTACGTGTATCGCACCGGAAGCAGCCTCTACAACGGGGCGAACGTCAACGCGTCTCCGCAGCGGAACACCAGCGCCGACCTGATGTTCGAACATAACTTCGGCAACAACACGACGCTGCGTTTCGGCCCGTGGATGAACCGTGCGTACAACTACTACGAAAACTACAAGCCGATTGTGGGATACAACGCGAACGGCACGCCGAGGTACGGCAAGGCGCAGCTGCAAAGCACGCAATCGCATAATGCGGCAGGCTTCGAGTTCGCGCTCAACCACCTGAACACCGCAGATCGCGGAACCTCGTTCTGGCTCTCGGCAACGTACGACAACTACTGGACGACGTCGACGGCGCTGGCCGGTTCCTTCGTGAACGGTCCGCTGCCGGCCAACATCGTTTCAGCCGGCAACTACGTGCGCGCAACGGGCAATCCGCTCTTCAGCGGCACGCTGGTTGCGGATTATCACAGCGGCCGTTTCCACTTCGATCCGCTCCTGTACTATCAGACCCTCGACGCGTATAACGTCGGCGTGATCAGCTACTGCACGACCTACGTCACGACCAGCGCATCGCGCTGTGCGGCGCACAGTGGTACGGTAGTCCCGCCGTTCATCGCTCAGAACGAGCAGTGGGCGGGAGCGTACTGGAAGGCCAAAATCACGGCGTACGAAGAGCTCGGGCCGACGAAGAACTTCATTCTGGGCTTCTCCGTCGACAATCTCTTCGACAACACCAACGACGTGACGCCGTGTAACAGCGACGGCACGGGCTGCTTCCCGTTCGACGGTGCTCAATCCGGAATCAACACTCCGGCAGGCAATTCGAACAACCCGGTCTACATCTACCAAAACTACTCGCAAAGCCCGCGGACGTTCTACTTCTTCGCAGGCGTGAAGCTGTAGTTCGAACACCCGCAATAGCCGAAGGGGTGGTGCGAATGCACCACCCCTTTTCGTTAGGCCGATAGTCCCTAGTCGCAAACGCAGCATGTCAGGTACCCTACAGGAAAGCGAACGAGCGCGGGGCCGCGCCGTTACGCTTTCTTTTGTCTTAGCCGTCTACGGAGCACGACAATGAGACATGCGACGTACTTGCGACGGGGGCTGGCGGCCGTCATAGCCGCGGCGCTCGCCGTTTTGCTTTCAGCGCCCCTCGCGGCGATCGCCGGAACCACGGGAACCATCAGCGGCGTGGTCACGGATGCCGGGACGGGCGCGCCCATCGCCAACGTGAAGGTTGCCGCCGCCTCGCCAAGCGGTTCGCGAAGCACGATAACCAACTCGGCGGGCTTCTACTCGCTGCAGCAGATGATTCCCGACACCTATACGGTCTCGTTTCAGGCCGAAGCCTACCAGGCCGCGAGCGTTCCCGGAATCACGGTGCAGCAAGACCTCACCACCCGGTTGGACCAGCGCCTGGCAAAGACGCTCAAGACGATTGCCTCGGTGCGCTCGGCATCGGCTGGAAATCTGCTCAAGCCGTACACCGGCACGGACGTGTACAACGTGAGCGGGGCACAACTGAACGCCGCGACCGGCGGCGACAACCTGCATCGCACCGTCTACGAATATTTGGAAACCGTTCCGGGCGTCACGCCGATCGGCGGCGCCTATCCCGCGGAGCCGTCGATTCGGGGCGGTTACGACGTCGACAACGGTTACGAACTCGACGGCATTCCGATCACCGAGCGCGTGACGGGATTCTTTACGACGAATCTCACCGACCTCGGTATTTCGAACGTCGAGGTCTACACCGGCGGCTTGGGCGCCAACAACGCCGGCAACGGCATGGGCGTCATCAATTCCGTCATCAAATCCGGCACGTATCCGGGATTCGGATCGCTCTCGCTGGGCGTCTCCGGACCCGACTACGGACATTTTGCTCGCGCGGAATACGGCGGAGCGACGCAAGACAAACGCTATTCGTGGTATTTCGCCATGGACTCGGCAAATACGCAGACCACGTACTGGGCGGGCGGCGCGCAGCCGTCGTTTCCGATAACGCAGCTCGGCATCTCGCTCGCGAATCCCGCGTACATCTACACGCGCGACGTTATCGCAAACGTGCACTACAAGCCGGACACGCGAAACGACATCCAATTTTTCTATCAGAACGGCGTGTACGACGGCTTGTCGAACTACGGCGTGAACTATCCGCAGCAGTATGCCCTCGCACCGTGTCCGGGTGCGGTATCGGCGGCAAATTCGTCAAACGCGACGGGCGGCGTCGCTCCGAACGGCGCGACGTGCCCGCTTGGTTTGTACATCTACGGGCTCTCGTCCGGACAAGGCGATCGCACCGGACACTATTCCGGCATCGGCAAGATTCAGTGGAACCACATTATCAACAGCACGTCCAGCGTTTCGATACGGCTGGCCGAGAACTTCAACCAATACATCTTCGATCAGAAGTTCAGCGATCCGAACTCGCCGATCAACAACTTGAGCACGGGCGGAACGGCGGTCGATCCCGGCTGCCCGCAATACCCGTACGCGCTGGGGGGACCGCTCCCGGCGAACGACGCAAGTTCGACGAACCCGTACGGCACGAGCGCAGGTTCGGAGTGCACCTTCGATTTGGGCGACTACTGGCAGAGCCGGCGCGCACACCAGTACTACGCGCAGCTGGACTACACGTCGACGCCGAATGAAAACGTCCAATACAAAGCCGGCTTCGGCCAGGAGTTCGACTATTCGATTCGCGACGTGCGGTATTTGAATCTCTTCGACTTCCCGGGCAGACGGCGCCATACGTGTGCGTCATTCGCTTTCGATTATCCGTGCCATAACGCGTTAACCGACATTCCCACGCACGTACCGTATGCCTACGCGCAGGCGTCGTTCAACGTCGGTCACTTCACGCTCGAACCCGGAATTCGTCAGAGCACGATTTTCTATGGAATCGGGCCCGAGTTCGGCGGCCCGAAATCTACGGCGTTCATCGCGCCGTCGTTCCTCGGGACCTATCGGATCAATCCCGCGAATACCCTGCGTTTCTCGTACGCCGAGTCGGCGCAGTTCATCGGCACGGAATTCGTCTACCGACTACACCATCCGACGTACAATCCGCTCGTGAACAGCGAACAGTCGTACGAGCCGCAGATCAATCACGTGACGGACCTGCAGTGGGAGCATCAGTTCGATCCGAACACCTCGCTGAAGGTCGGCCCCTATTATCGCGCAACGAATAACTATTTGGGATTCTTCACGCCGTTTCTCGGGTTCAACTCGGCGGGCGTTCCCAAATTCGGAGACACCGAACTCAAGAGCGGATTGAAGATTCGCGCCCTGGGTGCGGAGCTCGGGTTCTCACACGTCGACAATCGCGACACCGGCGCGTCGGTGTGGCTCTCCGGTTCGTACAACAATTACTGGACCCAGGTCTCGGCTTTTACCGGAGGGCAAATATCCTTCGTCAACTTCCCGCTGCTGACGAACTTCCTCGACCAGGGAATTTACGTGCGCGGCTATCAGACGCCGCTCTTCAGCGGGACGCTCACGATGGATCTGCACTCCCACGGCTGGCATCTGCTTCCGGTCATCTACTATTCGTACGACAACTTCTTTAACTCGGGCGCCTGCATTGACCCGACGCTGCTGCCTTCACCGCCCGTAAACGATTGCCAATCCGCAGTTGAAGATACGGGCACAACGCCGGTGCTGGCCCCCGAACAAGCCGGAATGGGATATTGGTACGTGAATACGACGCTGCTCAAAGACCTCAACAAACATTACACGATCGGCATTCGCGTCTCGAATCTCACGAACAACCAGCACGGAACGACGCCGTGCCTTTCCGACGGCACCGGATGCTATCCGTTCAACGGGCCGCAGTCGAACTTCACGAGTGCGCCCAACACGTACGTCTACCAGCCGATAACCCAAGATCCCAGAAGAATCGAAGGGTTCCTAAACATTCGTTTTTAGAAAGAAACTGTGCAGGTCATGGCGCACCATGTCGCTCCGATGGGTGAAGGCGACTGCGCTCCTTCGATCCGATTTGGTCGCGGGCGGCATGCTTTCTGCAGAAGAAACGACCCACACCGATCGCGAGGTCGACAATGCCGTCAAAGACGCAGACGCGGCACCTCCGGCGGAAACGGCGAAGCGGGCTCCCGCAGCTGCGCCGCCTGCGGCGGAACGCCCGATGCGATGCGTGGCAGGGTTTCTTATTCAGCGGCGCCCGGCCGGCGGACGAGATCGATTTGATGATGGGCGGCGAAATGCGCTACGCCAACTCGTGACTTCGCCTCCGCGCTCGTGAAGCGCCGCACCCCGGGGAGATCGGCTACTCCACGCGGATGACACCCATCATGCCGTGATCCTCGTGGAAAAGCATGTGGCAGTGGAAGACGAACGTGCCGCGCGGCACATCGCGAAAGTCGAGAAGCACCTTCGTGATGCTCGGCTTCACCAAGGGATAGTTCGGATCGCGCGGATTCGGTAAGAACTTGCCAATCGGCAGAAATGCGACGTCGACGCTGACCGGCATTCCCGCCGCGCTGCGCTCTTCGACGAACTTCATTTGGTGGATGTGGAAGGCGTGAACCTCCGGCGCCGTATTGATGAGGTACCATTCCTCAATGGTCCCGTGTTTGACGACGATGTCGGGATTCGACGGAACAGATGCGCCGGGTGAATACGTTGGCCAAAACGGGTGTTCGTGAAAGCGCGGATTCGTCGTGTCGGTTATGAAATATGCCGTATGCGGCGGGATTTTTCCGCGTTTCGGGAGAGCATATTGCGAAAACGTGATGGCGCGGCGGCGAATCAGCTTCGGGTGCGTCCTCGCGAATGCGACAAGACGGCCCGCGGAAGTCAGAGCGATGCTCGCCGGAGACGACGCGATGTCCGGTGCCGGCTGGGCCGAAGCACTCATGCCGTGAATCCGCAGGAGATCGCGGTGCATTTGGAACGCGAACCCGCTGCAAAAGTGCTCGCTGGAAAGCACCAGCGTTTTTCCGCGCGGCACGGTAACGAGGATATCCATGCGCGCCGACGGCGCGAGCGGCCAGCGTTTCATCGCTAGGTAACGCGAGAGCGGACGTCGTGCATTACCGGATACGGGAACGCCGTCCAACCCGACGACGTGCATCTCAACCGGAGCGCCGGAGGAGTCGTGCAGTTGCAAAAACTTTGCAGAATCGGAAGTCGCGTTGACGATCCGTAAGAGCTGCGCTCGACCGCCCGCAACGTCGAGCGACGCGGGCGCTCCAGCTCCGTCGACGCTCATCAGTGGCTCACCGACAAGTCCTTGACAGTGCACCGGTTCCACGATCGCTCCTGCACGAATGGGGTCGGTCGTGGGCCACGGCGGAGGGGCAAAGGCATTGTAGGCAACAGGCGGCGCAAGTCGCACAGCGCCTTCGTGCGCGGCAGCATCGACGCCAATCGCGCTATCATCTGGTGCGAACGGGTTGTCCGAGCGCAGCGGAAGCGCATACCGCAGAACGATCACGTGCTCCCATCCTCGCGGGATCGGATCGCTATCCGGTTCGACGATCCACGTCCCCGCCAGGCCGCCGATCACCTCGGCCTCGCTCATGCCGTGTACGTGCGGGTGGTAGAAATACGTTCCGGGCGGCTGCGTCTTGGGAATCGTAATATCGTACTCGCACGCGTGCATCGGCGTACTGAGCGTCGATAGAAAGACGTCCTCTTCGCCGGCCGGACCCTCGAAGCCGTGCAAATGAATATTGGTATCGATCGGCTTCATGCGCATATAGCGATCGTCGATCACATGATTCAGGTAGCCGGAATAGTGCAGGACCGGCACGTTCGCCGGCATCGGTCCTGGGAAGCACTTCGTTATCGCCGACGAAGCGACGCGCGAACCCGCGCTGGGAGATGAAATATCGTTGACGATGCGCAGCGCAAAATGCTCGCCTCGCCGCACACGAATCGTCGGCGCCCCGGTATGAACGGCGCCCGCGGCCGTATAGCTGTAACAGAACCTCATACCGTCTCGGTGCACCGCCAAAATCAACTCGCGCTCACCCGAGGCATCCCGCGGGAGCGTCCATACGTCGATGTCGGGCGGCTCGCGCAGGACCGGCGCGGCGGCAATTGGACCGCAGGCGTGCTGTGCGCTTTGCTGCGCGCGTTGCGAGGATGCGGGCGAGGAGCCCGTACCGCTGATGAAACCGATGCCCAGCGCTAGCAAAGACAATGCAAAGCGGCGCAAGAGCCTATGAAGGTTCTCGAACATGCATCGATCATGACGGCGGGAATTAACGGGCGATTAACCGCGCCAGGACCCGCACCGGCCCGCATGCAAGTAAAGAG
The DNA here is from genome assembly GCA_035279385.1 of Vulcanimicrobiaceae bacterium. Lineage (GTDB taxonomy): Bacteria > Vulcanimicrobiota > Vulcanimicrobiia > Vulcanimicrobiales > Vulcanimicrobiaceae > DATGJX01. The sequence continues at coordinate 37,241 of DATEHZ010000107.1, read as the reverse complement.
CAGTGATACCGGGCAACGCGGTCGCCGCTCGGAGCTTGATCGAATCGCTTCGTCAATCACCTCCAAAGTTGCTTATGCTGATCGCGCCGGCCGGCTTTGGAAAATCGGTCACGGCGGGCGCCGTCGCAGCCGCATTCGGCGATTCGGCGCTCATCGATCGTGCCGACGGCGTGGAAGATTTCCACGACCGGCTGCTGCGGATTTTTGCCTCGCGCCCGCAAGCTCTGGCCATCGTCTGTGCGCGAAAGCCGTTGAAGGTGCCGTTCGATTTAGTGCTGCCGCACGAAGTGCGGCTTGCCCGCTCCAAGGACCTCTGCCTAGCGCACGACGCGATCTCCGGCATCTTCTCGGCGTTTCCGGCGTCAACGGAGCAATTGGAGCAGGTCCACGCGCTCACCCTGGGCTGGCCGGCGGCCGTCCTCGCGCTTCACGCGCGCGCTCAGGAGGTGGGCATTCGCGCAGCCATCGAGGCACTCGAGACGATGAGCGATCGCGTTTTCGAGCGATACGTTCACGACGAAGTTCTGCAAGCACTTTCCAATGATGCCCGATCGCTCTCGCTCCTGGCCGCCTTGCAGCCGATCTCGCCGAACGAAGCAGAACTGCTGCTCGGAGATCGCTGCCGCGCGGCTCTTGACGAGGTGGAAGGAAGTTTCCTCATCCGCGAGAGTGACGGCATGTACCGGCTGCATCCGCTACTAAAAACCGTCGCTTGAAGAGACTTTCAAACGCACGTGCGCGCGGCTGCCGGAGCGCTTGCCGGTGCGTATGACGGTGCACGGCTTCACCTTCGCGCGGCACAGTGGCACGCACTCGCAGGCGATTCGACCGCCGTCAGCGCGGCATATAGCCGCCTCACGTTCGCGGAAATGGCGGCCGTGTCGAGCGGCGAATCGGCGGCGGTTGGGACGCTCGACGATTCAGTGCTGATCGAAAACCTGGCGGTCTTCAACGTCGCGGCGCTCGAACAGCTCTACACCCGCGATGTCGAACGCTGGCTCGCGATGGCGGAGGAAGCACTGAAACGCGCGCCGGCGCAGACACCGCCCGAGCTGCGCATGATCGCGCTTGGAATGCTCGTCACGCGGCACGCCTATTTCGGCCGCTACGGTGACGCGGGGCGCATTCTCAAAGAACAGATCGCGCTCGCCGGCGATCTGCCTGAGTGCCAACCGCTGCTCGCCCTGTTCGACGCATTCGTGAAATCGATGCACGATGAGATGGTCGATCTCGCCGCGTTGCGTCAGCGGTTAGGCGCGTTACTCCTCAGCCCGCATCTGCGAGGCCTGTATGCCGTGCTCGCCGGTTATCTTCATTGCGTTCAGGGAGATTGGACCGCGGGGCGTCGCGAGTTGGAAGCATTGATCGAACAAACGGCGGCCTCCCAACAAGAAATGAATCTAACCGAAGCGCTGATGGGATCCGCGTTTCTCGCTTGGACGTACGGCGACGACGCGCATCTGCGCAGATGGCTCGACCGGCTTGCCAAAGCTCGAGCCCAAGCCGGCTCGTCGTTTTTTCTCGGTTGCGTGCAGGGCGATGAAGCTATCGATGAAAGCTGCGAAACGCCCCCCGTGCGCGCAGCGGCCTATCTTATCGCATCATCGCTGGCGAGCGATGCAGGCCGCGCACGGCGGCTCGCAAGTCGTGCGTTAACCGAATCTCGCCGGGCCGGGCGGCGTTTTTATTGCATCCTCTCGCATTGCGCACTCATTCTGCTCGAGAGCGGGGACGCCGGCGAGCACCTTGCCGCAGCACGGGCGCTCGCGAACGAAATTCCCTCCGAGGAGCTCCGGCGCGCGGTTGATGCCGTTGCAAACAGATCGGAAGACGCGGGCATGTTGAACGCATTCCGCACGCGTTTCCTCCGCGAGCGAAGCGGAAATGGAGCGCTCGGCATCAACGTCTTGACCGGCACGATCGAATGGGAAGGCAAGGCGTTGGGCCTCAAAGAACGGGCGCGCCGGATTCTCTTCGCCCTGGCATTGGCAGGATCGCCGCTGACGGGCGATCACCTGGCGAGCCTCGTATGGCCGGATAGCGATCCCGGGCACATGCAGAACGCGCTGCGAGTGCATATCGCCAACATCCGCAAGGCATCGGACCCCGGCGTGATCCTCCACCGGAATGGCCGTTACGCAATCACGAATTCGCGGGTTATCGATCTCGACGCCGCCGAAACCACGCTCAGGCAAGCGCGGCACGTGACGCCGCTAGGAGAAACGCTCCGGCAAGCGCTCGAGAATTTGGTGAGCCGGGCTGCTCATCGAGATCGCGCGCTCACGGAATACGAGTGGTTCGCCCCTGCTGAACGCCGCGCCGACGCGGTGTTGAGAGCGGCAGTCGTAGCGCTTGCCGAAGATGCACTACGGCGAGGCGATACGGAAGCGGCGATTCGCTATGCGAATCACTTGCGAGAGCAAGATCCGTGCGATGAACGGGCGCGCTCGATTACCATTCGCGCACACATCGCTGCGGGGAACAAAAGCGAAGCCGTTCGAGAGTACCGCGATTATCGCCGCGCGGTGCAGAATGAGCTCGGCATCGAGATATTCCCGGAAGCAGAGATCGACGAGACGCTTCGCGCGTTCGTGAGCCCCATCGAGCGTTAACCGGCCATGTGGCGGAACTCCGCCATTCTACAAGTCTACGATTCTACTTAAAAACTGCCCAAGAAGGGACTCGAACCCCCACGGCCTTGCGGCCACTGGTACCTGAAACCAGCGCGTCATCTCCGGCGAAGAGCCGCTCGCGCCGCTCGACGCCTATTGGGTCTTCGAACGACCGCGACCAAGAGGCCTGGTTGCAACGACGCGCAGATTACATCAGAACCGTTTCTCTACGATGCTCGACGACCTTCGCGCAATACGGTTCCATACAGAAACACGCAACGAAAGGGCGGAAGGGGCGGTGCGAAAGCATTGCCCCTTTCCTTTTCGCAAAGCGCTCCCTTGCTGTCCGCATTGTCTTAATAATGCATAATGAAAGTCGGCCGCGACGTGATGCTTTGGCGCAACGACGCGGTCTCTTCGGAGCATGACAACATGACATTACTTGCAGGCGGCTGGAGGCTGTCGACTGCGGTGCTCGTCGCCGCGGTTTTGCTCTCCGGCCTATTTTCATTTCCCGCGTCGGCGCAAACGGCAACGACCGGTGCGATTACCGGAACGGTAACCGACCCGAACGGCAAACCGGTAGCAGACGTGCAGGTCACGGCAGCTTCACCGAGTCAGACCGCCAGTGCAACGACCAACAACAGCGGATTTTATTCGCTTGTCAATCTCACCCCCGACACGTACACCGTTTCGTTTCAGAAGCAAGGTTTTGCCGCGGCGAGCGTGCCCGGCGTTACGGTGTTCCAACTGCAGACAGCAACGCTGAATCATCAACTGCAGACGGCGCTGCGGACGATCGCGCAAGTGCGCGCAACCGGCGCCTCGAACTTGGTAAAGTCCAACCAAGGCAGCGACGTCTATAACGTCAGCGGTCAGCAGCTTACGGCTGCAACGAATCCGGTCAACACGCACGAAACGCTCTATCAGTATTTGGCGGTAACGCCCGGCGTAACCGGAACCGGCTTTCCAAGCCAGCCCCGCGTGCGCGGCGGCCAAGTCACGGACCTCGGATATCAGTTCGACGGTATCCCAATCCAAGATCGCATGACCGGTTTCTTCACGACGAACCTTGCGAACATCGGCATCGGGAATATCGAAGTGTACACCGGCGGCTTGCCGGCGTCGGGCTCGACGAACGGCACCGGATTCTTCAACTCCGTCGTCAAGACGGGCACCTATCCGGCGAGCACGCAAATCTCCGTACAGGTTACCTCGCCCGAGGCGAACCAGTACCTCACGGTAGAACAGAGTTGGGCTACGCCGGATCACAAGTACTCGGCGTACATCGGCTTCGACGGCGTCAACTCGACGAACCAATACAGCTACGGCGAGCACACCTTCCCGAACGTGCTCATGCAGGGCTTTAACGGGCCCGGGCCGGTGAGAACGCGCGACTGGGTCGGCAATTTCATCTACCGTCCGAGTCAGAAAGACGCGCTGCAGTTCTTGCTGACGAACAGTTTGGGCGAATTCGATTTCAACTATCTGCTCATGCGCAACGCCGGCGAAGCGACGGCGATGGCGATGCACCCGTGCCCGGGCGCGATCAACGACCCGAGCACGTTCACCGGCGGCTCGGGCGGAACGGCACCGAACGGTCAAGCCTGTACGCAAGGCTTGTATTACACGAGCATTCCGAACGGCGGCGGAAATATCTGGCATCACTACGGCGGCCTGGGAAAGATTCAGTGGAATCACAACATCAACGAACACTCGTTTTTCAACCTGCGGCTCGCCGAGAACTTCAACCAGTACATCTTCGATCAGCCGTGGACGGATCCGAACGTTCCGGCCTATGAGAACCCGGGCGGCAATTACAACTGGTGGAGCTTCCTCACACCGTTTTCGAATCCGTCGTGCGTCTCCGCATACGTAGCGGCAGGGCAATCCAACAGTCAAGCCGCGGCGACGTGTGCGTATTCGCTGCCGCCGCCGGGACAAGCCACGGGCTGTCCGTCGTATCCGCTTCAGACCGGCACGCCGGTAACCTCGCCGGTATTCTACAATCCCACACCGCCGGTTATTCCGGGTACGACCACGCACTATCCGACGACGGTGGCCGACACGGGCGATCTCTGCACGTGGCTGGACGGTTTCGCGGAGTCGTTCTACGGCGACCGGCGATCGAACATGTATTTCGGAAACTTCGATTATACGAATCAGATCAGCGCGAATCTGACGCTTCGAGCGGGCCTCTCACACGAGTACGACAACAACCTCGAGCGTTACTACGTCACCAATTTCTTCCAGGGCGGAGCAGCCGGAACGCCGGCGGATTGGCCCGACAACTACCTCAAGAGCGTCTATCCCACTATTGAAAACACGCTCTGGGCAGACGCCGACGTGCACGTCGGGAAATTGCTGCTCACGCCGGGGCTCGCATACGCCACGGAGCATTACGGGTGTCCGGTTTCCGGATGCACGACGCAGCACGCGCTCAACCCGACGTTCAACGGCACCTATACCTTCGATCCGAAGAACGTCGTGCGGTTCTCGTACGGCAACACCTCGAGCTTCATCGGCGCCGTCTATGTGTACCGCGAAAATAGCAGAACGTACAATCCCAGTAAGCCGGGATTCAGCTACGATCCGCAGATTAACCACAGCGCCGATCTCATGTACGAACATGCGTTCAACGACGGAACGACCGTGCGGCTCGGGCCGTTCTACAACAAGACCGACAACTATTTCGAAGAGTATACGCCCATCATCGTGGTGAACGGCGTTCCGACGTTCGGCAAGTCCGTGCTCAGCAACGGACAGCGCCACAAAACGTTCGGCTTAGAACTGGCGGTCAATCACGTGGACAACCGGCCCACCGGCATCTCGTACTGGCTTGCCGGCACGTACAACAACTACTGGGCCACGACCACAAACCTCTCCGGAGCGTTCGTCAACTTCCCGCTTCCGCAGAATATCATCAACCAGGGAATCTACGTGCGCGCGTTCGACAACCCGTTGGTGCAGGGAACGCTGCTCGCCGATCTCCATAGCGGACGATTCCACTTCGATCCGATGATCGTGTACTCCGCGGACTACTTTTTCAACACCGGCCTGACCTCGCTTCCCGACGGCACGCCATGCGTGGACGCAAACGGTTTGCCGTTCATCTGTCAGAACGAGCAGATCGCCGGTGCCAATTGGTGGACCAAACTCGTGGCGTACGAAGAACTCGGCCCGAGCAAGAACTTCATCCTCGGTCTGCGGGTCGACAATTTCCTCAACAATACGAACGACGTCGCGCCGTGCGTGAGCGACGGCACGGGATGCTTCCCCTTCAACGGGCCGCAATCCGGAGTCGTCGATACGCCCGGCTCGCTGATTTTCCAAAACTACTCGCAGGGAGCTCGAACGTTCTTCTTCTTCGCCGGTGTGAAGTTGTAACGGCGAATTCTTTGCGATCCGGCGGGGCGGTGCAAAAGCATCGCCCCATCTTTTTGTCGAATATACCGCAGCATGAAGTTTGCGCTCTTCTCGATCCTTGCCGCACTCTTGGCACAATTGGCGCCGACGCCGACGCCGGCACCCATACCCACGCCCACACCGGCGGGCCCGGTGTATTGGGGGAGTCCGGCGGTGCGCATGACGGTCGAGTCGCGGCCGCTGGGTTTCGATCCCGACGGAAATGCGCGCTGGCTGCTGGTCGCGCGGTATTGGGATGCGCAAGGCAAGCCGACGCGCGTTATGGCCGGCGGAAACGTGGATTGGACGTCGCCCGACGGTTGGGTACAGTGGCAGACGCGGCTGCGCTACGGCCAGCCGGCCGCAATCCTTCACGCGACGCGCGACGGCGTGCTGACGTTCACCGCGCACTCAACGCAGCCGGAGTTTGCGGCGGTCACCGTTCGCACCGATACACGGACATGGAAAGGTGCGCGCGTCGTCGCGCAGCCGCTGGGCCCGCATGCGCTGCAAATCGGTTGGTTCCCACAGGAACGCAAACTGGCGCGGGTCGTCCGCGTCGATGCATCGGGCCGCGGTAAAACGCTGAGCATCGTCGCCGGACCGAGTTCGAATTTCCGCGACACGAACGTTCTTCCGGGACACGCCTACCGCTACATCGTCTATCGCGCGGGCTACGAGCCGGCGAAGCTGGGCCCGGTATACATGCCCGCCGCGCCGCCCGTTACGGCCGTCTCCAACGTGTCGGGCAAAGGCATGTGGCTGTACTTCACGAGCAATCCGCTCGACGCCATTTACTTCAAGCACCTCGACCCGCACGCGATCGTCGAGCAAGCCGTGAAGGCGCATTTGCACTATATCGAACTGCGCACGGCGTACGGCGCGTATTGGGAGATTACGCCCGAAGCCAAACCGACGATCGACGCCATCATCGACGGTCTGGCGGCGCACGGAATCGGCACGGTTGGATGGACGGTGCCGCGCGACACGCTCTACGACGACGTCGGCGCAACGGTGCGCAGCGCGTACTATCGCACGGCAAAGGGTACGCCCGTCACCGGCGTTGCAATCGACGTTGAACGCGGCGACGAATTTCTCGGCGACGATCCGCAAGGGCTGGACGCGCTCTGGAAATACGCGCAATCCGTTCGCCAGGCACTCGGGCCGAACTATCTGGTGGCGGCGAACGTCGAAGATCCGTACCTCGAGCATTTGAACAATGCGAAATATCCGTTTCCGCAAATCGCGCGCTACGTCTCGGTTCTTCAACCGATGTCGTACTGGCGCATGATGCGGCGCAAGCCCACGACGGCGGCGCAGGTGCGCGTGCTGCTCAAAGGCTCGTACGACCGGCTGCGGTATCTCTCGCGGAGCAGCGTGCCGATCAGCATCGGCGGCCAGACGGCGGCGGAGGGGCGCAACGGATATCCGCCGGCTGACGAAATCACCGCATCGCTGGACGTGAGCAAACAACTGGGGGCGATCGGGGAGATCTTTTTCGCCTGGGACGGCACGCAGCCGTATCAATGGGACGCAATCGCAGACTATACGTGGTAGCCGTTGGGACACTTCGTACTTAGGCGGCTGCTGCTCGCGATTCCGACGCTGGTCGGCGTCACGATCATCACTTTCGCCTTGATTCATCTTGCGCCCGGCGGACCGGCACTCGCCCTTGCCGGTGAAAAAGCGACGCCCGCGCAAATTGCGACGATCACGCACGAGCTGGGCCTGGACAAGCCGTGGCCGCAGCAGTACGCCATTTGGGTCGGCGCGCTGCTGCACGGGGATCTCGGCTTTTCATACATTCGCCAGCAGCCGGTCATCGCACTCATCGGATCTCGCTTGCCGCAGACGATGCTGCTGATGGGCTGCGCGCTCGTCGTCTCCATTCTGCTTGCCGTTCCGCTCGGTGTGTATCAGGCGTATCGGCGCAACACGGCATTCGATCGGACGGCCAGCGTGGCGGTGTTCATGGCGTGGTCCATGCCGACGTTCTGGTTCGGAACGATTTTGATCGCGGTCTTCGCGGTAACGCTGCGCTGGCTGCCGGTGGGCGGACTGCAAACGATCGACACCACGGCGTTCGATTGGCCCTCGCGCATCGCGCATCTCGTACTTCCCGCGGCGACCCTTGCGATCGTCTCGATGGCCGGCTGGAGCCGCTACATTCGGGGCAGCATGGTGGAGCAGCTGCGCGAAGACTACGCGCGCACCGCGGTCGCGAAAGGCTTGCCGCAGAGCCGCGTGCTCTTCCGCCACACTCTGCGCAACGCGCTCATTCCCTTCATCACGCTGCTCGGCGGCACGGTGCCCGCGCTCTTCGGCGGCGCCGTGATAACCGAACAGATCTTTGCGTATCCCGGTATGGGGCAACTCTTTTGGCAATCCGCAACCGATCGCGACTACGCGACGCTGCTCGGCATGACGGTTATCACCGCGGTGCTGGTCATTCTCGGAAACCTGCTCGCCGACGTGCTGTACGGCGTCGTCGATCCGCGCGTGCGTTATGACTGAAGCGGCAATCGTTCTTCCCGTCGACGAGGCGAGCGACACACCGCGCAAACGGCGCGTGCGCGTTACGCCGGTCGCGGCAGCCGCGCTCATCTGGATCGCAATCGTCGCCGTCGCGTGCGCCATCGGACCCTCGCTGCTGCACATCAGCGCGTACACGACCGACGTGGCGCATGCGTATGACGCGCCGGGCGTCCGGCATCTGCTCGGCACCGACGGGCTGGGACGCGACGAACTGGCGCGTTTGCTCGAAGGCGGACGTATAACGCTCTCCGTCGGCATCATCGCGGCGCTCGTCGCGATGGTGATCGGCACCGCGTACGGCGCCGTCAGCGGATATTACGGCGGCTGGTTCGATACGCTGCTCATGCGCATCGTCGACGTGCTGCTGAGCATCCCGACGCTCTTTCTGCTGCTGTTTCTCGCGGCGATGTTTCATGGCAGCCTCGTCGCGCTGATGCTCGTCATCGGTGCGACGTCGTGGCTCGGTCCCGCGCGCTTGGTGCGCGGCGAGGTGCTCTCGCTCAAGGAACGGCTTTTCGTCGAAGCCGCGCGCTCGATCGGCGCGGGCGATCGGCGCATCATCTTTCGGCACGTGGTTCCGAACGCCGTCGGCACGATCATCACGACGACGACGTTTATGATCGCGAGCGCGATGCTGGCGGAAACCGCGCTCTCATATCTCGGCATCGGCGTTCGCGCGCCGACGCCGTCCTGGGGCAATCTGCTCTCGAGCGCGCAGAGCGACATTTTCGCGGGCGCTTGGTGGCTGATTCTGCCGCCGGGCTTCGCGATTCTCTTCAGCGTCTGCGCCTTCAACTTCGTCGGCGACTGGATGCGCGAGCGCGAAGAGCGCTCCGTGGTGGGAATGTGAGGGCGACACTTGCCGCGCTCGCCGCGCTGCTGCTTTTAGCCGGGTGCGGAGCGCGAACGGCGGAAACGCGCAACACGAACATAATCGTCGCCGGCTGGATCGCCGGCCCGCAAGGCTTCAATCCGTACGTCTCAATCGGTTCGGCCGCCACGATGATCGAAGACTTGATTTACAGCCCGCTCATCGACTTCGGCCCCGATTTAAAGCCACGATGGTCCACGAGTCTCGCGTCTAAGGTCGATATCACCAACGGCGGCACGCGCTATGTCGTTCACTTGCGGCACAGTGCACGTTGGATCGACGGGGTGCCCATCACATCAAAAGACGTGGTGTTCACCATTCTGCTGGAACGCAATCCGCACGTCATTTCCGGCTATACGAGCGACTTTACGCTCATGCGCTCCATTCGAGCGACTGATCCGTACACCGTTGAAATTCTCCTGACTAAGCCCTCACCACCGTTTTTGATGAACGCGCTCTCGCGGGAAGATACGCTGATCTTACCTCAGCACATACTGGGGAAGTATCCGCCTGACTCGGAGGCGGAAGCCAAATTCGTAAATACCAACGCGGAATTTTCGCAGCATCCCGTCACGTCCGGTCCATGGCGCATTTTGCGTCACGTGCCGGACGCGTACATCGTGCTGCAGCGAAGCGAAACGTACTGGGGCCCCCAGCCACGGATCGAGCAGATCGCCTTCCGTGTCTATCCGCAGCAAGATTCGCTCTATGCCGCCGTCGATGCGGGTGAAATCGACGTGACGGATATTCCGCCGAATCTTTGGCGCGTTCACGGCCGTCTGCGGGGAAACCACAAATTCATCAACTGGCCGTGGAACGTCACGTTCCTGCTGCTGCCGAACTACCACGATCCCGGCATAGGGTGGATGCGCGATCCCACTGTAAAACAAGCGATGATGTACGCGATCAATCGCGACTTCATCGTGCGAGGCATCATGAGCGGCCAAGCAAACATTTTGAATGGCCCGATTCCCTCGTTCTCACCGTACTACAACCGCAGCCTGAAAACGTACGGCTACGATCCGGCCAGAGCGCGGCGCATGCTCGATACCGCCGGCTGGCGCCTGCAAAACGGCGTGCGCATGAAGAACGGCGCTGCGATGCGGGTCACCCTAAAAACGGGTGGCGCGACGGACGCCGTCGCCAGCAATATCGCGGAGTTGATTCAAGCCGACTTTAAAGCCGTCGGCATCGAATGCACGCTCGAGAACGAAGAGCTCCAGACCTTCTTCGTGGACCTGCACAACAGCCGCTTCCAGCTGGCGCTTCGCGGCCTCATTCTGCCGCCGTATCCGGATGACTACAAGTACTATTACTCGACGCAAACGCGCGCCAACGGCGGCTACAATCTCGGCTTCTATAGCAATTCACAAATCGACCAGGCGATACTGGAGGCGCGCACCGCGCCGTCTGCCGCGGTCGCGCGAACGGCCCTGAATCGCTATCAGGAGCTCGCAAGCGACGATCTGCCCGTGTTGTATCTTTATTCGAACCGTCTCGGAGCGGTCGTGCCGCGCAACCTGACCGGCTACGATCTCGATCCGCTCGCTCCGGCGGCGCTGCCGATGGGTCTGCAGTTCTGGCGCATGCATCCATAGACGCCCCGGCGGCGTTCTTCGGATGTATGAGCAAGATCGAAACCGCTACCTTCGCAGCCGGCTGCTTCTGGGGCGTCGAAGCGGCCTTCCGGCAAGTTCCCGGGGTAACCGAGGTCGTGAGCGGCTATACCGGCGGGCACACGCAGAATCCGGCGTATCGCGAAGTCTGCAGTGATTCCACCGGCCATGCGGAGGCGGTGCAGGTGACGTACGATGCGCAGCAGGTCGGTTACGATGAGTTGCTGCGCGTGTTTTGGCAGATTCACGATCCGACCACGCCGAACCGGCAAGGCCCGGACGTCGGATCGCAGTACCGTTCGGCCATCTTCACGCACGGCGACGATCAGCGCACGCGCGCACACGCATCGTTCGAGCGCGAGCAGCAAAATCAAGCGAAACCTATCGTCACGCAGATCGTCGATGCGTCCGCGTTCTATCCCGCGGAAGCGTATCACCAGCGCTATTTCGAAAGGCACGGCGTGGCATGTCACGTGAAGTTGTAACGCGCGCGGGCTGGCTGCGCGCGGCCGGGCTATTCGGCATTGCGGCGCTCGCCGGAAGTGCGACGCGCGCGAAGGCCGGCGCGCAGTATGCCGTCGTGCACAGCGATCCCGAGTGGCGCAAAATCCTGGGACCCGATCGCTATTACATTCTCCGCCAAAACGGAACGGAATCGCCGAACAGCAGTCCGCTGCTCAAAGAGCATCGAGCGGGAACCTATCGCTGTGCGGGGTGCGCGTTGCCGCTCTTTTCGTCGAAAACGAAATACGACAGCGGCGACGGCTGGCCGAGTTTCTATCGTCCGTTGCCGGACGCGCTGCTCACGCGCGCCGACTACGACCTCGTCGAACCGCGAACGGAAGTGCATTGCCGGCAATGCGGCGGCCATTTGGGACATATCTTCGACGACGGACCGCCGCCTACCGGACTGCGCTACTGCATCGACGGACTCGCGCTGGAGTTCGTCCCGAACGCAGCGGCGCGCACGACGTCCTTGTCGGCAACGTAGAGCGTATCGCCCACAATCACGGGCGATGAGACGCTGAAGTACGCCCGGTGCGGCGTGCGTGAAATGACGCGGCCGCTTCGGGCGTCGACGGCGTAGAACGTCCCGCCCGTGTCGCCGAAATAGAGACGTCCGGCGCGCTCCACCGCGCTCATCTTCACCGCTGCCCCCGTACGAATTTTCCAGCGAACGTTTCCCGTGCGTGCGTCGAAGGCGATGAATTCGTTCGTCGCCGGAATGCTTTGATAGAGCGCGCCATCGGCGGCGAGGCCCGCAACGCCTTCCTCATCGGAACCGGCGCCGGTGAACGTACCGTAGCCGGAGTACCAGCGCCACCGTACCGTACCCGTGCGCTCGTCCACCGCCGCGACGTCGTTGAAGGCGTTGGGCTGTGCGTGACGTGCGTCGGCATTCGATCCTTCGACGAACACCGTTCGCGCGGCGATCGTGGGCGAACAGTCGGCGTTCCCGTACGGCGCTCCCCACACGATGCGCCCGTCGTTCGGTTCGATGGCGATGAGGTGATCGTGCGTGCCCGAATGCGAGCCGTCGCCGATGACGACGAAGACGCGCCGGCCGTCCACCGCCGCCGAGCTCATCGACGCGATGCCGCTCACGGCGCGCTCCCACAGCGTATGACCGTCGCGCACCGCCCACGCGCGAAGATGATTGTCGCCGTTTGCGAACACGACGGCATCGACGCCTCGAATGTTGACCAGCGCCGGGCTCGGCATGTCTTCACCGGCGGTCGAACGCCGCCAGCGAACGCGCCCCGTGCCTTCGTCGAGTGCGACGATCTCATCGCCCTGCGGCCGTCCCCAGACGAGCGCGTTCGCGCTTTGCGTAAGCACGGTGCTCGTGCCGGTACCGACGATCACGAGACGGTCCGCAACGATTGGCGTGGTCATCACGATGTTCGAAACCTCGGTCGACCACAGCACGCGTCCGCTTCGCGCGTCCAGCGCGCTCACGCGCCGGTCGAACGACTCCACGAAGAGGGCGCCGTGCGCGAAGGCGAGGCCGCCGTTGATTTTTCCGCCTAAACGCCGCGTCCAGGAGACGCGCATCGCCGGCGATGCGAGCACGGCGTTGTGATCTGCGCGAAATTGGTACATGGGCCACGCCGAAACGGCCGCAAGCGCCGCTGCAACGAGCATGGCGGGTTTATACCCTTACAACGCGCCTCGATTCGCGCGGGTGATCAGATCGTTGAGGGTGAGAATCTCGATTTTTTCCGAATCGCGTACGTACGAGCGAAACTCTTCGGAGAGATAGAACTCGACCAAGCCGGCGCTAAAACCGTCACCGCCGACCACGATATACGCCTTGTCGTACGCTGCGGGATTCTCGCGAAGCGTGTGCAGCAGTTTGATGACCTCGAACGGGATTTTCTCTTCCGCGCTTCCCGCCGTTTGCTGCCACTTGAGCGAGACGAGAAACTGCGAGCCGTTCGGACGCATGCCCACGATGTCGGCTTTGTGGCGGCCGCCGCCGGGTTTCGTTCCGACGATCTGCTGCTTTTGCACCGCGTAGCTGTTGTTGAGCAGCACCGCTTCGACGGTCACCTCGAGCGTCGAGCCGGTCTTCGTGCCGATGCTTCCGGGGAAGAGCATGCCCATCAGAGATTCCTCACGGCGATCATTTCTTTGGCGTCGTCGCGGTTTCCGTCGCAGCTGATGCGGCGCGGCGCGTCGACGACGCGGATCGCAAATCCCAATTTGCGGTAGAGCCGCAGCACGCGCGGCGTGGCTTGGTTCGACGCCACCACCGGGCCCGGATGCGCGGCCAGCCAGTGCGCGAGCCGCTTCTGATCTTCCCACGCGAAGCCGCCGGCGGAATACGAGGTGAACTCGACGTCGTACGGCGGATCCGCGTAGATAAAATCGGCGCGGCGTACCTTCAAGCGTTCGAAATCGCCGTGCGTGAAGTCGTAATCGGCGAGCACGCGGCGATACGGCTCGAAGTCCTCGCGATACGGAATCTGTTTGTAGCGGCCGAACGGGACGTTGAAAAAACCGCGCGCGTTGAACCTGCAGAGCCCGTTGTACCCGGTGCGATTCAGATAATAGAACAGCGCCGCCGCTTCCGCGCTCTCGCTCTGTCCGTCCCGAATGAGTTCGTTGAAACGCGTGCGGTTGTGCGCGTACACCGCGCGATCGTTCGCCAAAGCGATCCCGGTGTCGCGCACGTCGAGCCCGCGCTGCAGCCAGCGGTAGAACGCAATGACATGCGGATTCGCATCGTTGAGCAGCGCGCGGCGCGGAAGCAGGCCCAGCGTGACCGCAAGACCGCCCGCGAACGGCTCGGTCAAACGGCGATCTTCGTGGCCGCTCCAATACTGCAGCAAATGCGGAACGAGCCAGCGTTTCCCCCCGGCCCATTTCAACGGCGGCGGCAACGCGCTCGGAAGGACCGATTCACATGCAACGGCCATGAACGCAGAATTGCCCGAAGAGGTGCCATACGCCTGTCATTGCTGCGCTCGCGCAGGGCGCAAGCGCGCAAACGCATATCACCTAGCGGTGATTGCGGGATTTCAAGGGGAAAGCGGGGCGTTCAGCGAGCTGGCCGTGCGCGCGCTTCTGGGCGAGGTAGAAGCCCGCGGATATCGCACGTTCGAACAGGTCGTCGCCGCGCTCGAGAGCGCGCAAGTGGACTGCGCCGTTCTGCCGCACGAGAACACGCTGCACGGACCGATTCCCGCGGTGCGCGATCTGGTCGCCGGGCGCTCTGCGCTTCGGATCGCGGGCGAGGTGGGAATCCCCATCGAGCAGTGCCTCATTGCCATGCCGGACGCGAATGTGGAATCGATCGAACGGGTCGCATCGCATCCCGTGGCGCTCACGCAGTGCCGGCGCTTTTTGCAGCAGCACGCCCAATGGGCCGTCGCCGTCAGCGACGACACGGCGGGCGCGGTGCGTGAGATGATGGAGCAGCGCCGCCTCCGCTCGGCGGCGATTGGACCCGCGATGGCGGCGGAACGCTACGGTGCCCGCGTGCTGCTGCGGGGCATTCAAGACGATGCCCTCAACGTCACGAAGTTCTGGCTCGTCACTCGCAACGCCGGCGCGTAACGTGGTATGTATGAGGTGCTATGTCGATCGCACTCAAGCGCGCGTATGACGCGCCGGATGACAAGGACGGGCAGCGAATCCTGGTCGACCGCGTGTGGCCGCGCGGCGTCTCGAAGGACGATTTGCATCTGGACGGCTGGTATCGCGAGGTCGCGCCCAGCACGGAGCTTCGCAAATGGTTCGCGCACGATCCGGAGCGCTGGCCGGAGTTTCAGAAACGCTATCTCGCCGAGTTGCGGCGCGCCCCGCTTCGCGAGCCGCTGGAAGAACTGGCGAAGCTTTCCAAACGCCGCAAGGTGACGCTCGTCTACGGCGCGCGCGACGAGGAGCATAACCAGGCGGTCGTGCTTCGCGACTACCTGCGAAAGCTCGCAGCGAAACCCTCGTCATAACGGCGCTTTCGTTTGATGACGCAGAACGGTTTTGACGTTCCGCTCGATACGCTGCGCCTGCGCACGAGCGAGAAGTGGCGCGCATATCCGCCGGACGTGCTTCCCGCATGGGTCGCCGAGATGGATTTCGCGCTGGCTCCGCCGATACGCGCGGCGCTGGAGCGCGCGCTGGATCTCGGCGACACCGGATACGCATGGCCGGGAGAATTGGCAACGGCGTTTGCGCAGTTCGCCGCCGCGGAATTCGATTGGCACGTCGACCCGGAGTTCGTCTTTCAGGTGCCCGACGTCATGGCCGGCATTTCGCAGGCGATCCTGGCGTTTACCGATGCGGATGCCGGCGTCGTCATCAATCCGCCGGTCTACGCGCCATTCTTTGAGGTATTGCGAACGCTCGGAAGGCGCGCGCTCCACGCGCCGCTCTCGCGCGACGAGGCAGGGCGCTGGCACATCGATTTTGACGCGCTCGAAAAAGCTTTTGCTTCGGGCGCGCAGGCGTACGTGCTTTGCAGCCCACACAATCCGGTCGGACGCGTCTGGAGCGACGCCGACCTCGGACGTTTGTGCGAGCTCGCGCAGCGGTACGGCGTCGCGCTGATTGCGGACGAGATCCATGCTCCGCTCACACTCTCCGGTGCGAGATTCGTACCGCTGCTCTCGACGGCGAGCGAGGCGGTACGCTGCGTCTCGGTCATGTCCGCGTCCAAGGCGTGGAATCTCGCCGGGCTGAAGTGCGCCGTTCTGATCGCCGGTTCGCAAGCGGTACGCGCGCGGATGAACGCGCATTTGGAGGCGATTCCGACGGAGATTGCATCGCGCGTCGGCCAGTTCGGCGTCATCGCGTCGATTGGAGCCTTCCGCGAGGGTCGCGCGTGGCTGCACGATCTGCAAGCGCATTTGAGCGCCAACCGCGCACTGCTGACGGATCTGCTGCGCGAAAAACTTCCGTCGGCGCGCTGCGTACCTTCGGAGGCCACGTATCTCGCGTGGGTAGACTGCTCCGGCTTGGAGCTTGCGGAGGAACCGGCGCGCTATTTCCGCGGGAAAGGCCGCGTCGCGCTCGAGCCGGGCGCCAAATACGGTACGGGCGGCGAGAAGTACGTGCGGCTGAACTTCGGAACGTCGAGCGAGATCCTGCGCGAAATCGTCGACCGAATGGCTCGCACACCGCGATGAACACGCTATTGTCAGCCGCGACGCGAACGCGTGTTCGATTTCGCGGTCGTGCCGGGCGCCTCCGAAACAAATAGAAGACCGCGTTAGCGGTCTTCCGAGTGCTGGAGCCGACGGCCGGACTTGAACCGGCGACCTATTGTTTACGAAACAATTGCTCTACCAACTGAGCTACGTCGGCCCGAGGGACCCGCATAGGTTCGCGTTGCCGGGTGCTGCCCCTGCCGAGCAAGAAAAATTTGCGTATGCGACGCTCGCTAGGAATCGCCGTCGGTTTGGTCATTGCCGTGATGAGCGCTCTTGCGATCGTGCGCTGGAACGTCTGGAGCTACGGCACGGACACCGGAACGTTTGCGCAGATCGCGCACAACGCGTTCCATGGCTTTACCGACGGCCCCGAACATGGAACGCATTTCCGCTTCCACTGGTCGCCGATACTAGCGCTGCTGTGGCCGATCGTCGCAGCGACGCGTTCGCCGCTCGGCATACAAATCGCGCAGGTCGTACTCATCGCGATTACGGCGATTCCGCTCGCCGCGATCGTTCGCACCTACGCGGGAGAGAAATGGGCGCTGCGGGTCGCCGTCCTCGCGCTGATCTATCCGCCGCTGCTCTCGGCTTCGTTTGAAGAGTTTCACGAACTCGCGTTCTACCCGGTAACCGCGCTGGCATTGTTTTGGGCGGCGGATCGCGCGCGTTGGATCTGGTTTGCCGTCTTTGCGCTCGCAGCGGTCCTCATACGCGAGGACGCGTGCGTCGATCTGCTGCTCATCGGCATCGCGCTCGGAATCATCGGTCTCGTCAAACGGCAAAGCGCGCAGGGCGGACTGCTTTACGGCGAGCCTATTGCGCCGAACGGCCTTGCGGTCGCAGGTTTCGCGCTGGCGGCAGTATCGGCAGCGGTGCTCGCGCTGTACGCATACGTTATCGTGCCGCACGCCGGCGGTTGGGCGCCCTCGCACTTCTACCGCTATCCGTTTGCGGATGGGCCCGCGCAAACGGCCCTTGCGATCTTCACGCATCCGCTTGCGCTCGGCGCGTCCGTGCTCACGCTCGGGCGCTTGACCTACCTGCTCGAGGCCTTTGCGCCGCTGGCGTTCCTGCCGCTGCGCACGCGCTGGGTCTGGCTCGCACTTCCGGGTTTCGCCGGCGTGCTGCTCGCAAGCGACTCCATCGTGTGGCGCATGGGATTTCACTACGAGTTGCTGTGGGCGCCGTGGCTGCTGCTCGCCGCGGCGTGGGCGCTGATTCGCATCGCGCAGCGCAGCGAGCCGGCCGCGCGCCGGTGGTGGACTGCGGCCGTGGCGATTTGCGTCATCGTCCTTGCGGCGTTCAACCCGATGCATCCCGCGCACTATCTCACGCGGGCGCCATATCAACACTCGTCCGACGTAACGTCGGCGTTCGCGTGCGTTCCGCGGGACGCGCGAGTGGCAACGCACGACGAGTGGTTTGCGCACGAGGCGCTGACCTATCCGCACTCGACGAACATCGAAGAAGGCGTTCAGCACTTCGACGGCTACATCGCCTATACGCCCGCCTGGCGTAACGCGTACGTCGAGACGCACGTGCTTCCGCAACTTCGCGCGGCACTACGGCAGGGACGCTATTCGATGGCCTGCAGATCCGGCGGCGTGCTCGTCCTTCGTCCTAGCCGTACAGCGGAATAACCCGCGCGCTCGAACCGATCTCGCCCGAGCGCTGCAGGATCGACAGGAACGCGTTCCACTGCTGCGGCCGGTAGAAAAAATAGCCTTGCGCGTACTCGCACTTGATCGACCGCAGAAACTCGTACTGTGATTCGGATTCGATGCCTTCGGCGATGATGCGCAGTCCGAGCGTATTCCCGAGCGTCGCGATCGCTTTAACGATGCCTTGATCGTACGGATCGACCGCCACTTCATCGATGAAACTCTTGTCGATCTTGATCGCGGACACCGGCAGTCGCTTGATATAACTGAGCGAACTGTATCCGGTGCCGAAGTCGTCGACGACCACGTTCACGCGCATCTTCGCGATGCGCTGCAGCGTGTCGAGCGCCAAATCGTTGAGCACGACGCTTTCCGTCACTTCCAATGCCAGCGCTTCGGGGGGCAGACCGGTCTCCGCGAGCACGGCAGCAAGCGTTGCCGCGAGGTCCTGCTCGTAGAAGTCGCGCGGTGAAAGGTTCACGTTGATGTGGAAGTCGCTCGCGCCCTCGCGGCGAATGCGCGCGGCGTTCGCACAAGCTTCGCGCAGCACCCAGCGGCTGATCTCGACGATGACGCCGGTCTCCTCGGCAATCGGAACGAACGTCTGCGGTGCGAGTTCGCCCAGCAGCGGATGCTGCCAGCGCAAGAGCGCCTCGGCGCCGACGACGCGGCGCGTCGGCAAGTCGACGATCGGCTGGAAGAGCAGATGGAGTTCGCCGCGCGCGAGCGCTTGACGCAGGTCTTGCTCCAGACCCATGCGCTCGAGCACGTGCGCGTGCATCGTTCCGTCGTAGAACTTGGCGTTGTTGCGGCCGGCTTCTTTCGCGCGATACATCGCCGAGTCCGCGAATGCGATAAGTTCGTCCGCGGTCTGCGCGTTTTGCGGGAAAACGCTCGCGCCCAGACTTGCGGTAACGAATAATTCGCGTCCGTCCACATCGAACGGCTCGGCAAATGCTTGAAGTACGTCCATCGAGATGGACGCCACCGTTCGTTTATGCTTAATGCCGTCGACGACGATGACGAACTCGTCGCCGCCGGGGCGATAGATCGTGCCGCGATTATCCATGCGGGCCAGCATGCGCTGCGTGACGGTGCGCAGCAGTTCGTCGCCGACACGGTGCCCCAGCGTATCGTTTATGTTCTTGAAGCGATCGAGATCGACGAAAAGCACCGCCACGGATTCGCGATGCTGCAGTGCGTTATCGAGCTGCGCAGGCAGCCGCTCTTCCAGTGCGAGCCGATTCGGAAGCCCCGTCATGACGTCTTGGCGTGCCAGCTGGGCGAAGCGTTCGGCGTTGGAGCGAACCTCGGTGACGTCGAGTATGACTCCGACGGCGCCGATCACGTTACCGTCCGCGTCACGCAGCGGCTCAACGTCGTTCTGCAGCCAGCGATCGTGCCTGCGCGTTTCGTACGAAACCGCATTACCTTGGAAGACGCGCCGCACGGCCGCGATGCAGTCCTTTTTCTGATCGTGTTCGCTGACGAGCACTTCGAACGGCGCTCCCAGCAGCGACGCTTCGGCGAATGCGTGCTCTGCTAAGCCCGCACCCACGACCGACGTGATGCGCATCTCCAAGTCGACGGTGAACAACACTGCCGGAACCTGCGAGAGCAGCAGCCGCAGCCGCCGCTCCGCTTCTTGCGAAGCCTTCTCGGTCTTCTGCCGCTCGGTGACGTCTCGCAGATAGACGAGCGTTTCGTCACGGGCCGGCTGGATGCGAATTTGCACCCACTTGCCCGTCGATTGGAAGTACTGCGTACGCTCGAGCGGCGTGCCGGTCTGCGCGGCGCGCTCCATCTCGGGCAGCAGCTCCGATGCCATCGGATCGAGCAAATCTTCCACGCGCTGACCGACGAGCTGATCGGCACTGCGATCGAACAATTCCTCGGCGCGCTCGTTTACGTGGGAAAACCGGAACTGCGAATCGACGATGAAAAAGCCGTCCGGGATACTTTCCAGTATGTTATAGCGCTTTTCCACGAGCGCTCGGACGGATTGCGAACGATCGACGAGCAGAATCTTCGCCGCAAGCAAAATCGTCGCCGTGACGAGCAGTGCAAGAAGTAGGCGGTAGTCGGCGGGGGCATGGCGCAAACCGGCGCCGAGCATTGCAGTGATCCCGGCGATGCAGATGGCCGCGAATGCGGCCCCGCTCCCTCCCGCAGAGAGCGCCCGCTTCACAGCAAGCCGCGCCTGTGCAGTACGTCGCGCAAGGCTGCGCGGCTGTCCACGCCCGCTGCATCGTAAATCGCGTGCAACTGCTTCTCGATGGTGAACGTGCTTCGACTAAAGCGCCGCGAGAGTTCTTCGCTGTCCGCCCCTTGGCAATGAGCTATCGCGATTTGCCGCTGTGCCGCCGTCAGCCCGTCCATTTGCGGCGTATTGCACGGCTGTGCGTCGTTCAACCGCTGCGCCAGTGCGCTGTTCGGGAACCTGGTAGCGTGTCCGCGTGCCAGCTTGAGCCACGTGTCGTCGTGCGTCAGATCGAAGAGCGCCTGCGCTGCGAGCGCCGCCCGGTAGTCGTGCTCGATTTGCGAGAATATCTCGTACGCGGCCTCGAGCGCCCGAATTGCCGCGGCCGCGTTGCCGAGCATCGCCTGGACGCGCCCCGCAGCGTATTTTTGGTGCGCTATGCTGCGACGCGGCTCATGCGCGGCACCCAGCGTCGGGTCCAAATTTTCGCTGCCGAGTTGGATGTACGTCGAGACGTACCGCTGCGCTTGGCCCAAATCGATGGGCGCGAACATGATGGCCAGCGTGATGAGCGCCATGCGTTCTTCGTCGCGGGTCGTTTGCCACTCGATCGCACGCGCGATCGCATGAGCCTGGTAGAGTTCTTCCGTCGCCCAAGCTTCGTTGAGCACGCTGCGCGCGACGAAGGCGCGATCGACGTGCGCCATCGCCTTCCAAGCCGGCGTAGGTGCGAGATCCTTTGAGTCTTTGAAGAGCCACTGGGCGCGAGCCGATTCTCCCTGCAAGAATGCGTGCCATGCGAGCGCGCGCAAACACAGGAAGCGGCGGACTTCAATGTCGGGCGTCCACTCGATCGTATTGAACGCGGTCTCCGCTTCCGCAACGGCTTCTGCGTCGTTCAATTCCCACGCCAGCACAAGCGTGTTCTGCATGATCAGCGCCACGGCAGCGATATCGCAGTCAGGTCCATGCTGCTGGTACAAACGAACGCATTGCAGCAACTCGTTCAACTGCTGCGGGTAGTCCTCGAGCCCTGCGAACATCCAACTGCGCAGATTCAGCGCAGTCAGCCGTATCGCCGGATCCTGCGAGCGCAGCGCGATCGCAAGGTGCGCGTTCGCGGGATCGTACTCGCGGTTATTCCACTGCTGCCAAGCGCGCAGATACGCGATTTGATCCGCATAGATGCCGGGTTCGCCGTTTAGTTCCGACTCCGCAGCATTGAGCATGTCGTCGGCGGTGTCCGAATTGCGCGCTCTCGCGTATGCACGAGCCGAAGCAATCAAATACCCGATGTGTCCTTCGCGCGAAGTGAATGCGTCGGAATGTGCGGCCAGTTCTCCCAAGCCCGCAATCGGATCCCGTGCAGTCAGCGCTTCCGCCCGAAGCAGCAGACCTTGTTCGTTGTACGGAGCCGGCCAGTCGCCGCATTCCGCCAACAAGGTCAGCGCTTCTTCGCGGCGTGCCCGACGGTGAACGTCTCGCGCACGTGCCAAGAGCTCCGCCGCTCTGGTCTCCGTGATTACCATATCACCCTGCATGCAATCCCTCTGTACTCGAGCAATTCAGCTTCTAGTCGTTGAGGGTTCCAGCGGACAGCGAACCGCCGGCCGTGATACTGATGGTCGGTCCGTTCAGCGACGCCGCGGTAGAGCTTTGCCCCGTTGCCGACATCGTTTGGCCGGCGGCGTTCTCATAACTGTTGTAGATGACGAGCTGATACGTGCCCGCCGCAAGCGCATGCAGGTTGAAATTCCCGTTGGCATCCGTCGCGGAGGTGTTTCCGACCGCGCCGTTTGCACCGATCGCCGCGACGACCGCGTTTTGGACCGGCACGCCGCTTTGATTCGCCACGGTACCGCTCACCTGGCCCGCGCCGTTGGCAACGAACATCGACGGACGTATGAAGATTGTGCTGCTATTTGCCGAGAGTGACTCAAGAACGTTGAAGTCCGCCGCCAGTGAGGCCGACGACCCGGATCCTACACTGAACGGCGAGGCGATCGTAACGTCCACGGCGCCGGCGATGTTCGGGTCGGTGCTCGTGCTTGTTTGGCTTGCGGCGTGCGCGCTGCTTTGCGAACTCGTGGTCTTGAACGAAACCGGCATGGTGCTGCCGTCGGCAAAGGCAATCTGCGTGCTTGCGACATTCAACACCAGGCGCACCTGCGAGTAGCTCTGCGCGGGAACGGAGACTTGCCCCATCGGCAGCGAGCTGCCGTTCTGATACTGCAGCAGATCGAGCACGTACGGAGATCCGAATTGCGCGACGGGATACGTCGTGCCGTTCGCGATCGCGTCGATTTCGTCGACGCCGATGTACAGGTGCGAAACCGTCTTGCCGTTCAACGCCGGAGAAGCGTCCAGCAGCGATACATTTAGGAGGCCGCTCAACAGATTCGTACCGCCGTAGGTGTCCATCGGCTTGAGGGTGCCGCCGCCGGGCGGCGTGACGCTCTGGCCGGCGTTTCCGGAGCATGCGCTTATTCCGAATGCGAGGACAAGAGCGCAAATGCGATGGGCTATACGCTTCATGGTTTTCGTCTCCTTGCCGCTGCTAATCGTTCAGGATTCCGATAGATACGGATCCGCCGGCGGTGACGGTAATCGTTGGACCGTTCACCGATGCCGCTGTTGCGCTTTGGCCCGACGCCGACACGTTTTGGCCGGCGGCGGTTGTATAAGCGTTGAAGATGGTGAGTTGATACGTGCCCGCCGGGAGTGCGTGCAGATTGAAATTGCCGTTGGCGTCGGTCGCCGCGCTGTTGGAAACGACCCCGCTAGACGCGGTCGCGACCACGACCGCGTTCTGCACGGCTGAACCGCCGGTATTCAGAACCTGCCCTCGGAGCTGCCCCTCGTGGTTCGCAACGAACATGGAGGGACGTACGAAAACGTTGTTGTTGTTTACCGTAAGCGACTCGAGGACGTTGAAGTCGGCGGCCACCGATGCTCCGGCGCTTGCGTCAACGGTAAACGGAGCGTTGACCGTTACGTCGATCGCGCCCGGAATAGTCGGGTCATTCGTCGCGTTCGTCTGATTCGCGGCGTTCGCGCTGCTTTGCGAACCGCTGTTTGTTTTGAACGATACCGGCAAACTCGTACCGTCGGAGAAGACGATCTGCGTGCTTGCAGCGTTAAGCACCAGCCGGTATTGCGAATAACTTTGCGCGGGGAGCACGGCTTGCCCCATCGGAAGTTCGCTGCCGTTCTGATACTGCAGCAGATCGAGGACGTACGGAGAGCCGAACCTCGCGATTGCATAGTTGACGCCTCCGGCGACGGCATCGATCTCATCCACACCGATATAACAATGCACAACGGTTTTACCATTGAGCACGGGCGATGAATCCGCGAGCGTGGTTGTAACGGCGTTCGTGCCGCCGTACGTCTCCATCGGCAGACGCATGGGTGAGCCGCCCGGGGTTGCCGGCACGCCTAATGTCCCCTGCGTGGAACACGCAGCCAGACTTAAACCCAATAGGAAAACAGCGGCCCTCATAAGGCACTCCCGCACTGTGGCCTCTCCCCTCGCGCCGATCCGTGGCGCGCCCCAAATTTTGTTAGCGCTTTACGCTGATGTAATTATACCGCTGCTAGACGGCCAAGCGAGCGCAAACTATAGGCCGAACTACTCAACTTCAAGGCGCGATCGGCAAAGATTCCGTAAAGATGGCCTTAGGGCGTCAGGTACGTGACGCGCCAGCGTCGTTCATTTTGCGTCGTTGTCGTGAAAGGTCCCGCGTTTCGCCGAACGATCCAGTTCGAGATCGTCCATGTAGTAATACACGATCTTGCGGTCGTCGAAGCCGACCTTCGCGAGCTCTCGTCCGCCGACGGTTACGACTTCGTGAATGTGGCCGGTCTTGCCGGCGTACGCATAATTGACCGCAGTATAGTTCGGGTCGCCTTCCTTCGGTCTGGGCGTGGCCTTGACGCCGCGCAGCGGGGTGTTATGTCGATGCATACGAACTGGGGCGTTCTTGGGAGAGGGAGTATGATCATTGAATACCGCGGGAAACGCCCGCGCGTGCACCCCTCGGCGTTCGTCGCACCGACCGCCGTGCTCATCGGGGACGTCGAGGTGGGCGAGGAATCGAGCATCTGGTTCGGCGCCGTGCTTCGAGGCGACAACGGCCCCATCCGCGTCGGCGCGCGCACGTCGGTTCAGGACAACTGCGTCCTGCACGTGAGCGAGCACGGTCAGACGATTCTCGGAGACGACGTGACCGTCGGCCACTGCGCGGTCATGGAAGATTGCCGCATCGAGCAGTCTGCCTTAATAGGCAGTAACGCCGTGATCCTGGGCGGCGCGGTCGTGGGTGAGCGCTCGCTCATCGCAGCCGGCAGCGTCGTGGGCGAAAACGCGAAGATACCCCCGGGCGTGCTGGCCGCCGGAGCCCCCGCAAAAGTCAAAAAGCCGATCGACGGCGAGGCTGCACGCTGGATCGACATCAGCGCCGGCGAGTACGTCGCGCTCTCGCGCTCATACATGAAAGAAGGCGTCGGTTCCCGAATACCTTAGCGTGAACACCGCGAACGATCTCACTATCCGCGCGGCCACGGTCAACGGCTCGGGAAGCCAATCCGCGAACCTGGTTTTGACCAACGCGATCTTCCGCATGGGGATCCCGGTCGCGCCGAAAAACGTCTTTCCCTCGAACATCGAAGGCCTGCCCACGTGGTTCGACGTGCGGGTCAGCCCGCAAGGCTACCAGTGCCGCAGCCGCGAGATCGACATTCTGATCGCGCTCAACCCGGCGACGTGGCATGCCGACGTGGCGGGCGTGCGCTCCGGCGGTGTCGTTATTCACGAGGCATCCTACGCCGTTATCGGCGCGGCGGCGCGCGAAGACGTGACGTATTACGCCGTGCCGTTCGCGAAGCTTGCGAAAGAGCACGTGAGCGACGGCGGCTTGCGCAAGTACCTCACAAACATGATTTACGTCGGCGTGCTCGCGCATCTGCTCGGCATCGAAGCCGAGACGATCGAGGCCGCGCTGCGCGCGCAGTTCAAGCGCAAGCCCGCGGCGGTGGACACGAACATGAACGCCGTGCGTCTGGGCATCGACTTCGCTGCGAGCAATCTGACGAAGAGCGATCTCTATCGCTTGCAGACGATGACCGGCAAGACCGAAGGCTTGATGCTGATGGACGGCAACAACGCGGCCGCGCTCGGCTGCGTCATGGGCGGCTGCACCGTCGTCGCGTGGTATCCGATCACGCCGTCGTCCTCGCTCTGCGAATCGTTCATCAGCTATTGCGATCGCTTCCGCGTCGACAAGGAAACCGGCGAACGCAAAGCCGCGATCATACAAGCCGAAGACGAACTCGCGGCCATCGGTATGGTCTTCGGGGCTACGTGGGCCGGCGCGCGCGCGATGACCTCGACCTCCGGACCCGGACTTTCACTGATGGCGGAGTTCGCGGGACTCGGCTATTACGCGGAACTGCCGGGCGTGATTTTCGACGTGCAGCGCGCGGGGCCGTCGACCGGCTTGCCGACGCGCACGCTTCAAGGCGACGTCGCGTTTGCGTACACGCTCTCGCACGGCGACACCAAGCACATCGTGCTGCTGCCGGGCACGGTCGACGAAGCGTATGAATTTTCGATGCAGGCGTTCGACTTGGCCGACCGTTTCCAAACGCCGGTGTTCGTGCTGAGCGATCTCGATCTCGGCATGAATTTGTGGATGACCAGGCCCCTCGAGTATCCGGGCAAACCCTTCGACCGCGGCAGAGTGCTCGACGCGGCAAAACTCGAGGAAGTACAATCCTGGGGCCGCTATCGCGACGTTGAAGGCGACGGTATTCCGTACCGCACGCTCCCCGGCACGGAGCATCCGCTCGCGGGGTACTTCACGCGCGGCTCCGGTCACGACGAGCAGGCAAACTATTCCGAAAACCCCGACGTCTACCGGGGGAATCTCGATCGTCTCGCGCGCAAGCACGACACGGCGCGCGCATACGTGCCTGCAGCGGTCGCGGACGAGCCGGGGAGCGCCGTCGGCATTATTGCGTACGGGACGACGCATCATGCGGTCGCCGAAGCGCGGGATCGTCTGCGCGAAGACGGTTTGGAAACGGATTATCTGCGCGTGCGCGCGCTGCCGTTCACGCGCGACGTCGAGGCGTTCGTCGAGCGCCACGAGCGCGTGTACGTCGTTGAGCAGAACCGCGACGGCCAGCTGTACGGGCTGCTGCGCACCGAACTGCCCGCGCATTTGCTGGAGCGAATGCACTCCATCCGTCACTACAACGGCGTGCCGATCGATGCGGCTGCCGTTACAGAGCCGCTGCTCGCCGCAGAAAAACCGGTACTTGCATAAATGAACACCAACGTGAACGTTCTCGGCCTTCCGCGCGACGTCTACAAGGGCTCGCCCAGCACGCTGTGCGCCGGCTGCGGACACAACTCGATTACGAACAACCTGATCAAAGCGCTCTACGAGTACGGCGTCGATCCGTACAAACTGGCGAAGATGAGCGGCATCGGCTGCTCCTCGAAGACGCCGGCGTACTTCGTGGAACGCGCGCACGGCTTCAACGGCGTGCACGGCCGCATGCCCTCGCTGGCAACCGGCGCAAAACTCGCGAACCGCGAACTCATGGTGCTGGGCATCAGCGGTGACGGCGATACGGCGAGCATCGGCCTGGGGCAATATTGCCACATGATCCGGCGCAACGTCGACGCGACGTACATCATCGAGGACAACGGCTGCTACGGGCTCACGAAAGGGCAGTTTTCGGCAACCGCCGATCGCGGCTCCGTGCTCAAAAAAGGCCAAGTCAACGAATTCGAGACGATCGACGTGTGCGGGCTTGCGGTGGAACTCGGCGCAACGTTCGTGGCCCGTTCGTTCTCCGGCGACGGCAAACAACTGATTCCGCTGCTGCAGGCGGCGTTCTCGCACCGCGGCATCGCGGTGCTCGACGTGATCAGCCCGTGCGTGACGTTCAACGATCACGAAGGCTCGACGAAGAGTTACAATTACGTCAAAGAGCATCACGCGGTGCTGCACACGCCGGACTTCATCCTCGGCAGCCAGGAGATCACCGTGGATTACGAGCCCGGGACGGTGCAGGAGATCCAGTTCGACAACGGCGATCGCGTGCTGCTGCGCAAACTCGACCGCGACTACGACGCCTCCGATCGCATCGGAGCGCTGCGCACGATGCACGAGGCACGCGAACGCGGCGAACTCGTCACGGGATTGCTCTACGTCGACACCTCGTCGCGTGACCTATGCGAACGCGAGCGGCTTCCGCAAAAACCGCTCGCGCACCTAACCGAGGACGACCTACGCATCAGCCGCGCCGACTGGGCGCAACTGATGTCCACCTAACTCGACCCCTCGTCATGGTGAGGTATCGAACCACCTCGTCATGGTGAGGTATCGAACCACCTCGTCATGGTGAGGCATCGAACCACCTCGTCATGGTGAGGCATCGAACCACCGCCGAGCTTGTCGAGGCCCCTCGCTACGCTCGGGGGTCCTTCGATACCTCAGGATGACGAAAGCGGCACCGCACACCTCCTCACGCTCAGGCACCACCACCTCGTCACCGTTGAGGTATCGAATTACCTCGTCATGGTGAGGTATCGAACCATGGCCGAGCTTGTCGAGGCCCCTCGCTACGCTCGGGGGTCCTTCGATACCTCAGGATGACGAAGGCGGCATCGCACACCTTGTCGCCGTTGAGGTATCGAATTACCTCGTCATGGTGAGGTATCGAACCACGGCCGAGCTTGTCGAGGCCCCTCGCTACGCTCGGGGGTCCTTCGATACCTCAGGATGACGAAGGGGGGGGGGCGGGCTTAGCCGCAGTTCATTGCGCGTTTAATCCACGCGTCGGCGGCGTCGCTCCAGGGCCGTTTGAAGTCCTTCGGCCAGTGGGTCGGGTCGGACCACAGGTTTTTCAAGCCTTGTGCGACGTCCGCGTCGCCTTTGGTGAACTGACCGACCAGGCCGCGCCAGCGCCCCGCAAGCGCCTGTGCGTGCTCGCCCGCGGGATCTTCGTTGCGCGATGCCGCTTCTTCGACTTCGGCAATGAGCGCCGCCCAATCGCGTTGGCCTTGCTCGACCACTTCCTGCGGCGTGTTCTTGCGCATCTCTTCGAGTTTTTCGCGCGCCGCATCGTTGTAGTAGTTCTGCGTCCAGTTGTAATCGTTTTCCATTCTTAGTGCCTCGATGATGTTGCAGAGCACCTTCCAGCGGTCCGCCGATTCGTCGGCGATCAGCGTGGATTCGGCCTGTTCGATGGCTTGCGTTGCTGCGTCGAGTTTGCGCATTTGCTGCGCGATGATCTCACGCTGCATGCGCAGTGCCACGACCAGCGGCCATTTCGGACCGGCCAAGAGCTCCTTGATGTGTTCGAGTCGAAATCCGACGAAGCGCAGCGCAAGAATCTGCTCGAGCCGCTCGAGCTCCGCCTCGCCGTAGAGGCGATAGCCGGAGTCGCTCCGAGCCGCAGGCGGGAGCAGCCCCAGACGGTCGTAGACGTGCAGCGTGCGCACGGTCACGCCCGCCTCCCGTGCGAACTGCCTGGCCTGCTTGAGTTTTTGTGCCGTTGCTTGCATTGGGTTTCCTCACCGAGGACGATAAACTATGACGCTACGTCAGAGTCAATACGGGCCCAGCGCAGAAAACCCCGTGGTGGTTGATCGAATCCGACCGCGTCTTACCGCGGCATCGAGGCGTCGATAGAGAGGCCGGCGAGTTCGACGACGTGGTCTACGCGTTCGACGACGTCAAATCACTCGCGGAAGCGTAAATTTCTACGACGTATTGATCGGGGTCTAGGAAGAACAACTGGCGCGTGCCGTTGTCGGTCGCGGGTCCGGAGATGATTTGCACGCCGTTCGCGCGCAGGCGCTCCGCCCAGGTGTCGACTTCTGCTTGCGAGTCGATGCGAAAACCGAAATGAAATTTGCTGCGATCGGTCGGGGGTTTTTCGCTCAAAACGAGCAGAAATTCAGGCCACTCGACGCGGACGTCTTCGCCGTCGCGCTTGGTGGCAAGGCCGAGCACGTCGCGATAGAACTTTTCGGACGCGCGCAGATCACTCACGCCCAGACTCAAATGTGAAATCTTCATGGTGCGGGATAGTGTGTCGCGTCGCCGTACGGGCGGAACAGGGTGAATTCTCTCACAAAGCGCAGCTTTGCGTGTCCTGTAGGGCCATTACGATTTTTCGCGATGATAAATTCCGTGAGTTCCGGTTCGGCAGCCTCATTATGGTAATAGCCTTCCCGGTAAAGGAATGCAACCATATCTGCTTCCTGTTCGAGTGATCCGCTGTCGCGCAAATCACTCAGCATGGGCCTCTTGTCGGTACGCGATTCGACGCCGCGGTTAAGCTGGGCTAACGCAATAATCGGCACTTCCAAATCTTTGGCGGTTGTCTTCAGGGTCCGGCAAATGTCCGAAAGTTCTTCGTTTCGGTTCGCACCTTTACTCAGGACGCTCGGATGCACGAGCTGCAAGTAATCTATAAAAACAGCAGACAATCCATGTGCGGACTTCAGTCGCCGGCATCTGCTGCGGATCTCGGACACTGACAGCCCTCCGCTGTCGTCCAAGTGGATCGGTAGCTCGTTGAGCACGCCCATCGCCTCGGAGATCTTCTCCCAATGATGCGGTTTGATATTCCCCCGCTGCATGTCGTGCATGCTGATCTCTGCTTCGGCACAGATGAGCCGCTGCACAAGTTCGTCGTTCGACATCTCCAATGAGAAAAACGCCAGCGGCTCTTGTCGTTGCTGCGCCGCTTCTGCGGCCATATTTAGAGCGAACGACGTTTTGCCCATTCCGGGACGCGCAGCTAGAATGATGAAATTGCCTGGCTGGAAGCCGGCAGTCATCTCATCAATGTCTTTAAAGCCTGAAGTAAGGCCGGTCAAACCGCCGCCCTGACGAAATCTTTGGTCGATCCGATCGAAGGCGTCCTTTAGTAGGCGTCTGACCAGGGTGAACTCACCGTGCATCTGTCGTTGACCGATATCGTACACGAGCTGCTCGCTCTGATCGAGCGCGCCGTCGACGTCTTCTTCGTTTTCAAAGCCCAGCTGCGTAATACGCGTGCCGGCGTGAATGAGTCCGCGTAAAACGGCCTTTTCGCGAACGATTTTCGCATAGTACGCTGCCGACGCTGCGGTCTGCACCGTATCCATCAGCGAACTCAAATATGAGAGGCCGCCGACGTTGTCCAATTCGCTGCGGCGTTTGAGTTCTTCGGCAACCGTGATTTTATCGAGCGGTTCGCCGCGATCGTACAAGTGCAGCAGTACCGAGTAGATCGACTCGTGTACGTGCGCGTAAAAATCTTCCGCCTTGACGATCTCGCTGACGATGCCCATGATCTCGCGATCGACCAGTATGGAGCCGAGCAGCGCCATCTCCGCCTCGAGATTTTGCGGCGGGATGCGGTCGACGAGAGGCAGGTTCGTGATGCTCATGGGCGGGCGGAAGTACTCCGCCGCCCGCGTGTGGGTCGCCTTGTGGATTTCTTGTGGAGAGAAAGCGCGCGGAATGCCTGCTCGACGGAGGCAATCGGAATTACGTCGATTCCTGCGAGGGTACGGTCAATTTCCCGCACGTTTTCCTTCGGCACGAGAATCGCGCGCATGCCGGCTTGTCGTGCCGCATACAGTTTCTCGACGATGCCGCCGACCGGGCGGACTTTCCCCTGAATCGAGAGTTCGCCCGTGATCGCGACGTCTTGCGGCAGCGGCGTCTTGGTGAGCGCCGAGTAGAGCGCGAGAAAGATCGCGAACCCCGCGGAGGGGCCATCGATGTTCCCGCCGCCGATGACGTTGATGTGCAAGTCGTAATTTGCCGTGTCCAGTCCGGTGACCGCGCGCAGCACCGCAGCGGCGTTGAAGACGCTGTCCTTAGCCATCGCTCCGGCCGCATCGTTGAAACGCACGCTGCCTTTTCCGGCCGCACTTGCGCCGAAGGCGACGGCTTCGATTTCGATGATGCTGCCCAGATAATGCAAAACGCCGAGACCGAACGTCTTGCCGATCTCGCGCGTAGCGCGCGCCTTGACGATCGTGTGCTGCACCAACCGGCCGGCCTGCACCACGTCGCGCACGTCCTCTTCCGTAATGGTGACGTTTTTCGCTTCGTCCACTTTGGCGCGATTGCCGGCAAGACGGTAGAGCGCATGTCCGTACGCATCCGCAACGATCTGTACGGCTTTGCGGCCTTCAATCGTGTACGAGGCGATGAGCGGCGCGACGCCGCGCGCGGCTTTCGCGCGCAAGCGCTTGATCGCGCCGTTGACGATGGTAACGATTTGATGCTGCGTGAGCGGCTCGAAATACACGGCGGCGCAGCGCGAGCGAATCGCCGCGTCGATGTCTTCCGGCTCGCGCGTCGTCGCACCGATCAGAATAAAATCGGCCGGCGCGCCCTCGCGGAACAAGCGTTTGATGTATTCGGGCACGTTCGGCGCCGACTCGTCGTAGTAAGAGGATTCGAACGTGACCTTCTTATCCTCGAGGACCTTGAGCAGCTTCGTCTGCAGCAGCTGGTCCATCTCGCCGATCTCGTCGATGAAGAGCTCGCCGCCGTGCGCCCGCGTTACCAAACCCAGTTTCGGCTCGGGAATTCCGCCCTCGGCGAACTCGCGCCGGCTGCCTTGGTAGATCGGGTCGTGCACGCTGCCGAGCAGCGGGTTCGTCGTCTCGCGCGGATCCCAGCGCATGGTCGTGCCGCTCGCTTCGACGAACGGCGCTTCCTTTTTGAACGGCGTGTACGCGCGCGCTTTTGCCACTTCCAGCGCCAGGCGCGCGACCGTCGTTTTACCCACGCCCGGCGGCCCGTACAGAATGACGTGCTGCGGATACGGCGAGGAGATCTTCGCCAGCAGCGAACGAATCGCCGATTCCTGGCCGACGACTTCCTTGAGCGATTGCGGGCGCAGCAGCTGCAGCGCCGATGCGGCAAGGCCGCGCGCGCTGAGTTGTTCGAGCTCCTCGAGTTTTTTCTGCGTAGCCGGCGTTTCTGGACCGGTGTCCTCGCGGAGCGCCTCGAGTTTGAGATCCTTCAGGTAGTCGTGATGGCGCTCGATCATCTTCGTGTTGATCTTGCGCTCGATCGAATCTTCGACGTTCTTCTGCGCGATGAGATCGGCGAGCTGCTCTTCGATCTCGGAGATGACGCGGCGTGAATTGGCGCGTCCCGTGACCCGCTCGAGCGTCGGATCTTCGAAAACCAGGCGCTGCAGCGCGCAGATGCGGTCGGGCAGCGCGGGAGAACGCATCATTTTCAGCGCGTTCATCTTGCCGGCCCGCAGCACGAGTTTATCCGAACCGATCGTATTTGCCAGCACGTCGTAGAGTGCGGACACATAACGGCTCATCTCGTCTTCGCTGCCGAATTTGCGGCGAAAACGCGCGAGGTACAGATCTTCGCCCGCGCCGGCCATGACGAATCTACGCTGCGACGACGCTGACGGTCGTCTTTGCGACGATGTTTTTCCCTAAGCGGATCTCGATGGGGTAGCTGCCCAGCGCTTTGATTGCGTTCTTCACTTCAATCTTATGCTTGTCGACCGGTACGGCGAAGGTCTGCGAAATCGCGTCCGCGATGTCCGCGTTGGTCACCGTTCCGAAGAGTCTGCCGTTGCCGCCGGCTTTCGCACGCACGGCGACCGGCTTACTCTCCAACAGCTTGGCCAGTTCCTTGGTTTGCGCCACCTGTGCGGCTTCGCGCTTTTCCTTGGCGGCCTTCTGCTCGGAAAGCATGGTGAGGGCGCCCTTGTTCGCCTCGGTCGCGAGCTTGCGCGGCAACAGGAAGTTGCGGGCGTAGCCCTCAGCGACGTCGACGAGGTCGCCCTTCTTGCCGAGCGCCTTGATGTCGCTCAGAAGAATGAGCTTCATGGCGCTACTCCGTGACGAACGGAAGGAACGCGATCACGCGGGCGCGCTTGACCGCAACGGTCAGCAGGCGCTGGTGTCGGGCGCAGTTGCCGGAAATGCGGCGCGGCAGAATCTTGCCGCGTTCGGAGACGAACTTCTTGAGGCGAGCGACGTCTTTATAGTTGATGTCGAGCGCCTTTTCCGCACAGAAATTGCACGGCTTGCGCTTCGGGCGGCGCTCCTTGACGGCGCGCTTCGCTTTGGTGGATGCCATCTTCAATTGTCCTTTCACTAGGTGGTTGACGGCCGTGTCCTTTGGCGAGGCACGGCCCTAGCGAAGTGACGCGCCATCGCGCGCCACTACCCCGCAAGCGGGGATTTGGGCCGGAAAACCGCCTTAGTATAGCGGCTTCCCGGCCCGGTGACTACCCCTTTTGACGTCTAGTTGCAGCCGTTGACGGTCATCAGCACGTAGCCGTCGCCGGACGGAATGGTCAGCGGGTTGGAGACGGCCCGGCCGAACAGGTCGGCGTACACGTGGCCGCTCGGCAGCTTGTGAGCCACCTGAGAGTTCGACCCGGAGCCGCCGTTCACCACGACGACCGCGTTCGCGAAGCGGCGGTAGTAGATGCTGGGGCTGGACGAGTCCAGGCTGGGGCCGCCGTAATACGAGCCGCACGGGGCGCCCACGGTCGTCTGGAACTGCGAGCGCCATTGCTCGGTGCCGTAGCCCGTAGCCGGGGAGACGAAGAGCGATTCAGCCTGCATGTTGCCCATCAGGTAGGTCGCGATGGAGTAATCCAAGGTCACGCTGGTAGCGGAGAGCGATCCGAGATTCGCGTTCATCATCACCGCAACGCCGTGCTGCTGCGCGTACATCGCCCAATTGGTGCGCATCACGAAATTGCTCGCCGATCCGTTCGAAAGGCGCCCGTAATTCGTGTAACCGGTTTCGTCGAGGTCGGCGTCGACGCTGGCAAGGAACGCCGTCTCGTTCGCCGTGAGCTGATCCGCCGGATGATTGACCACCAGTTTGAGATGATACGTCGAGAGCGTGGCGTCGGTGGTGAGCAGTTTGTGCGCTTCCTTCACCCATGCGACGACGTCCGCAGCCCAATTCGGATCCGTCACGCCGCTGTAACGGCGGACGAACGAACCGTTCTGATAGATGCCGCAGCCGTAACCGCCCGACACACCTTGATCGGCTTGCCAGAACGTGGCCTCGTCGATTGCGAGTGCGTGATAGCCGAGTCTGTGCGCGTATTCGGCCATCAAACGGATCTGATAGTCGATGACCGCGGGGTTATGAACGTCGAGCGGAACGTTGTCCTTCAATCCCGGCACGTACGCGGGCGTCGTCGTCGGCGAGCCGCTCGACGTGCATGCATAGAGCACCCACGTCGGGTGATTGCTTTGCCACCACGTGAGCGTATGACCGACGGCGCCCCAGGCCGTCGAACTCTCGTCGGTCTCCAGTGCGTTGTAATAGGCGGTCTGCAGTCCGGGGTTGCTGTCCAGCCAGGACGTGCCGATGTTATTGCGCGCGCCCCACACCATCGAATAGCGCCAGCCGTGAGCCGAGGCATCCGCTTGTGAAATGTAGCCGTTGTACGTGTTGTCGAACACCTGCATGGCGCTGATCTTGCCCCAGCTGCTCGGCATGAACGCCGTCGTTGTGGGCGCCGCGTAGCCGGTTGAAACCGGCGTCGCGGTGGGTGCGGGCGACGGCGTAGCAATGCGTACCGGCGCTGCAGTGGGGGCAGCGGTCGGGGCTGCAGTCGGCGACGGCGACGGCGACGGCGAGGCGATTGCGCTCCTCTGCGCGATCGACGTTGCGACGATCGAGCTGCCGATGGAGCCTACTCCCGAAACGCTGACGTACTCGCCGACGTACGGCTTCGCACCGCTGTACTGCGTCGAGTAGATGGGAAAGATGCTCGTCTTGACGTTGTTTACACTCAGCGCGAAACCGCCCGTGATCGTCGCGGTCACTTGACCGCTCGTGCTGACCGGCGCGCTCGGAAGCGAAAGTAACGTTACCGACGCCGCGGGGTTCATCGACGTTCCCGGCGTACCCGTGCCGGACGCCTCGACGAAATCGCCGACGGCAACTTTGAAATTATTCGAGAACGTCGTCGATGACGTCGTATAGACGTTGAAATAGCCGACGCCGTTGCCGCCTTCGATTTGAAAACCGCTGCTCTGCATCGACACCACCGTACCGGTGATCGCGAGCTGATTATTCGGACCGAACGAAACGACCGACATGGGAGCGCTCGTTGCGCTCGCCGCCGGCGTCGCCGTCGCAGCCGGCAAAGGCTCCGTTGCGGGCAAAGAGCTCGCACCGCCGGTTGAACCACCGCCGCAAGCCGCCATTGTTAGTGCGCAAGTTGAAAGTGCAAAGACCGAGAGAAGAGTTCTTAATCTCATCCCTCCGGTCGTCGGCGTGCAATGTAAACGCGCTTAGCTGCTAACGCGAAATTTTACTTGCGCCGAGGGGCTGAACGACTACCGTTTTAGCCCCCCAGCCAAGCATAACGAACTGTCAGCTTTAAAACAAATTCCAAAGATACTGATTGTAGACTTCGTGGTGATACTGCACTTCTTGCGGCTTCACGAACGTGCCGAGCAACCGCGGACAGCGATCGGCGCTCGCCTGTTTTAAATCGGCATAGCGTCCCTTCACATCCGCGCCGAGCAAGTTTCCCGTCCAATGTGATTTCCGAAAGTTTTCCAGCGCATCGTAAATGTTGTCGGGCAGATAGTGCTCGGCTTGGCGCAAGTTGGTTTCGCTGCTGATACTGCCTTCCAATCCAGTCTTAAAAACGGAGAGCATCACCATGTAGGGATTGGCGTCGGGTCCCACCGACCGCACCTCCAGTCGCGAACTGCGTTCGTTGCCGATCGGAATGCGCACCATCGAACCGCGATCGACGGCTGAGGCTTTTATCTGGTTCGGGGCTTCGAAATGCGGATCGAGACGGCGATATGCGTTCACGCTGGCATTGAGCATCAAACAAATATCGTTGCCGTGCGTGAGAATGCGATCGACGAAACTCCACGCGAACCCGCTGAGTTTTTCGTCGCCGTTCGGATCCCAGAAGAGATTCTTGTCGCCTTTGCTGACCGAAACGTTCGTGTGCATGCCGCTGCCGTTCACGCCGACGACCGGTTTGGGCAGAAAGCTTGCGGTCATGCCGAGCTTCGTCGCTACTTGGCGGCAGATCAGTTTGTAGAGTTGTATCTGATCCGCGGCCGATACCACCTCACCGTAGTTATAGTTGATCTCGAACTGCGAGGGCGCGACCTCTGGATGGTCTTTCTCGTTTTGAAAGCCCATCGCGCGCTGAACTTCGGCGACCATGTCGATGAACGTGCGCAGCGGATCGCCCGGCAGCGAGTGATAGTAGCCGCCGGTATTGACGTAGTCGAATCTGGCCGTTTCGTGGAAGCGGCGCTCCGCATCCAGTCCTTGGAAGAGAAACCCCTCGATCTCGTTTGCGGCGTTGAGCGTATATCCGTGCTTGCTGTAGCAATCGTTCGCGAACGCCTTGAGCAGGCCGCGCACGTCGGCCGAATACGGGTTGCCCTCGCGATCTTCCACCTCGCCGAAAACCAGCACTTTGCCGGGCCCGAACACGTCTGCCGGCGCCCAATAGAACGAACCCCAATCCAAGAACAGCCGCAGATCCGATTCGCGCTGCGCGGTGAAGCCGCGAATCGACGAGCCGTCAAAGGTGAGATTATCGTACGACTTGAGCAAAAATTTCTTGTCGTAGTCGAGCATCTGCAGACGGCCCTCGAGGTCGCTGAAGA
>DATEHZ010000106.1:0-12932 GCA_035279385.1 Vulcanimicrobiaceae bacterium | reverse complement strand
TCCGAGCGCGAGAAAACGATCGGCTTGTACTACGGCGCGCTCAAAGCGGTCGCGACCGTCGATCTGCGCTCGCAGGACCTTGCCGGCGCGCAATCCGACTTGCGCGCCGCGCAGCTGCGCTTCAAAGCCGGAGACGCGCCGCGCCTCGACGTCGTTCGCGCGGAAGTCGCGCTCGCAAACGCGCGCGCGAGTTTAGACGCAGCGCAGGTCGATGCGGCCAACGCGCAAGACGCGCTCGGCGTCGAGACCGGAACCAACGCGCAGCAGCTGGTGCGGCTGCAAGCCGTGCCGCCCGCGGCGACTCCGCCCGCGGACCCGCAAAAGGCGGTGGCGCGCGCACTCGCGCAGCGCAGCGACCTGCTCTCCGCAAGACAAGCCGTGCAGGCGGAAGAGGCAGCCGTGCGCGTCGCGCTTCGCGGTAGACTCCCGGCAATCACCGTCAATGCGGGGTATACGAGGGGCTATGATTCCGGCGTACTGGTTTCCGGGCCGTCGGCAAACGTGAGCGTGAATCTTCCGCTCTCGCATGCCGCGGCTGATCGCGCTGCCGCCGAGCGTGCGAGACTGGCGCAAGCGCACGACAAGGAATCGGCGCTTGTGCGTGCGATTACGGTTGACGTTTCATCGGCGGCGCGAACGTATCAGGAGAGTTTGCGGGCGGTGGACTCCGCTCACCGTGCGCGCGTTGCCGCGCAGGCGGAACTGCACGCGACGCAGACCGGCTACCGCAGCGGAGCGAGTTCCAGCTTGGACGTCGCCGATGCGCGGCGAACGTACGTCCAGGCAGCACTGGCGGAAGTCAACGCGCTCTACGCGCGGGCGCAGGCCGCCGCAACGCTCGAACAGGAGATCGGTCCTTGAAATTTACGCGCCACGCTGCGCTTGCGGGTATCGCGATGCTTTCCGCGTGCGGCGGACATTCCGCGCAAACCTCGGCAACCGCCGCGCCGGCCGTGAGCCTCACGACGGCGAAGGTCGGCACCTACGTGCGAACGGTGCAAGCCGTCGGGCGCGTCGGCGCACCCGCGGGTACGCAGAGCAAATTGAGTTTTGCGGGAAGCGGCGTCTTGCAAGCGGTCGACGTGCAGATCGGCGATCGCGTTTCGGCAGGGCAGGCCCTCGCGCAGCTCGATACCGGCGGTTTGGCACTCGCCGCCGCGCAGGCGCAAGCCGATGCCCAGGCCGCGAGCGCGAACGTACAGCAGTCGCAAATCGATCGGTTCAGCACCAAACTCGCAGTCGACCGTGCCGCCGTCCGGCGTGAAGAGTCGCTGTACGCTGCGGGCGTTGCGCCGCTCAAAGACGTGCAAGCCGCACGCGCGCAGCTTGCAGCGGACCAGGCCGATGCGGCGACGGCGCATACGCAGGTCGCCGGCGCTCGTGCGCAAGCACAAAGCGCACAGGACCGCGCGGCGCTCGCCGCTCGCGATCTGGGCAACGGCACGCTGCGCGCGCCGTCAGACGGCGTGGTTACCGCAATCTACAAACGTCCCGGTGAAGCCGTCGACCCTTCGACGCCCGTGATCGCCGTCGGACCGGGGCGTAGCAACGAAGTGACGCTGGACGTTACGGCCGGCGACGCCGCTCGAATTCACGCCGGCGATCGCGTGACGTTCGCAATTCCCGGCACGCAACTCACCGGCAGCGGACGCATCGACGGCGTATCGACGGCGATCGATCCCGCGACGCAAACCGCTACCGTGACCGCAAGCGGATTTCCGGGCAGTGCGCCCGCCGGAAGTGCGGTTCAGGCGACGATCGACGTCAAAAACGAACGTGGCGTCATCATCCCGCAGGCGGCGATCGTACAAGATCCGCAGACCGGCGCAACGCTCGTTTTCGTGCAAACGCGGGATGAGAAGGGTGCGATGAAGTTCAAAGCGCGGACGGTTGCGGTGCGCGCTCAAAACGGAGCTCAAGCGCTCGTCTCGTCCGGGCTGCGACCCGGCGAACGTATCGCCGCGCAAGGCGGTTTCGCACTCCTCGCACCGGCGAATACGGATGATTAAAATCGCGGGCGCGGGTCTGGCAATCGTGCTTGCCGTTTTGGCGGGCACCTTCGGCAGCCGCTTTTTCGGTTCGAGCCATACGCGGCTTAGCGATCTGCCGCGAGGGGTCACCGCAGCGATCGCTCCGAGTTTGCCTGCCGCGCCGGCCCACGTCGTCGTCGTGATCGAGGAGAACAAAGAGTTCGACGATATTGCGGGCAACACGCGCGCCGCACCGTATTTGAACGAACTCATCGCGCACGGCGCGCTTTTTACGAAATCGTACGGCGTAGCGCATCCAAGCCAACCCAATTACACGGCGCTGTTCGCAGGCGTGCCCGATACGAACGGCGACCACTGTCCGCCCGCCGGGATCGACGCGAATGCACCGAACCTCGCAACGGGGCTGCGCGCGGCGCACCGCACGTTCGCGGGTTATTCGGAAGATTTGCCGCGAGCCGGTTCGCGCGTATGCCGGGCCGGCCAATACGCGCGCAAACACGTTCCGTGGGCCGATTTCGACAACGTGCTGCCTTCCGAAAATCTCCCCCTGAGCGCGCTGCCGGCACCGTACGATCGCCTGCCCACGGTATCGTTCATCATCCCGAATCTGCTCGACGACATGCACTCGGCGAGCATCGCACGCGGCGATGCGTGGCTGCGGACGCACGTCGGCCCGATTATCGATTGGGCCATGAAGCACGACGCGCTCGTGATCCTAACGTGGGACGAGAGCGACGATGCCATAGGCAATCATATTCCGACCATCTTCATCGGCCCGATGGTGAAACCGGGCCGCTACGACGAACCGGTTACGCATTACCGCGTGCTGCGCACGGTCGAGGACCTGTACGGTTTATCCCATGCCGGTCTTTCCGCGAACGCCCAGCCGATCACCGGCGTCTGGCTACGAGCCCAATAACCGGTTGAAAAACGAACGGTAGCGCTGCAGCGCGACGCGCAGCGTCTCCGTATCGGCCGTTCCGCCGCCTTTCCATTGACTCTCGAGCGTCGTACGCTCTTGCGAAAACGTGCGCACGAGATTATCGACGAGTTCCGTGACGAGGCCGTGCGCCTGCTGCACCGCGTTTTGCGGATCGTCGACGAATCCGGCTTGCACGTCGTTCCAGCGGCTGCGAAGCGCGTTCATACGATCGTCGGGTAGAAACCCCGAGTCCTCGGCTTGTGTCCGCTCGCCGATCGTGCCTTGTTCGACGCGCGGCTGCTCTTCAATCGGGCGCTGCTGCTCGTTCATGAATTGGTCCTTTCGTTGGTGCCGAGGAGATCGTTGAACAGCGTGCGGTAGTGAACCATCGCCTGACGCAAATCTTCGGTGGTTACTTCGCCCGTCACGCTGCGCGAGGCAATGCCGTGCGCGGCGCGGTAATTGTCGACCACCTGGGGATGGTCGGGCGAGATGTCGGCCGCGCGCTGCTCGAAGTCGCTCGTGGGATAGCCGCGATCGCGCATGACGTTCTGCACCAGCGTGTCCGCCTGCGCGAGCGCTTCGCGGGGCTGGTCGACGAACCGCGTCTGCACCGTCCGCCATTCTTCCGTGTAACGCTGACGCGCGCCGGCGGGCAGTTCTTCGATGTGCATCCGCTTGACGCGGGTCTCGCGGGCGGCCAGGTCCCGTTCGGCGGTGCCGCGATCCCCGCTGGCGCGCACGGCGCGATCGTATTCGGGACCGAAACGCCGCTGCAGATGCTTCGATCGCGCGTTTCGCGAAGCAAAGGCCGCGATCGCCGCGATCAGCGCAACGATAACTATTGCGGCGATAACGTAATAAACTATGAGCGTGCCCGTTTGCATACCGTCCTCCATCGCAGGTGCGAAGCGAGGACGAGCTTTTACCCGCCGCTCATGCGAATAAACGAATGGCGCTCCGCCTGTCTACGGCCGGGTCGAGAGTACTAAACGCCACGTCGCGGGCCCGAGCACGTTTCCGTTCGTCGCCGCCGTTCCGCCGCTTGCCACCGTGATCGGTACTCCCGCTCCCCAAACGGGCAAGATGCCGGGATAGGCGTTGAAGATGTTGTCGCCGGAGAGTTGCAATGCGAGCGACTTGCTGACCGGCACCCGCAGCGTTGCGTAACCGATGAAAAACGGCGGGCGGTTGAGCGAGTTGTTCTTGCCGTAGTACGTTTCGCCGAAAGACGCGTAGATTTGGTTTGCCGTACGGTAACTGATTTCGGCGTTACCCTGCGAGTACGGTATGCGCATGTTGCCGTTGTACGACACTCCGTAGAACCCGACGGGAATGCCGTTCGTATTCTGACCCGCGATAACGTTGAGGTTCTGATCGTAATTTGCGGGAACGCATCCGCCGGGTTGACTCGCCCCCAGACTGCAATAGAAGTACGGCGGCAGATCGTAATAGTATCCGCGGTTCAGCGCCCCCGATAGATCGAAGCCGAAGCCCACAGCCGGATCGCGCTGCAGCGAGAGTTCCACGCCCTCGAACCGTGCGTTGCTGATGTTCGTATTGGTCTGATTGAGCACCGGAACCGATGACGACGTCGAGCCCTGACATGCTACTTGCGCGCACGTCAGCCCCGTGTTGACGGTCTGCCCGAAGAAGCGGTTATACAAATTCGTGAGATAGACGTCACCCGAGACGAGGGTTTGCTGATCGCGCAGGCGCAGATCGCCTCCGAGATCGTAGCCGAATCCGGTTTCCGGCTTCAAATTGCCGTTGCTCTGCGACTCGATGGCCACGCCGCTCGTCGCATCGAAGACGGGCGTAGACGTGATTTGCGTGAGCAGCCCGAGGAACGGGGGCGCGATCGAACTTCCAAGCGAGAAACGAACCGAAGACGATGCGCTCGGGCGATACACCAGTCCAAGACGCGGATCGTCGTGCGTGTTCTTCGTCGTCGCGAACGTTACGCCGGTTCCGTTGACGGTTGCGGCCTGCGTGCAGAAGCCGAACTGGTCCAGCGGGCAGTTCGTTGCATACGTGCTGCTGTAGGTGTTGAAGTAGTTCGCCAGCGTTACGGAGAGCTTGGAACCGAAATAGAATTGCCCGCGGAGTAAATACGTTCCGAGCTCTTGGTGCGTGCCGGGCGGCAGCGAGAACGAGTAAATTTGCGGCACGCCGGGTATCGAGAAGATCGTGTAGTCCGTGCTTTGCGAGGCCGTCCAATCGCCGGAGAACGTCAACAGGCCGTTGTTCGCGATGGGATGCTGATATTGGAACGACTCGCCCTGCAGTTTGTCGAGCTCCGGTTCCGTGTAGTAGTCCCAGTACTGGACTAACTGTTTGCTGCCGTTGAAGGTCCCGTTGAGGAAGCCTTGTGACGGATCGCCCGACGACGTTCCGTACAGCGTAACGTTGTTGAAGTCGAATCCGCTCGGAGACGTGCCGCCGAACTGGTACCGGCTCACCGTCGCGTTGTAGTAACGGGCGACGACGGAATCGTTCCCGACCGCGGTCGATATTTCGGCTTGATAGATCGGCTCGTTATTGAATTCGCCTTGCCGCGCACCCGGAAAAAGCGACGCGTATTGGATGGTCGAACCCG
Organism: Vulcanimicrobiaceae bacterium; assembly: GCA_035279385.1. Lineage (GTDB taxonomy): Bacteria > Vulcanimicrobiota > Vulcanimicrobiia > Vulcanimicrobiales > Vulcanimicrobiaceae > DATGJX01. The sequence continues at coordinate 7,420 of DATEHZ010000106.1, read as the reverse complement.
CCGCAAGCGAGCCCGTATATCCGGGCCCAGGTGAAAAGACCGCGTCGTACAGGTTTCCCGTATTGCCGTTTTGGTCCGCAGTCGTTTGGCTTCCCAAGTAACTCAGCGTCAGGCGCGTGGCATTGGAAAACTTGTAGCGAAGTTTCACGAGCTCGGCGGTTTGGTCCATCGAGCCTTCCAGCGTCCAGCAGCATGCGAGCAGCTGCGGGGTCGTCGGCAGCGTGCTGTTCGTGTTGCCGACCGGATTGTTCGGTCCGGCGTCGCCGAGGGTGGCGCCGTTCACGATGCCGCTGTTTTGTGCCGGATCGTAGTACACTTGCTTGTTGAAGAGCGCCGATGGATTGTTGTTCGTCGCCAAGTCCATCACGAAGCCGAGTTTGCCCACCGTGTCCGAGTATTCGAAATTGCTGATGGTGCCGCCGCGGTTGTCGAATCCGAACAGCAGCTGCGAATAGGGTGCCAGGCTCGGATCCTTCGTCCGGAAGTTCGTCGTGCCGCCGATCGCGTTGTTGACCTCGGGCGCATCGGCGCCCGGACCCTTCACGACTTCCATGCTGCCGAACATGAACGGGTTTAGAAACGTCGTGACGTTGTCGCCGTACTGGCCCACCGAAATCGGATGCCCGTCGATGAGCGACGCGGTTTCATACGAGGTCGCGTCGCGGATGTTCGGAACGGTGATCGCTCCGGGGGCCGCCGCGTTGGCCGAGTTCGACGGAAACGATATCTGCACGCCCGGCACTTGACTGAGCACCCGCGTGACTTGCGGCTGCGCTTGGTCGATGAACGTGGAGGTCGTAACGACGTTGACCGACGCTGCCGACGTGTTCAGCGCGTGAGCGCTCGTGCGCACGCTGGCAATCGTTCGAAGCGACGAAAACGTTGCGGCCGCCATACGAACCGCGACGTTGAGCGTTTGTCCGCCCAAAACGATGATGTCGTTTTGCACGGCTGCCGTGTAGCCGCCCTTTGTAACCGATAGCACGTAACTGCCCGCGGGTACGTCGGCAAACGTAAACGCGCCCCTTGCGTCGGAGGCCGTGCTCCTGGTTTGCGGTCCCTTTAAAACGACGGAGGCCCCGGAAATCGGTGCACCCGATTCGTCGTCGACCATACCCGATACCCTCGCAGTCGAACTTGCGGTCTGCGCGCTCGACATAGCCGGAGCGGCCGCAAGCGAAATACTGACAAATAAAAAGACCAGGGCCGAGGTAAGCGTTCTGCGCATGTTACTTCGCCTCCACGCGTAAAGTAAGTAACCGTTTTTTACGGGTTGAGCGTAAAACCTTGTATGAAATCACCGGCGGGCGAGCCCCACACCGCCCAAATTCTTCCGGTTGACGGGTCGATCGCGAGCGTGTGCATGTGCTCGTTGACGGAGGTTTGCGCCAGAAGTACCGGAGCGCCGCCCTTTTGAACCTCGTACAGCACGATGCTGCCGTTGGACGCGCATGCGAGCCACGAATGCTGCGCCTCGAACGAACACTGATCCGTTCGCCCGGGAAGGGCGGCGGTCGCGCGCTGCGGGCCGTCTAAGGCATACGCCGCGAGGACGCCGTTTTCACCGCCCACCAGCAGCGTGCGGTTGTTCGAGTCGAACTGCAGCGGATGATTGTTGCGGATATTCGGCGTGGGAATCAGGCGCGTCGCGGTCAGCGTCTTGGGATCGATAACGGCCACTTCACTGTCTGTCGCGATGTTTTGATAGACGTCGTGCGTTTGCGGATCGACGGCGAGGTACTCGGGCTTGTGTCCCGGGAGTGCGATCGTGGCGACCTGTTTGAACGTGTTGGTGTCGATGACGAAGATCCGCGTGCCGTCGTCCTCGTCGGCATAGATCCGGTGGTACGACGCGTCGTACGCGATCGCATCGACCGGACCGTCGACGCTTACGCGGTGTACCTCTTTCATCGCCACGGGGTCGACCTCGGATACGGCTTTGTCGTCACCATCGCCCGTATACACGTTGCCCGTCGCGTCGTTCACGGCGACGCCGGCCATCCTGCCCACATGCACCTGGCCGAGCACCTTGCCGGTGTCGGCGTTCACGATCAGCAGCGAAGCGTTTCGGCCGTGTGCTGCGTAGACCCGGCGCCGTTTCGCGTCGACCGTGACGTAATCGAAGCCGTGTCCGACGCTCGTTGCGACGGGTTGTGGCGGGATGAACGGGACGATCGGCATGAAACGGCCTCCTTATGGATTGCCGGTTAGAAGCAATCTTATCGCATCACGCTAGCCTGAACGCCCGATGAACGCCCATGGCGCAATTCTGGCACTGCAAGAATCGCCGTGAATATAAGGTGTCATTAATGCTCGCGTAAGTACTCATTAACGAAGCGCGGTTTAGCGTGAGACTATGAATGCACTACTACGGCGCGGCTTCGCAGCCTGCGCGCTGATACTATTTCTGAGTCCGATGCTAAACTTCCGGCCCGCGCTCGCGCAGCAAACCGGTACCGAGGTAACCGGCGTGGTGCTCGACGCGGGTTCCGGTCTGCCGGTTTCCGGAGCGGCCGTCGATTTGCAGCGCGCAAGCACGAACGCCGGCAAAACCCAAACGGCGGCGGACGGATCCTATCGATTCGCGAACGTGCCCGAGGGCATTTATACGGTCGTCATCGTGGCGAAGGGCTACCAAGCGACGCGTTCGGGTGACTTGGTGCTTACCCGCAGCCAGCGCGCGGTCGTGTATCAAGTCGCTCTCGCGCGCGCGTCCGGCGCCGAATCGCAGCTCAAAACGATCGGTTCGGTGACCGTGGGCGGCCGCGGTTCGCTTCAAACGACGACCACGATTAATCGCGGAGTCGATCCGGCGCTGCTCCAATCGGAGAACTACATGCGCGTCGGCGACGCCCTCGCCACGGTACCCGGATTGAATATGGGCACGAGCTCGGCCGTCGGCGACGACCAATCGATCTCGATTCGCGGTTTCAACTCCAACGAAACCGCGACGCTGTTGGACGGGCATCCAATCGGGCCCATCGGCGCGCAGGGCGGTTCGAGCGCCGTCGGCGGCGGCGGTTTCGATTATCAGGATTCGCCGTTCTGGGGCATGCGCAACGTTCAGGCGGTCTTCGGTTCCGGTGCTACCGGCCTGTACGGCGCCTCGACCATCGCGGGCGCGATCGATTTTCAAACGCTCGAGCCGACGCGCACGCTTCACGGCATGATTACGCAAGGCTTCGGGGATAACGGCAAACTGCTCACCGGAACGCAGGCGACCGGAACGTTCGGCAAACTCGGCTTCGCACTCGCACACGGCGTTGAAGGCACGTTCGGCATGTTCGGTCCGCACCTGGTGGCTCAAACGGGCGATCTTGGAACGGATCTCACGTCGGGCAACGTCGCGGCGAACACGTACGTGATGACGGGCAACTACAACCTGCGCAACGATCTGGTCAAGCTCGTCTACAACTTCGATCCGACGACGCAGCTGTCGTTCACCGGTTACGCCGGGAACACGTGGGACGACAAGAGCGGCAACGGCGACACGGATTTCAATACCGCGCAGTACATCCTGTACACGACGCAGCAGAACGGCCCATACGCCGGCTGCGCGAACGGGCAAATCATGGTTGCCACCAATGCAAATCCGAACCAGTGCATGCCGTACGCGCAGTACGCCGCCGCGGCTTCCGGTCCGGCAGGCGGCGGTCCCAGCCCATGGCAGGCGATTCGCAATCAGGATTGGCACGGGCGGCTCATCAAGAGCATCGGCAACAACACGATTACGCTCGATCAGTACTACGATAATTACGCCATCGACTACAACCGCAACATCAGCGGCGGCTTCGATCCGTCCTGCAACTGCTACACGGGATTCTTCCGCACGAATTTTTGGAAGACGAACGGCTTTCTAGCAAGTGACGATCTGCTGACGGGCAAGCACGACCTCGCGTTCGGATTTTATACGCAGCGGCAGCGCCATCTGCAGGATCAGTATCATCAAAGCAACGGCTTCGTGTGGCTTCCCGAGTATCTGCTCACGCAGAATGCGTATTTCATTCGGGACCAGTATCAGATGAACCACCGATTCTCGCTCTGGGGCGACCTGTGGTTCAAGAGCTCCAACGCGACGAAGAAGACGAGTTTCGATCCGCGCTTCACGGTCATGTACCGCCCGACGCCCGCGGACGTTCTTCGCTTCACTGCCGGGCATTCGTACAGCGTGCCCGATCCGGCCCTCGTGCAGTCACCGGTAACGCTGAACATCAATCCGGGGGCGATTACACTGTGTCCCGGCAACACGTACACCGTCGCGGGCGGCGGCAATCCGAATCTGCGCGTCGAAACGGCGACCGACCTGGAAGCGTCCTACGGGCACAGTTTCGGAAGCGGCGCGCAAGTGCAGGTCGACGTCTACAGCACGACCGAGCAAAACGCATTGTTCGCGGGTTTGGTTCCGTTCGCGCAGGTCGGCGCGACGATCGATCCGGCGGACCTGAGCGCAATCCTCGCGGCCATGCACAACGTCTGCCACATTGCCAATCCGACGATAAACAACCTCACCTCATCGACCACGTACAACGCGGCGCAGGGGCGCTTCCGGGGTGTGGAAGTCTCCGGCTCGATGTACGTATTGCCGCTGGTCAAATTCAGCGGCGATTATGACGCACAGTCCGCCGCGTACTTGGGCGTTCCCAGCGACATCCTGGCGAACAACCCGTATATCATCAACGGCGCGCAGATTGCAGGCGTACCGCTTCACAAGGCCGACGCTGCGCTGGTCTTCGAGAACCCGCGCGGTTTCGCGGCCCGGTTCGACGAGCATTTTATCGACAAGAACAACAGCTTCAACCGCCCGGCGTTCTGGTTCGCAAACGCGAGCGTATCGGATAACGTCGGACCGCTGACGCTCACACTGGGCGCGAACAACGTGTTCAACAACGCGGCGCAAGAGTGGGGCTACATCGGGCTTGGAACCTACACGCCGGTGAACGACGTGAACGGGAACGAGCAAACCTATCCCAGTGCGCTCGCCGAAGCGTCAGAGCAATTCGGCCTGCCCTATCGCCAGCTCTGGTTTACGCTCACACGCCGGTTCTAGCGCGCCTAACGACGCGCGATAGCGTCTGAGACGAGTGCGGTGGGCTCGACCTCGATGAAGAGGACGGGCCCCCCGCCCTTCATACTCCACGCACGCGTCAGAATTCCGAGCAGACGTCCTTGCGCGTCAAAAACGCCCGAGCCGGAATCGCCGTGCGAACACGTTTCGCACTCGATCGTGATGCGCGATCCGCCGCTCGTTCCCGGAATCTGCGCGACGGCATCGCGCACCGTCCCCGTTGCCAGTCTCCAAAAGCCGGTGCCGGTATGCCCCCAAATCCACACCGGTTCGCCATTTTCCGGCAGCGCGGGCGCCGGCGGCGCGACGTCAAAATCCGCGTGCGCGCGAACGCGCACGAGCGCAAGATCGTAATCGGGTACGGTCTGGACGCCCAGAACTTCGTAATACGACGTGCGGCTCTGGTCCAATATGCGCGGCGTGCCGTGCTGCTCGATGACGTGCGCTGCCGTTGCGAGCGTTAGCGTGTCCGCGTCCCGAGCGACCACGACGCCCGCGCCTATCGCGGATGCGTGCCCCGCACCATCGCAAACCTGTACCACGAACGTTTGGCGCCGGCTTTGGTCCGCCGGCGCGGCAGCGATCAGAACGATGAATACCGCAACGGCCCACGGCAGTATGCGCATCGGAATGTCCCCCGTGGAGACATCATACCCGATATATTAAGAAAACTTAAGAACGGCTTAAGGAATGCGGCTTCGGCGGAATTTCCGTATACGCCATCGGGCGATCCCACCAGTCGTGGCTGCGCCAGCGCAGCTGCTCCGGCGTCGGCGGCAGCGGCATCTTTAATTCGATCGCCTGCGCGTACGCCGCCAAATAGCGATCGACCATCCGATCCACGCTGAATTCGGCTTTCACGCGCTCGCGGCATTTGCGGCGATCCAGCGATGAGAGCAGCGGAACTTTCTCGACGGCCTCGTCCACGGAGTCGCAAACGAATCCCGTCACGCCGTTAATCACGATCTCCGGCACCGACCCCATGTTCGCGCCGAGCACGGGGGTGCCGCACGCCATCGCCTCGACCATCGTAAGTCCAAAGCGTTCCGGACGCGTGGTCATGTGCACGAGCGCAAGGGCGTTGCTCAGCAGTTCGTTGCGCTGGCGCCGGCGCGCTTCGCCCAGAAACTGGATCTTCTCGCCGTCGATGTGCGGCTGCACTTCTTTCAAAAAATACTCGTCGTCTTGGGGGATCGCCGCGATCTTGAGCTGCTTGCCCGTGCGTTTGGCGATCTCAATCGCGAGATGCGTGCCTTTTTCGGGATGAAATCTTCCGAGAAAAACGAGATACTCGCCCGGCGTCTCTTTGAACGTGAACTCGTCCGGATCGATGCCGTTGTAGGTCGTTGCAAGATACGAGAGACCGGGATCGCGATCCGAATCGCTGATCGAGACGTAGAAACTGCGCCACGAGCACGCGTAATACGCGCCGAGGATCTGCGGCGTGGAAAAACCGTGGATCGTCGTGAGCATGGGCGGCGTTTTGGTGCCGAGCGCGTAGGTCATCGGCTTCCAATCGAAGTTGTTGTGAATCAGATCGAACTTGTGCGCGTTCTCCATCAGCCGCCCGATGTGCAGCGCGGCGAAGACCTCGGGATTCAGCGCCGGATCTTCGGCGCAGCCGACCGGAACCACCGATTCCAGGCGGCCGTCGAAGCGCGAATTCCCGGTGGCGAAGAGCGTGACGTCCAGGCCGCGCCGGCGCATGCCCTCGGAGATGTTGAACGCAATCTGTTCCCACGGCCCGTATCCCGGCGGAGGCGTCGGCCAGGTGATCGGCGCGAGCACGGCAACGCGCAAGCCCTCTAAGCCCTGTGCAGTCGAAAGATTCACAAACCGCACTTACCCAACATTGCGGTTCGCCCTTTGCTACGTACCGGGGCCGCCCTCGTAAACGGCCAGGAGTTCGCGCGCGTGCTCGGCCAGCGCCTGATGTAATTCGGGCGGGCTCAGCACGCGCGCGCTCTTTCCCCAACCGGCAATTTGATGGACCGCCGCGCGAAACGACGGAAAACGCATGCGCAGCGTTTTGCCGTGCTCGTCCGTCTCGAGCACCTCGGCGTCGTTGTACGACATCACCCATTCGAGCATCTCGGTCACCACGTGAAGCGTCGCGTCGTACCATTCCATCGGGCGCTCGAGCGCCGCGTTCGATTGCCGCCAGTGCGCTTCCAAATCGAAGGCGCCGTCGCGCGTGAAGCGCGTGGGGAGTTCGTCCGCTTTTGCGACGCGCTCGACGCGGAAGGTTCGATACTGGCCGTCCTGCTGCCGCGCGATCAAATACCACACGCCCGCTTTTGAAACCAGGCCGTACGGATCGATCGTGCGCTGTGAAACAGCTCCCGTGCGATCGCG
>DATEHZ010000105.1:0-6545 GCA_035279385.1 Vulcanimicrobiaceae bacterium | reverse complement strand
CACCGCGGCCAGGACGCGCGAGACCGCTTCGCTGCTCACGCCCGAACGCGGTGCGATGACGAAGCTTTCGAGCGATTGGAGCACGTCTTCGAAGCGCACCCATGCGCTGCTCGCAAGTGAATCGGCGCCGGTAATGAACGTGAGCGACGCGTCGGGATACTTTGCCTTGATCTTCGGCAGCAGATCGGCGGTATAGCCGGTGGAATCCGGACGCAGATCGGTGTCGTCGAGGGCGAAGTGCGGATTGCTTTCGATCGCACCCAGGATCATCGCGCAGCGGTGCTCCGGCGCGGCTTGTGGTTTGCTGCGGTAATGCACGCTGCTCGTCGGCACGAAGAGCACGCGATCCAAGCGCTCCATGAGGCGCGCGGACTCCGCCACGAACAGATGGATGTTGTGAATCGGGTCGAACGTGCCGCCGAAAATTCCTAAACGCGTCATGCTAACTATACGTGAACTCGTACGGCCCGATGCGCACGGTATCCCCTTCGACTGCGCCGAGCTCGCGCAATTTTTTGTCCACTCCCATTTTTGCCAGTATCTGCTCGAAGCGTGCGAGGCCTTCGTCGGAGTCGAAATTCGTCATCGCCGCCAGCCGCTCCACGCGTTCACCTGAGATGACGAATGCTTCCTCGAGTTTGTGAATCGTGAACGGTTCGCTCGGGCGCAGGTGAATCTTGGCGGGTTCCGGCGTAACGATCTCCGGAATGGGGGCATGCTGAATTTGCGTCCACGCGGCGTAGACGAGATCTCGCACGCCTTCGCCCGTTGCGGAGCTGATGCCGCGAATCTCCGGAAACTCGGCGCGCAACTCCGCAAGCCGTTCTTGCGCGTCGGGGAGATCCAATTTAGAAACGACGAGCAGCGTCGGCTTGTGCGCGAGCTGCGGGTTCCACGCCGCTAGTTCGTCTTCGATGATCGCTTTGTCGTGCGCCATCTCCTCGAGCGATTTTGCGCCGTCGAGCAAATGGATCAGTACGCGCGTGCGCTCGACGTGGCGCAAAAACTGATCGCCCAGCCCCGCGCCCAGATGTGCGCCCTCGATGAGGCCCGGCACGTCCACCATCACGAACGACTCCTCGTCCGAGACGCGCACGACGCCGAGCTGCGGTTCCAGCGTGGTGAAGGGGTAATCCGCGATCTTCGGGCGCGCCGCGGACACGACGGAGAGCAGGGTCGACTTGCCGGCGTTGGGCAGGCCCACGATGCCGCAATCTGCGAGCAGCCGCAGTTCCAGACGCAGCGTGAACCGCTCGCCGGGTTCGCCCTTCTCCGCAAAGCGCGGCGCCTGACGCGTAGAGGTGGCAAAATGCTGGTTGCCCAGGCCGCCGCGGCCGCCTTTCGCGACCACGATGCGCTCGCCGGCGCTGCGCAAGTCGGCTAAGAACGCCTCGTCCTCACCTTCGGGGCGCCGGTAGACGATGGTGCCGACCGGAACCGGGATGATCAGATCCTCGCCGCTGCGCCCGGATTTGTTGGACGTGCCGCCCGGCTTTCCGGACTCGGCTGCGAACTGGCGCTTGAAGCGAAATTCGACCAGCGTTGAAAGATCGGCGGTCGCCTCCAGGTAGACGGTGCCGCCGTGGCCGCCGTCCCCCCCGGCGGGTCCGCCCTTGGGGATGTACTTCTCGCGCCGCCAGGCCACCAGGCCATCTCCGCCGCTGCCTGCCGCGACCGTGATGGCCGCTTCGTCGATGAATTGCACGTTGGTTCTGTATTTTAGCCGGAAAAGCAAAATCGGCCCGTTGCCGGACCGATTTGCAAAGTGATGTGCGCCGAGGCTTTAAGCGAGCGCTGCAGCCGGCCGCACGTGGACGTGCTTGCGGTTGCGGTGCGTCGCGAACTCGACGGTGCCTTCGATCAGGGCGAAGAGCGTGTGGTCCTTTCCGAGGCCGACGTTCTCGCCCGGATAGAACTGCGTGCCGCGCTGACGGACGAGGATGTTGCCGGCCAGCACGCGCTGTCCGCCGAACTTCTTCACGCCCAGGCGCTGCGCGTTCGAGTCGCGGCCGTTACGCGTGGAGCCCGCGCCCTTCTTGGACGCGAAGAGTTGGAGATCGAAAAGGAACATAGCCGCGATACTATACCAGAGCCGCAAGGGGGCCGTCAACGAGGGTCCCGGCACCCGCGGCTACCCGATGCTCGTCGCGTAGAACGTACTGCCGCTCCAGTAGCCGTACGCGGTGATGCTGCGTCCGACCCAGAGATTCTGCGCGGTGCCGTTGTCGATGGCTTGTTGATCGTCGATCGTGATCGTCGAGAATAGGCCTTGCATGATCGTGACGCGATTAGCGTCGATCGACGCAATGATGCCCTGAACGTTCGCAGTCGAACCCGGATAGGGATAGCCGTTGCCGTTTTCGGCGTCATTACCGCCGCCCGGCCGCGCGACGAACAGGTTGTCGCGGTAGTTGCCGTGCAGAGCGAAATGCCCGCCCAACGTGAGGGGCTGGCCCGCGGTAACCAAGCTGTGCTGATCGACCGTAACCGTCTTGCCTTTGTCCAGCCGGAATTGCACGAGATCGCCGTTGATTGCAATCACCGAGCCGGTAATGACGATGGATTTCGGCGCGTGATGCACCGCGTGTTTGGGAGCGCGAGCCGGCGCAGCTGCGCAAACAGGCCCCGCCGCCGCGATGAGCGCCGCCAAGAGAGCCCCGGCGATTCTGCGCATGTTCTAGGCAACGGGCGAGCGCACGAAAAGGTTTCGCAAAGAACCGCTTCCTTACGTTCGTACGATGCGCGCCTTCTCGAGCCCGGATTGCAGAGCGGCGGCGAAATCGCCGATGCGCCAATCGCCGCGCACGCGGATGCGCGGAAGTTCGAAACGGTTCTCCGGCGCAATCACGTACGAGGCGTCCGTCGTCACGGCCAAATCGACGCCCGCGCTTTGTACGATGGCGAGCGTCGTACGGTTGAATCGTCCCGAGGGGTAGCAGTACGAACCGACCCGCGCGTGCAGACGCCGGCGCAGCAGCGCTATCGAATCCTCGATTTGATACGTCTGCTGGGCGGGGGACATCCGCGAGAGATCGTCGTGCGCCACGCCGTGGGCGGAGATGTCTTCACCCAGCGCGCGCATCACGGCGAGCTGCGCCCAGGTCAGATGACGCGGCGTGTCGAGCAGGCCGGTGACGACGTAGAACGTCGCCTGGTCGGCGTACTGGTGCAGAAGGGGCAGGGCGTTCTCATACTGGTCGGCGTAGCCGTCGTCGAACGTCAGCACGACGGTATGATCGAGCGGCGCACCGGCCTCCAGGCGCTCGCGCAGCTGCTCCATGCTGATGCCCGCAATGCCGTGCGCCCGCAAGTAGGCGAGTTGGCCGGAAAACTGCTCCGGCGAGACCGTGAGTTCGCGCCCGACGAGATCGGCCGGCCGGTCCGTATCGATGCGGTGATACATGAGGATGGGCGGCGGGACGAATGCCGCCGGGAGTGAGGCCGCGGCGTCCGGAGCGCGCCCGGTTGCTGCCGTTCCAAAGAGCAGTATCAAAAGAAGCGTAACGAGCGGCCGTCCCATCGGCGTGCTACTTCGCAAGAGGGGACCGCCCGGACCCGCCGTAATTCCCGGACGTTTTGAACAAGCGACGTGTTGTCGTCACCGGCCTGGGCGCGGTGACGCCCTTGGGAAACACCAAGGACGAATTTTGGCGCCGGCTCATCGCCGGAGAGAGCGGCGTCGGCCCAATTACCGCATTTGATGCCACGGACTTCTCCACGCGCTTCGCGGCGGAGGTCAAAGACTTCGATCCCGAAGCGCTCATCGGCAAACGCGAATCCAAGCGCATGGATCGCTTCTCGCAGTTCGCCGTGGTTGCTGCCAAAGAGGCGATCGCAGATTCCGGGCTCGACCTCTCCGAACCCAAGCTCCTCGAGAGCGCGGGCGCCATAATCGCGACCGGCATCGGCGGCATTCTCACGTTCTGGATGAGCTCCGAGAAAGCCAATCGCGACGGCACCTGGTCGAAAGTCACTCCGTTCTTCATACCGATGCTGATGGCCAACGCCGCGTCGGCGCAAATCTCGATGGCGTTCGGCTTTCGCGGCCCGCTCTTTGCCGTTTCGAGCGCGTGCGCGAGCGGCAATGACGCGATCATCAGCGCCTACCATTACGTGGCCAGCGGTGAAGCGCCGATGATGGTGGCCGGCGGAAGCGAAGCGACGATCTCGCCCCTCGCGGTCGGCGGCTTCTGCTCGATGAAAGCCTTGTCGACGCGCAATGACGATCCCGCGCGCGCGAGCCGTCCCTTCGACAAAGAACGCGACGGCTTCGTGCTCGGTGAAGGCGCCGGCATTCTGGTGCTCGAGGACTACGAGCACGCCAAAGCGCGCGGCGCGCGTATCTACTGCGAGCTGCTCGGCTACGGACAATCCGCCGACGCATACAATCTGGTTGCGCCGGATCCGGAAAGCGGCGGCGTGGAACTCGCGCTGCGGCGTGCCCTGGAGATTGCGGACATCGCCGCGCAAGACGTCGATTACATCAACGCGCATGGTACGTCCACGCCGCAGGGCGATACCGCGGAGTCGCAGGCGATCGAACGCGTCTTCGGCAGCGACGGCGCCGTCCGGCTGGCGGTCAGTTCGACGAAATCGATGCACGGACACGCGCTCGGCGCGGCGGGCGGCATCGAGGGCGTTGCGAGCGTGCTCGCCGTGCAGAACGACATCATGCCGCCGACGATCAACTACGAGAATCCCGATCCCGAATGCACGCTCGACTACGTGCCCAACGTCGCGCGCAAGGCACCGGTGAACGTGGCATTTTCGAACTCGTTCGGATTCGGCGGCCACAACAGCGTGTTGGTGTTCGGCAAGGTCCGCGAGTAGCGGCCGTATGGCCGGTGAAGCGCGGCGCCGCCGGTTGCGCGCCCTGCTGAAAACAGCGCACGCAGCACCCACGGATCTCGATGTGTTCGAGCAGGCGTTCGTGCACGAGAGCGCTGCGCGCGAGCGCAAGCAAATCTCGAACGAACGCCTGGAGTTTCTGGGCGACTCCGTGCTCGGATTCGTAGCGGCCACGTGGCTCTACGAGCAGCATCCGGACAAGGATGAAGGCTGGCTCACGCGCCGCAAAGCCGCACTCGTCAACGATCGCGTGCTCGCGCAAACCGCGCTGCGGCTGGGATTTCCGGAGATCATGCAGGTCGGCGAAGGCATGAGCCGCGCGGGCGGGGCGCACAACGAAACGATTTTGGCAGATGCGTTTGAGGCGTTCGTCGGCGCGCTTTTCCTGCGCTACGGCGAGAACAAAACGCGGCGCTTTCTCATCGAAACGCACCTGCAGCTCGTCGATCTTTCGGAAGAATCCGTTACGGACGCCAAGTCGCGCCTGCAGCACATCCTGCAGGAGCGCTACCGTCAAGTTCCCGTGTACCGCGACGAGGCCGTCGGCACGCCGCAGGCGCCGCAATTCCGCTCACAGGTTATCTACAAGGATACGGTGCTGGGTTCCGGAACGGGCAGGTCAAAGAAACAAGCACAGCTCGAGGCCGCGAGCAAGGCGTTAGAGACCTTGCTTGCTCAGCCACGCCGCCGGCCCAAGAAACAACCGTGAAACTCAAACAGATCAAGACTTTCGGATTCAAGACGTTTGCCGAGCCTACGACGCTCGATTTCGGCGGCGGTATTACCGCCATCGTCGGGCCGAACGGTTCGGGCAAATCGAATTTGATCGACGCGTTCCGCTGGGTGCTGGGCGAGCAGAGCAGCAAGAGCCTGCGCTCGGGCAAGATGGAAGACGTCATCTTCGCCGGCAACGAGAAGCGCAAGCCGCTGGGCCTTGCGGAAGTCTCAATTACGTTCGACAACAGCGATCGCAAACTGCCGATCGATTTCACGGAAGTCGAGATTACGCGCCGCGCCTATCGCGCCGGCGAGATCGAGTACTACATCAACCGCAATCAATGCCGCCTGCGCGACATCTTGGAATTGCTGATGGGCACCGGACTCGGTCCGGGATCGTATTCGATCGTCTCGCAGGGGCAAATCGACTCGATTCTCACCAGCAAACCGGCGGACCGCCGGGCGCTCTTTGAAGAAACCGCCGGCATCAACAAATTTTTGGCGCGCAAGAACGAGTCGATGCGGCGCCTGGAGCAGACCGAACAGAACGCCATTCGCATCAACGACCTCATCGCGGAGCTCGAACGGCGCATTCCCGAACTCGATACGCAGGTTCGCCGCGCCAAGCGTTACCGTAAGCTCAACGCGCGCGTTCGCGATCTCGAGATTCTTTCGTACATTCGCGCGAGTGCTTCGCGCCGCGCGGAGCGTGAAACGCTCAAGTCGGATCTCGAGCGCAACGAGGAAACGCGCAGCGCCGCAGCGGCCAAAGCGGCATCGCTCGGCGCGCAACTTGCCGATGCGCGCACCCAGGCATACCGCCACGAACTCGCACTCGAAGAGCTGCGCACGCAAAGCCAAACGCTGCGCTCGGAACTGGCGCGTCTGGAAGCTGATTACGCCGCCGCCCTTGCACGCCGCGAAACGCTCGAGGCGCAGAGCACGCAAACCTCCGAAGACGCAGCGCGCGTGCAGCACGA
>DATEHZ010000104.1:0-6524 GCA_035279385.1 Vulcanimicrobiaceae bacterium | reverse complement strand
TAGGATTGCACGAGCGAAGCGGCCGACGCGCGCAGCGCCTCACCGGAAATATCGATCGGCGAATAGTGCAGCGCGCGCTGCACGCGCAGCGCTTCTTCGATGAGGATGCGCGTTTTGACCGCGCTGCCGCTTCCCAATTCGACGAATTCAACCGGATTGCCGAGCGCGCGAACGATTTCCCAGCCCCACTCGCGCAGAATTTCGGTTTCGGCTCGCGTGAGATAATATTCCGGCAGCAGCGTGATGACGTCGAATAAGGCGGAGCCGACTTCGTCGTAAAAATATTTCGACTGCAGGCGCTTGGGGCTTGCGCGCAGACCCGCGAGCACGTCCTCAGCGAACGATGCGGTCCGCACGGGCTTCGGCGCCGAGCGAAACTCGAGGCGGCCTGAGGACCCGGTTATCAAGTGCATGGTGCTGGGAATCATACCACGGGGAGGTAGAGATCGACTCATGAGTAGCCAAGACATCATCATTCCCGTCGATGGTTCCAGCATGCCGGCATATCTGGCGCGTCCCCAAGAAGGCTCGGGGCCGCACCCGGCCGTCATCGTGCTGCAAGAAGTCTTCGGTTTCACGCCCGAAACCAAGCGTGTGACGGAGCTGCTTGCCAGCATCGGCTACGTCGGTCTGGCGATCAACTATTACCACCGCACCAACCCGCAGATGGCGCAGCCGTACACCGAGGAAGGCGTCAGGGATGCCAACGGCGTTGCGGCGTGCGTTACGGCGCAGAACCTCGATGCGGACGTGCAGAGCGCGATCGCGTGGCTGAACGATCAGCCGTTCGTGAAAACCGGCAAGATCGCCACGTGGGGTTTTGATTTCGGCGCGAACGCGGCGTTCGTCACCGCGGATAATACGCAGCTGAGCGGCGCTATTTTATTCTATCCGACGCATTTGACCGATCCCATGCCCAGCGGCGGCGAACCGCCGCTGGATCGCGTGGCCGACGTGAAGGTTCCGCTGCTGATTATTTTCGGCGAGCAAGATTATTACGTGCCGCGCGCCGATATGGACGCGATCACGCAAGCGCTCAAGAACGCGCACAAAGATGCGCGCGTGCAGGTGTATCCCGCCGTGGGACATGCGTTTTTCCGCCACGGCCGTCCCCAAGCGATCATGGAACTGCAGCGCTATTCCGACGAAGCGGTCGCGCAGGCGGTCGCGGATTCGTGGAATCTGGTGAAATCGTTTTTGATCGACATCTTCAACCGGCCAGCGCGCGCAGCCGAGACCGGTGATATCCGTACAGAGCGTACACGCACAATCCAAGCACGAACCAGACGATAAACCGGATCCACGTCGGCAAGCCCAAACCGTAGCCCATCAAGTAGAAGCAGCCGCCCGCGCCGAGCACCGTAAAGAGCGGCGCGAGCGGTACGCGAAAGCCGCGCTTCGCGTCCGGGTGAAGGACGCGCAAAACGAGCACGCCCAGACAGACGATGCCGAACGCCGAAAACGTGCCGATGTTCACGAAGTTGAGCAAGTCGGAGAGCGGGAGCGCCGCGGCCAGCATTGCGACGACGATGCCGGTCACGATCGTCATGCGCGCAGGCGTGCGAAAGCGGGGGTGCACGCGCGCCACGCCCGGCGGCAGCATGCGATCGCGCGCCATCACGTAAAAGATCCGAATCTGGCCGAGCAGCGAGGTCAGCATCACGGTGGTATTGCCGGCGATGCCGCCGAGCGCGACGATCCAGTACACCGCGCGCGACGCATGCGCGCCCGTGACCGCATCGAGCATCGCCGCTCCGTCGCTCAGTCTGTCGTATCGCATCGCGCCCACGGTAACGTATGCGAGCGACATGTAGAGCAGCGCACCGATGACCAGCGAGAGCATGATGCCGATGGGCACGTCGCGCACGGGATTTTTCGATTCCTCCGATGCGACCGTTACCGTATCGAACCCGATGTAGGCGTAGAAGACCAGCGCCGAACCCGCGACGATGCCGTGCCAGCCGTGCGGCGCGAACGGATGATAGTTTCCCGGATGCACCGCGCCGGCGACCGCGCCGAGAAAGACGAGCATCGTGACGACTTGGAAGATCACGAGCGCACCGTTCACGTTCGCCGATTCGCGAATACCGGCGGCGATGAGTAGCGTCACGAGCAGCGTGACGATCGCCGCGATGAGATCGACTTGCGGATGCGCGCCGTACGCGTGTCCCGTTTGCAGCACCGCGGGAAGATGAAATCCGAAATTGCCGAGCAGATGCTGCAAGTAATCCGACCACGACGACGCCGTCGGCGCGACGGAGAGTCCGTATTCGAGAATTAAGTCCCAGCCGATGACCCAGGCGACCAGTTCGCCGAGCGTCGCGTACGCGTAGGTGTAGGCGCTGCCCGCCACGGGAACCATCGACGCGAATTCCGCGTAGCAGAGC
The DNA here is from genome assembly GCA_035279385.1 of Vulcanimicrobiaceae bacterium. GTDB lineage: Bacteria > Vulcanimicrobiota > Vulcanimicrobiia > Vulcanimicrobiales > Vulcanimicrobiaceae > DATGJX01. Next base: position 4,137 of record DATEHZ010000104.1, on the reverse strand, counting down.
GCCGCACACAGGCTGACCAAACCGGAGATGGCGTATGCGAGCACGACGCCCGGGCCGGAAGCGTGCGCGCCCGCACCGATCGTCGGAAAAATACCGCCGAGCATCGTGCCCAGGCCAATCGCGGTCAGCGCGGGCCAGCCGAGCGCGCGCCGCAGCGTGGGACCTTCTTCAGCTTCGGGCAGGGTCCACGAGAGCGGCTGCCTCGCGAGCAGCCGCCGAAGAATCAGTGGAGCGGGCAGAGCGAATGAATCGCGCTTTCGGCCGTCGCGTCGGCCGGCATGCTCGCGGGACGAATATACATCGCAATGTAGCGATCGCTGCCGATGACGGTCGAGACCATCTCGATGCGCGAGCGTTTGCCGTCGCGATCGCTGCCTTCGGCGATCATCTGCTCGGCTTGCTGCGTTCCGCAGAGCTTTACGCTGCCGCGCGAGATGACGTTCGTGTTCTTGCTGTACTGCTGCGGCACGGCGCTGAAGTCGCTGTGCGTATGCTTCGCATCGCCTTTGACGAGCATGACCATTTGGGTCGTGTCTTTCTGCTGGCCGCTCTTCATCCACATCTGCAGGTGGCCGAACATGGCCGGCGTTCCGGTCCACCCCGACGGCGCCGAAAACGCGAGACCGTTGGTGACGCTTCCACAGCCGGCGAGCATTCCGGCAATGCAAAGCGCCACGATCGAGATACGAAATCGTGCGTTCATGAGCGGCTGCTTCTCCGCTCGTAGCCCGCAATCTTCGCCCAGCGGTCGACGATGTCGTTGATGTAGTCGCGCGTTTCCGGATACGGCGGCACGCCGCCGTAGTGCGCGACTGCGCCGGGCCCGGCATTGTACGCCGCAAGCGCGGCCGCGTACGGATCGGCATATCGCTCGCCGTAGGCGCGGACGTATTGCGAGAGAAGTTGCGCCGCTCCGTTGATTGCGTCGAACGGATCGAACGGATCGATGCCGATACCGTCGGCGGTCGTGGGCATGAATTGCGCGATGCCGACCGCCCCTGCCGATGAGATCGCCTGCGGATCGAACGCCGACTCCTGCAGCAGCGTCGCGGCGAGAAATTCGGGAGGCAAGCCGGTGCGCCGGGCCGCGTTCACCGTTGCGCCGGCCAGAAGCAGCGCGTCGATCGGCGAGAGACGAGCGTTCGTGTGCAGCACGGCGCGCGTTACCGCGAGCGTGGGGCTCGTCGTGGGCGAACCGTCATAGAGCAGGCGCGCGCCGTAGAGTTCGCTCGCGTACGCGGGCGCATGCCAGCTTAAAGCGCGATTGACTACGACGGGTATGTATACCGTCGTATTCGATACGCGCTGCGGTGGGGGCGCGCATCCGGCAACGCCAATGCAAAGGGCCAGATAGACACATGCACGTGGTATTCGCAGCGCTCGTCGTCCTCGTCGTCGGCGATTTCGGATCAACGTTCTTCTACCACGTGCCGCAGCACCTATGGTTCACGCTGCATCTGCGCACGCATCACGATCGCCGCCGTTCGTATGCCGATCACGCGGTCATATCGCGCGATCCATGGGTGCTGCTCGACGGGCTGCTCGGAGCGGTGCCTTATATGGCGGCCGCAGCAGCCGCATGGAATCTTTCGCCCCCAGGCGCGCTGCTCGGTCTCGCGGCCGGCCAACTGCACGTCTGGTGGCGCCACACGAGCGAGCTCGGATGGCAAACCCCCGAGGGCGTGAAGGCCATCGCGCAGGCACTGTGGATCGTCGTGCCCGAGGACCACGACCGTCACCACCGAAACCCCTGCGTCGAGTTCGGCGATATCTTCCGCTTTTACGACGCCCCGGCGCGGGCGCTGCTGGCCGTACTCGCCCCCGTCGGCCGGGGAGCGCGGAAGGCTACGAAGAGGATGCAACGCAGTTGACCAAACGGGCGCTCTTTTTGATCTCCGATACCGGAGGCGGACACCGCAGTGCGGCAAATGCCATAACTGCGGCACTGGACGAGATCAAAGAGCCGTACCGTTTCGAGCATCGCGTCGACGACGTCGCCGCCCACTGCTCGTTCCCGCTCACGCAGCTCGGCTGGGGCTACTCGACCGCGCTGCGCTACGCGCCGCCGGTCTACGGTGCGCTCTACTACGCCACCAACGGACGCCGCCGCTATAAAGCCCTGGTCCGTTTCTGCGAGCCGCTCTATCGCGAGCGCCTTCGCGATCTGTTCAACAATTACAAGCCCGACGTCATTGTCTCGGTGCATCCGCTGCTCAACCATGCGGCGCTGCGCGCGCGTGCCGACGCGCACATGCAGCATATTCCCATCGTCACCGTGATCACGGATTTGGGCAAAGTGCACGAATCGTGGCTGATGCCTGAAGCGGACGCCGTCGTCGTTCCGGCGCGCGAGGTCTACGAACGTGCCCTCTCGCGCGGGGTGAAACGCTCGCATCTGCGCATGCTCGGCCAGCCGATTCATCCGAAGTTCGACGACGTCGTCGGTACGAAGGAGCAACTGCGCGATCAACTGCATCTGCCGCAGCGGCAATTCGTGACGCTGCTGATGGCCGGCGGCGAAGGCGGCGGCAAACTCATGCCGACGACGATGGCGCTGGCAAAGGCGAATCTGCCGATGCACTTGGTCGTCGTGTGCGGGCGCAACGAAACGCTGCGCGCAAAACTGGACGATTTGGCTCCCGCGCTCGGCACGCCGATGACGGTCATGGGCTTCACCGACAAAATCCCCGAACTCATGCGCGCGGCGGATTTGCTCGTAACCAAGGCCGGACCGGGTACGCTCGCCGAAGCGAATGCGGCGCAATTGCCCGTCGTCGTGTACGATTACGTGCCCGGGCAAGAGCGCGGCAACGTGGAGTTCGTGCGGCACAACGGTATCGGCGAAGTCGCAATCAACAGCACGTCCGAGGTCGTTCGAGCCGTGCAGCGGCTCGTGAACAATCCGCAGCGCATGGCGGCAATGCGGCATAACCAGGAACTGGTCGCGCCCAAGCGCAGTTCGCGCCGCATCGCGGCGCTCATCGCCTCGATGGCGAACACCGGCACGATTCCGGCGGACGACGAATACGTGCCGATGCGCGAAGCAATCTCGGTTTAACGCATCGGCGGCGGACCGCCGAGCACCCGGCAAAACTCGTCAGCGACGACGCGATAGCACTCACAGGACGCGTCTTCCAGCATCGCGCGATCCGCAATCGTGATGCGGCCGCGCGTGTAGGTAATGAGGCCGGCTTTTTGCAGCGTGCCCGCGGCGATGCTCACCGCGGGACGATGCACGCCGAGCATGGTCGCGAGTATCTCTTGCGTGAGTTCGAACGTTTCTTTGCCGACGCGATCGTGGCAGAGGAGCAGCCAGCGCGCGCAGCGTTCGACGACGGGATGAAGCAAGTTGCAAGCGCCGGAGCGTCCGGTAAGCGCCATGATGCAATGCGCGTATGCATGCACGATCTTCATGACCGCGGGATCGCGGTGCGCGATCGCTTTGAATTCTCGTGCATCGATCCAGCAGAACTCGCCCGGGATTTGGCATATCATGCGAAAGATGAGTCGCTCGTCGCCCCACACGGTCTCCGATCCCGCCATACCGTCACGTCCGACGGTGTACGATTCGGCGACGGCACCGTCTTCCATCAAACTCACCACCGAAATCACGCCGTCGATCGGAAAGTAGACGCGGTCGATGGGCTCGTGTTCGTTGCGCACGAGTTGCCACGGCCGCATCGTTTCACAGTTCAAGCGGGCGGTAATGGCGTCGCGTGAGGACGCAGGCAGCTCGGCAAGCACTTGGTTCGAGGTAAAGTCGGTCACGGATAGCCCTTTTTCCCCATTGTACGTTCGCTCTCGAACAGACACCGGCCAGCATTAAAGCGCATGCTGGCAAACGATGAGAGCACCCGTCGACCGCATCTGGCAGCGCATCCATCAAACCGCAGTTAAACTCGCACATCAAAAATCGTTGCCGAGCGCGCGTCACGCGGAAGCGATTGTCTTACAGCTCGTTCGCGAGGAAAATCTGGATCTGCCCGATGATCAGACGGTAACCTCACTGGCCGAGGAATTGCGGCGCGCAACGCAGTTTCAGCCGCCGCAATAATGGCGGCGGCTTGGGAGGTTTCGCCGCGTTCTTGCGGGGATAAAACGTGCACAGCTTTTCAGGTTTCTGCAAGGGGTGGGCGG
>DATEHZ010000103.1:0-40023 GCA_035279385.1 Vulcanimicrobiaceae bacterium | reverse complement strand
GTCGAAGAAGTTGTCGTCGTGCTCGACGTACTGGACGTATTCTTCACCGTGGTCGGAAAGAGCACGCCGCTCGTTCCGGTTCCCGTCGCGGAAACGTGTACGCTTGTGCCGATGAACCCGTAGAGGTTGGTTTTCGAGTTGAAGCCGACCGGGATATACGAACCGTTCGAGTCGAGTTTGATTGCGACGCCGTAGGGCTGTTCGCTCGTCACCGTTCCGGTGACCGTTACGGTACCGGGCTGCGACTTGTACAGCGCAATCATCACCGGGCTCGGCGAGACGCCGACGTTGCCCGTCGCGGTGACGATGGCGTATTCATGTACCGCCGGAGAAAGCCCACTATAGAATTTGTGCGTACTTGACGTCGGATAAATGTTGACGTATCCGACTCCGGCCTGCGCCTGCATCTGGAAACCGCCGGTCTTCAAAGCGACGATCGGTCCGTACAGTTCGGTTGTCTTCAGGGACCCCGTGATGGTGGCGTCCTCGGTGTTGGTGGTGGTGCTCATATTTTGCAAGTTGCCCGAGCCCGTATCCACCGTGCCGCTGTCTATTGCGCTGCCCACCCCGGTGTCCGTTTGCGGATTCACCGGTAACGGAGGCGTTGCGCCTCCTCCGCCACCGCTGCATCCCGCAGCGATAAACGCTAATCCCAGCGCTCCGATGAGCGCTGATGCACGCATGAAATGCAATTTTTCCTCCCCACTGGTAGTTCACTGGCGCGCGAAGCTACGCGGCGACCGTACCACAGTGGGAAAAAAGTTTCATCCCATGCAAAGGCACTGTAAAGCGCCTAGCAGGCGAGCGTACCGGCTGGCTGCTTTCGGCCGATTGTGACTGATTTCACGGCGGAAATCACCTGTTCGACTTCCTGGTCGGACAGCGTGGGATAGAGCGGTAAAGATACTATTAAGCGGCCGATCCGGTCCGTTACGGAGAGATAATCGGACGCGAAACGCCGGTATCCCGAGAAATGATGCGTCGGAATATAGTGCACGCTCGTACCGACGTTGCGCGCTTTGAGTTCCTCGATGAACGCATCGCGGGAGATACCTGCGGCGTCCGGGTCGATGCACACGGCGAACATGCACCAGCTGTGGCGATCGCGCGTACCCTCGACCGGTTTTTGCAAAGCGAGCCCCGGCACGTCTGCAAACGCTTTCCGATACCGCGCCGCGATTGCATCGCGCCGTTCCTGCATCTCGGGCAAGCGCTGCAATTGCGCGATGCCGATGGCCGCGGCGATATCCGGCATGTTGTATTTGAAACCGGGTTCGCGAACGTCGTATTGCCAGGAGCCCTTTGCGGTATAGCGCTTCCATGCGTCACGATCCATGCCGTGCAGGGAGAGCACGCGAACGCGCTCCATGATCGCATCGTCGTTCGTCAGGAGCACACCGCCCTCGGCCGTCGTCAGATTCTTCGTCGCATAAAAACTGTACGCTGCAAGCGCCGATCGCGCGCCGGCCCATTCGCCGTCGTCGAGCATGCCGACGGCGTGCGCGGCGTCTTCAATGAGAATCAGGCCGCGCTCGCGGGCAAATGCGGCAAGGCGCTTTACGTTCATCGGCCGCCCGCCGTACGGCATGGCGATAATCGCCTTCGTTCGCGGCGTAATGACTTGCTCGTATTGCTCGACGTGGGCGGTAAGCGTTTCTTCGTCGACATCGCAAAACACCGGCGTCGCACCGATCTCGAGCGTGCATTGCGCACCCGCGACGAACGTGAGTGCCGGCATCACCACCTCGTCGCCCGGCTGCACTCCCGCGGCCAGAAGTCCGATATGGAGCGCGGCCGTACAACTGTTTACGGCGACCGCGTGCTTCACGCCCGACGCTCGCGCGAAAGCCTGCTCGAACTCGTGAACCTTCGGCCCGGTCGTGAGCCACCCGTTCCGCATGGAATCGACGACCGCGGCGATCTCGGTGTCAGAGATGTCCGGACGGCAGTACGGGATGAAGCGCTCAGGCATTGGACTTCGCGTTCCTTTCGGATAAAACGGCGTTGCGGGCAAGAACGACGAGCATGAACGGCATCCACGCGTACTTCATGGTCATGATGTCTGCGAACAGTCCCGCAATGAACAATCCGACAATCGCCGCTTCGAGTGCCAATCGCAACGGATAAAGGTGATGATCGGGCTTCACGAATGAAAGCAGCCGGAAATGGCTGCCCCAAGCGCAGATCAAGAGCAGCAGTCCGATTGCACCGAGCTCGACCGCGGTGTTGAGGACAATGTCGTGCGAGGCCCGATGCCATTTGGTGTAAAACAACTCGGGAACGCGAATGAAAGCCGCATCGTACGCAAACGGAAAGTTCGCGTAGCCCGCGCCGAAAAGCCAGTGTTCTTTGAAGGCCAAGAGGCCGACGTGCCAAATATCCGTACGGCCGGCTCCGCCGTTCACCGACGCGGTCGCAAAGCGCTGGATGAGCGACTGCCCGCTCGTCGCAAGCACCAGCGCGACGAGTGCGCCCAATCCCGTCCCCAGCACGAGCCGGTGGCGATCGCGGATCAAAAGATACAGTATCGCGGCCGCAACTGCGACCGCACCGCCGCGCGACGAGGAAAGATCTACGGTCCAGAGCATCGCCGCCACGCTCGCGAGGCACGCTAGCCGGATCAGCAGGTTCCTATTATAGATGACCGCGATGCAGGCAAGCGCCACGGGCAGCACCATTGCAGCAGCTAAGTGATCCGGGTTAATGACGCCGCTGTCCGTGGAAAGGAACAGACGCGAGTTTGCCGCGGCAGCTTGCCCGGCCGCAGTGTGAAAAAAGTACACTGCATAGACTGCCGCTATCGCCGATCCGGCGATCGTCATGTTCACGATGCTGCGTAAGCCGGAATTCGTGATCGGAAACATCGCGACCACGATGTACAGGCCGAAAAGTTCGAGCACCGTTGGCAACGCTTGCTCGGCAGTTTGCGTATCGATGGCCCAAAATAGACTGGCGGTCGTCCACAGATAGAGCAGCAGCCACCATGCCGACGCGCGCGGCGGTTCGATCGCGCGTTTACACCTCAACATGTAGAGCAAGAGTGCGCCGGCGGTCAACGCGCCGAGCAATTTTGTGACAGTGCCCAGCGCGCCGGTATCGAGCAAGCCGTCCAGCGGCACGAGCAGCACGTAGGCGCCGAGCGGAAAGACGATTGGAGCCATCACGGCCGCATAGAGCAGCGGGGGTCCGATGGTGACGAGCAGGGATAGAGCAACGCCGGTTTTCGTTCCGGCCAGCGCCGTTGCGGCGCGCGCGGCAATGAGGCCCAAGACCGAGGCCACGCCAATGCCGATTAGCGTAGCGCGCCGGCCACGTTCTTTTAGCCGCAGGTATCCGACCATGGAGCTCATTGTACGGCCCGGGCGGCGCGGGCCGTAAGTTGGATCAGCACCCCCGCGGTGGGTAGTCGGCCCTAACCGCGACGGACGGCGCTCCTTTATCTACTGAACGAGGATAACAGCGCTCGTCGGGGAGAGCGTAGAAGGCGGCGTGCCGTCGAACCGGACGACTCCGCCGTCGAGCACGCCGCTGCCGGCCACCGTGACGGCGTGCGAGTAACCGGAAGATGACAACCCGACGGCCGATGTTCCGGGATTCACCGCGACGGCGCACTTTCCAATCGCCGTGCCGCCATAATAGCAATCGGCGAATTCGCGAACGTAGGCACCGCCGGCCGTTCGATAATTTTGAACCGCGGCATAGGTCGTGAGCGGGTGCTCTGCAACCAAACCTGATTCCGGCATGACCGGAAAACCGCTTGCCGTCTTGAAGGCTTCTTGGAACATGGCGTACGACGGATCGTAGCCGAGCAGGAACGATCCATAGATGTAGAGGCGCAGCGCCGTTTCAGTCGACGGATCGCCGGTTACGCGCGCGTATGCCCAAAAGATCTTGTGTTGCGCCGCCGCGCCGATCTCGGCATTTTCCGTGTTGATCCAGGTTGTGCCGCTGGTCACATAGTCTCCAGTCGACCCGTTTGCGCCGTAACAGAGTTCGCACATCGAACCCAGGACGTTCGCGGGCTGCAGAAGATCGTCCGCGCTGGATGGATCGGCGAAACCTCCGAGCGCGTTGATCCACATCGGAACTCCCAAAGCCGAATCTACCGAATTCACAGCGGCATCGTACGACGACTGCACGTATCCGCAGGGAACCATTCCCCACACCGCGCCGGTGTCGTCCGAAAAAATCGCGTCGAACCCGCTCTGTTTCACCGCAGCACCGTTGCCGGTAACGAGTTGAGCATGGGTGAGCGCGCTGGATGTGCGCGCATCCGCTTCGTAGCCGCCCCCGTAACTGCTGTCGTAGAGCGGGTTGCCGCTGCAGTCTTTCGCTTCCGCCGAAGCGTCTGCGCCGCCGGGCGCCAAATCCGTGTATCCGGTCTGCGGATAATCGCTCTTGTAGTTCCGCCAAAAATTTACGTACGACATGGTCTTCATGCCGGCGCCCTTAAGCGCCGCCACGTACGTCGACGACGTTATCGCCCAATCCATGTACTGGGCGACGGTCGCAGCCGGAATACTCGTCGGCACGCCCGCGTATCCGTAGACGTAACCCGCTGTCAGAACGTGTTTGGGTGCACTGCCTGCGGGTGCTGTCGTGGCGACCGGCGTTGGGGTCGCAACAGGCGTTGGCGTGGCGGCCGGCGTTGCCGTGGCACGCGGCGCGGGCGTTCCCGTGGCACGCGGCGCGGGCGTTCCCGTGGGACCGGCAGTCGGATTCGCGGTCGGTTTTGCACCCGGCGTTGCCTGCGCGAGCGGGGGAATCGCGCCGGAGCCGGCGGCACCGGACCCGCCACCGCCGCCGCATGCGGCGAGCGCGGTCGTCAGAAAAAGTACGGTAATCAGACGTAGGAAAGACGATTGAGCGGTCTGCATCGCGGGTGCTCTCCTTTCCTTAAGGAGCACCCTACACTATCGGCACAAACTCATAATATTGGGAGTTGCCTGCCTAGCGGGCAACCAGCGCCCGGCCGTCCCGGAGCAGGCGTCCTAAGAAGCGCCAATACACGGAGAAATCGGCGCGCGTGGGGAGTAAGAGTTCGCCGAGCTCGACACCCGTGGAGCGCGTGAAGTACCACGTTGCTCCGATCTGACCGCCGATGTACGCGGCGCTCGAGCCGACCGCGGCGCCGTAGATCCCGAGCGTCGGCACGAGCACCAGGCTCGTGACGATGCAAATCAGCGCCGAGGCGCCCGCAAGCGAGAGCGGGACCTCGGGACGCCCCAGTTTGAGTGTGAAATAGCTCGCCATCGGACTGCCCAGCGACATTGCGAACACGCCGAGCAGCAAAATCTGCAGCGCCGGTGCGACCGGAAGAAACGCTTGACCGTAGAGCAGCCGCAAAAGCGGTGCCGCGAAGACGAATAGTGCCGCGCACACGACGAGCGCGATAATGACGTTGTGCCGCACGCACTGCGCCGCTAGGGTCGCGGCCTGTTTTGCTTCCAGCGAACCGATGTGCGGCGAGGTGACGAGCGCGGTGACTTGCGTGGGGACGAGCAGACTTTCAGCCGCCGAAACGGCCACAGTGTAGAGCCCGAGCTCCGCCGGTGAGGTGAGCAGTGCAACGATGTACAGATCGGCGCGGTAGTTCAGGAGCGATACGAGATTCACCAAACCGACTTTTAGCGCGAAGAATCCGAATTCACGCCCGCTCACCGTCTGCGTTCCCGTCAAGCGGCGCGCGTGCACGGCAACGGCCGCGAGCGCGACCAGACCGACGATACTGGTTGCGGCGATCCACGCCGCAATTGCGACGTGTGCGGAACGCCCGACGAGGAAGAGCCCCGCGGCCATCAGCGCCAGCATGAACACGGTTACGGCGACGTTTGCTGCGGTCGAGTATCGCACGCGTTTGACGCCGATCGCGTATCCGGCCGCGAGGTTCACGGCTGCCGCGCCGGGCAGCGACGCAAGGGCCGGAAAAAGCGCCCAGCGCTCACCGGAGAGCAGCGCGATCGGCACGAGCACGACTGCCGCGCCGCACAAGAACAGCGCGCCGACGCCGAGCGCGGTGAAGAGTACGCGACCGCTCAGCTTGCGGTTGAGTAAGAAGTAGCTGAGCGCGCTTCCCAGACCGCTGAAAATGGAAACGACGAGTCCGGCTTCCACGCCGGGAAGCGCGTAGAGTCCCTTTCCGGCGGGCCCAAGGAGCCTGGCCGTGAGGATGCCCAGGCCGGCGGCGCACGCCGCATTAAAAATGCGCATGACGAACGTGTAGAGCCCGTCATACATCACCCTCGTCCCCATCGGCTGCGCCACAGTATCTCCTTATACGTGTTCGTATAACCGCTACACGGCGCGGTGAAACACGACTTCGACGCCGGTCTTCAGTACGAGCGCCGCATCGAGCAGCACCGACGCGTGCTCCACGTAAAACAGATCGAACGGCAGCACGTCGGGCATATCCGCGGGCTGAAGATTGCGTTTGTAGTACACCTGCGCCCATCCGGTAATTCCGGGCGCGACGACATGGCGCTGGTCGTAGTTGGGGATCTCTTTTGCGAACGAAGACGCGAACTCCACCATCTCCGGACGCGGTCCGACGATCGACATCTCGCCGCGCAGGACGTTGAAGAGCTGCGGCAGCTCGTCGATACTCGTACGGCGCAAGAACGCGCCGACGCGCGTGATACGGTCGTCGCCGGGTTTGACCCAGCGCGTATCGTCGCCTTGGCGCATCGTGCGGAACTTGAAGATCGAGAACGGACGTCCGCCTTCGCCGACGCGCTCCTGACGGAAGAACACCGGCGCACCGCTCTCGATAACGACGCCCAGAGCCGCAAGCAGCATGATCGGCGAAGCAATCACGAGCGTGAGCGTTGCAACGGTCACGTCGAAGATGCGCTTGCTCAGTAAGAACCACGGCGATTCGCGATCGTGCCACGCGCCGGGCGTGATCGTGTCGATACCGGCGTACGGCGGGCCGCCGCGGCGGCGTTCGAGATGCATGCGCGCGCGCAGCGCCGCCGTACCGACCGCGGAGAACACCAGCGAAAGGACGATCGAGAGCAGCGGCACGTTCGCAACCGCAGATAAGATAATCAAAACGGGAATTGCCGCGAGCGCGACGCCGGCGCAGGCATAGTATATTTCATCGCGCGCAAAGACCGCGTACGATTTGCGATAATATCCGCACTCCCAAAAGACGCCGCACACGATCGCTGCGACGACGACGGCGGCCGCGATGCGGCTGGTTGCGCCGTTGAGCGCGACCAGCGATACGAAAAGCACGACCGCCGCATCGCCGCACACGAGAACCGAGCGCCAATTGCGCGAAATCCGCTCGGGCATGCGCGCCGTACGGCGGTGCGAGACTGAACCGGTAATGACGGGAACTTCAGTAACCATGACGATACCTATGCGCTCGCGCGCGATGCCAGCACGCGGCGGACGTTTCGATAGAGTTTGTACGGAGTGCGCGCGAGCGAGAGCTCGCAGTACGTCGCCTCTTGCGCTCCGAGATCGCGCTTGAATCGCGCGACGCCGGGAAGACCTTCGCTCGAACCGAGGTTGTACCAGGACATCCCGCGCTGCGCGGCAGCGTGCAGCAACGCGAAATTGAGCGCGTTGCTGGGACGCAGGCGGCCGTACTCCGCGAGCATCGCCGCGCTCCAGAAGAAAAATTCTTTCGAGCCGTACAAAACGACGCCGCCCGCAATCGCTCGTCCCTCGGCGCGCGCAAACCAGATTTCCACGTCGTCGCCGCCGTGCTCCACGAGCGCGGCGATGAGGCTCTTCGGGATTCCCGGGCGCTCCAGGCCCCAGCGGCGCGCCGACGCTTCGAGCAGTTCGTAATACACGTCCACCGCATCGGCACCCCGTGAGGGTGCGCAGACAACGCCGCGGCGCGCGGCTTGCCCGGCCATGCGGCGAAAGGCACCGTCCACACCCGCAAGCGCCTTCTCGATGCCGTCGCGAAGGTCGACGAGCGCGGTTTCATGCTGCGTGTAGCCGCGACCGGCTGCCGGCGCGGGACCCAGCGGCCACGGCACAATCGTCGCGGCGTCGGCAAAGCGCGCGATCTCGCCGATCGCGCGGTTCATGTGCTCGTGCGCGGCAAGGGTTCCGTCGTCTTGCAAAAAGCACGTGTATCCGCCCAGGGGAAACCCGCAGTACTCTCTCCAGCGAAGCGGTCCGCCGTGCAATTGCATCAGCGGCACGGTGACCGCGGATTCGCCGTTCGGGCGCACGCGCAGCGGCGCGGGTCGCATGTTGGGATAGGCTTGCGCGAGTGCGAGCGCCCACGCAGGACGCGCGAAGAACGTCGGCGCCGGATGCGCGGCGTCGAACGCTCGCCACCGATCCATGCTCAGGCGATCGATCATGACGGCGCCTCCGCGACCAGGTGCGAAGGCAACTGCGGATGCAGCGCGTCGTTCCACGCCTGTGCGATAACGCGGGTGCAAGCCTCCGGTGCGAACTGCTCCTGCACGAGCGTCGAGGCGGACTGTTGCGGCTGCAGTTCACCGCGCCGCGCGAGCGCCAGGAGCGCGCGCACTTCCCGCTCCATGTCGCTGTAGCTGGAGATCGTGCGCACGAACGGAAACGGCTGCGTCCAGAGCACGTGACGTCCGAACGAGAGCGCTTCGAGCACCATGAGCGAGAGACCGTCGTGCGGCGTATAGCGGATGAGCATGCTGACGTCTTTGTACGCGTCGTAGAGATTGTCGCGCCAGCCCAGATTGACCACGTCGGTTCCCGGCGGCGCGTCGATGGAGCCGCCGCCGACGATGACGTAGCGGATCGCTTCTCCATGCAGGTGTTGCATCAAGCGCTCGAACGCGCGCCGCCCGTAAAAATCCGAGCGCGTGCGCGGCACGTACAACATGATCGTAAACCGCTCGGGCAGCGGCAAGGAGCGCGCCTCGTAATGCCGCGGCGGAAGCGGGGCGATGCGCGGTTCGAATCCGAAACTGCGCAGTTGCTCGGCGCTCCACGAGACCTCCGCGAGATGAATGACGTTGCTGCTCGAGAGCAGCGCCCGCAACTGCGGATGCTCGTTCAAACTGGCGATATCGGATCCGACCCAGTGGATGACGCGCGGCTTGCGAAGCAGCCGTGCAACCAAGTGCACCCAGCGGTCCGTCACGGGGCTGCCGATCGAATACCACACGTCGCAACTGAGCAGCGTGAGGATCGAGGTGAAGACCTCCAGGCGCGAATTGGTGCGCAGCAAACGCGTCTCCCAGTCGGGAACGACTGCACGCACGTGGTCGGCGATCTGCGCGCAGAACAGTCCGAGGCCCGATATTGCGACGCGATGCGCGCGACGCTGCGCGAGCGCCGCCTGGCGGGCTGCAGCATCGTCGAGGCGCCGTTCGAAACGCGCCGCGACGTCTGCGCGGCCGAAATGTTCGAGTACAAAATCGCGACCGGCACGGTTCAATTCCAACTTTCCCGCCTCGTGGCGGGCGCGCAGTGCGCGCAGTTGCTCGATGACCGCCTGCGTGCCGCGCGCGGTGTGAACGTGCGGGAATTCGTAGTTCCACACGACGTGACGGCCCCGTGCGAGCGCCTCGAGGACGAGCATGGACTTGCCGTCGTGTTCGGGCGCGCGCAGCAGTACGACGCTCTCGTCGATGCGTCGCGGCATATCCGTAACGACGCCGTGAAAGGCGACGTTCGCAGAGGCCTTCGGATCGGGCGCACCCGCGCCGACGACGTCGAATTGCACGTCCGGCATCGCACGCGCCGCTTCGTAGATGACGCTCGCTCCGTAAAAGTCGCGGCGCGGTTCGGGCAGATACGTGAGCACCCGGAACTGCCGCGGCAACGGCTGCAGCGGCCCTTCGGAACGCACGGCGGTGACGGGTTCGTACTCTGCCTGAACGCCGAGGAGGGCAAGTTCCTCGATGAGCCACGGTCCGTCGGAGAGATGATAGAAGCGCTCCTGTTTGACGACCTGCAGTTCGAATGGATCGTCCTGCGCTTTGATGACGTCGCTGCCCGCCCAAATCACGATGACGGGAATATTGCGCCGGCGGGCGGCTTCGACGAGCGCGACGTTCGGTCCGGGGCCGCCGAAGGAGATCAGCGCGTCCGCGCGCCGCAGCGCGAGCAGCGCGCGAATCGTGCCGAAACGCGATGCGCTGAACGCGTGCATGCGCCACTGCGTCGAGTGCTCGTTGACGAGATGCGCGAGAAAGTTGGCGTAATAATCGAAGCCGACGACCACTGCGCGGCGCTTTGCGCTCATCCGTTACTTTCCGTTTGTGAAATCGCCGCGAGCAGATCGTGCACGGTGAGCGGTCCGGCATGCTCCCAGACGATCACGCCGTCGCCGTTCACCAGAATCGTCGTTGGAATAACCCGCGCGCCGAGCAGATCGTGCGTGACCCCGGTGGTGTCGATGTAGACCGGATACGGCAGCGCGAATTCCTGCGCAAACGCCGAAACCGCCGCCGCGCTTTCTTCCTGATCGATGCCGACGAGGTCGAAGCCGCGTGCGCGCAAACCACGGGCCGCGGCGGCGAACCCCGGCGTCTCCTCGCGGCAGGGCGTGCACCACGTTGCGAAGACGTTGATGATGGTCGGGCGGTGCGCCGGAGAGAGCGTGTACGCGCTCCCATATAAAGAGGAAACTTGAATCGGAACCAGTCGATCGCCCGTGCGCAATACGTGGTGGTGGTAGTGGCGCTCCAGACGTGCTCCCACGAGCACAAGCGCGACAAGGACGACGCCGGCCAGCCACCAGCGCGCACGTTCGGGCCTCATGCCTACCGTGATAGCAGAATGCGCGCTTGCGCGCCCAGTCCCGAGCGAGCAAAGGCGGTTGGGGCTCTTGCACTAACGCCGGATGGCGATGACGACCTTTTGCTCAACGCCCGGGGACGATACCCTCTGACCAGGCTCGCACGCCCCATCGTACGATAGGCGCAAACGAGTGAAAGTGGTGAAATCCGTGCTTCGACAACTCCCTCGCTTCATCGCGGCGCTCACGGCTGCGGCCGCGCTTGCCGCCGTCGCCGTCGTTCCGGCTCTGGCCGAAGCGCCGGGTACGGTGATTCATCCCGGCGATCAACTCAGCGTCCAAGTATACGGGGACCAATCGCTCACGCAAAACGTCACGGTCCTCAACGACGGAACGATCGCCTATCCGCTCATCGGACAAGTAGCGGTAGCCGGGAAGACGCCCGAGCAAGCGGCCGCGGTCCTGCGAGACCGTCTTTTGAAATTCGTGCGCCATCCCGTCGTCACGATTGCGATCTCCCAGCTCGCACAGCCCAACGTGATGGTGCTCGGCGACGTGAAGAATCCCGGCAAATACCAGCTGCGCTCGGACGCGCGCTTATCGGACGCGATCGCGGCCGCGGGCGGACTGAGCGATCAGGACGGAAATTATCCGCAGGCGCGCATCTCCGATCCGAACGGCCGCATCACGCAGGTCAACCTGCAAAAGCTGCTGCGCGGCGGCGACGTGCAGGCGGATACGCGCCTCGGTGAAGGCGACGTCGTCTACGTCCCCGGCCCCGTGCAGTTCTTCGTAAACGTCACGGGAGCCGTCGACCACCCCGGCCCGATACAAGTCAACGAAGGCGACGGGCTCGCCGTCGCAATCGCCAAAGCCGGCAATAGCGCGAACGCGCAGTCCGACCTGAATCACGTGCATTTGATCCGCACCGGTTCGGACGGCAAACAGACCACGCAGGAAGTCAACCTGTATCAGGCGCTGCAAAGCAACGACAAGAACGCGAACGTAGCGCTGGAAAAAGGCGACACGATCTACGTGCCGCAGGCTCGAGCCAAACACTCCGACAGCATCCTTTCCGGCCTGCTGTACGTACTCTCACGCTTCATACCGTAGCGAGGAAGAACACATCCATGTATTCGCTGCCAGCTGGGCAACCAGTAGCCGCAACCACCGCGACGGAATCGACGCAGCAACTGCACGGCATCGTGCGCACGCTGCAACGCCGCATCCGCCCGATGATCGCGATCTTCCTCGGGTTTATCGGTCTAGTCCTGATCTTCTCGCTGTTGGTGCCGAAGAGCTATACGACGGAGATCAAGGTCATCGCCGGCAACTCGAGCGCGGTCCCATCCGGCAACGACAACACCGATACGCAGTTGCCGTTCCTTAACGCGCTTCTCGCCGCCAGCGGCGTACAGAGCGCGGAAACGTACGTCGAACTGTTCCAGGAAACCCCGGTGGCGGGTCAGGTCTCGCAAAACCTGCGTCTGGGAATGTCCGCGCACGATCTGCTGCAGCACGTGAACGTCAAGCCGATTACGAACACGTCGATCATCGATCTGGCGGTGACGTGGTCGAATCCGAAGACCTCCGCGCTCGTTGCCAACGAATTCGGCCGCGTCGTCGTCGACCGCCAGCGCCAACTCGTTTCCTCGCAGGCGCAGCAGGCCATCGACTTTCTGAGCAAACAGCTGCCGCAGGCGAACAAGACGATGCACGAGGCGCAGACGCGTTTGGCGGACTTCGAGGCGACGCACCACATCGCGGACATCAACGCCCAGACCCAGTCGTACATCAACACGCTGGGCACGCTGGACGGCAAGATCGGACAGACGCAAGCCGACATGCAGCAGGCGAGAGCGCAGCTTGGGAGCGTGAGCGGGCAGCTCGCTCACACGCCCGCCAGCATCACCGGCGGCACGACGGTCGCTACGAACCCGGTCCTGCAGCAGCTGCAGACGCAGCTCTCGCAGGTCGACGTGCAGCTCCAGACGGCGCGCCAGCAGTATACGGATCAGCATCCGACCGTCATCGCGCTGCGGCAGCAAGAAGCCCAGCTGAAGGACGAGATCGCGCGCCAGCAGTCCACGGTCGTCGCGAATACGAACACCGTTCCCAATCCGCTTTACCAGCAATTGCAGCAGCAGCAGGCGCAGTATCAGGCGCAAGTTGCCGCCGATCAAGCACAAATCGGCGAGCTGCAGCGCCAGCGCACGCAGCTCAATCCGACGCTCGCGAAACTGCCGGCGCAGGCAGCACAACTGGCCGACCTGCAGCGTGCGGCGCAATCCGCGCAAGACGTGTACGGCGCGCTGCAGCAGAAATTCAATAACGCCAATATCGCGAAGGACACGGCGCTCAGCGACGTGACCGTCACGCAGCCGGCGACGCCTGGCTCGGCACGCGTCACGCCGAATCTGATGCTCAACCTGCTGCTCGGCATTCTGCTCGGTCTGACGCTGGCCATCGTCGGTGCATTCGTCATCGACTACCTCGACGGCAGTATCAAAGACGAGCGCGAAGTCGAAGAAGAACTGGCGCTTCCGCCGCTGGCTCAGATTCCGCTCGTGCGTATGCGTAACGGCGTTGCGGCGCTGCCTTGGGTGCGCACGCTCACAATCGAATCGTTCCTGCAACTGGTCACCTCGATCAAGTACGCGAGCGATTCGAAACTGGAGACGCTCGTCACCACGAGCCCCTCGCAGGGTGACGGCAAGTCTACCATCTCCGTGAACGTCGCGCTGGCCATGGCGGAACTCGAGCCGCGGGTGCTGCTCGTCGATGCGGATCTTCGACGCGCGTCGATTCACACGAAACTGCACATGAAGAACGAGCGCGGGCTCTCCGACGTGCTGGTCGGCCGCGCGAAGCTCGGCGACGTCGTGCAGAAAACGAAATATCCCGGCCTGGATATTCTTACCAGCGGTACGCCCACACCGAATCCGATTAAATTGCTCGAGTCCCAGCGCATGGACGACATGCTCGGCGAAGCCTCGCAGCAGTATCGCTGCGTGATCGTCGACACCGCCGCGCTGAGCGTCAATCTCGATGCAGCGGTCGTGTCGCGCAAAGTCGACGGCACGGTGGTCGTACTCTCGGCAGGCTCAACGGATCTTCGCGAGGCGAAGAATGCGCTGCGCCGGCTGACGCAAGTCGGCGTCAAAAACATTCTCGGTTTCGTGCTCAATCGCGTGGTGCCGCGGCGCTCCGACTACGGGGCGTACGAACTCGGGCCGGGCGATGCCACGGCCGAAGAAGAACCGATGATCACCGCCTAGCGTGAACCTAAATCACTCTCTGCCGACGACACGAGAACACGTGAAAGTACACGTCATCGAGCCACAAGAGCTCTTCGTGAACAGCCTGACCGAGGTCTTTAAAGACCTCGGTCTGGGTGTGGACTCGTTCGCCGGCGAGGCGAACTTCCGGCAACTCATCGAGCAGCCGCCGGACCTGCTCTTTATCGACGTCGATTTTTCGTCGCAAGAGCCGCTCAAATTCATCACGCTGCTGCGCACGCTCTTACCGAAAGCGCTGATCGCCGTCTATACGAGCATGCGCAGTGCGGATTGGGCGAAAGCCTGTCATTTCTCGGGCGCGAACGCCGTGCTTACGAAGGCCGCGGATCGCGACGAGATCGTGCGCGGACTGCGCACGATGATGGAGACGGGCGAATTCACCGACGTCCGGCTGCGGACGAACACCGGGTAGAGAGGCGGGCCCGCCCGAGGGCGGCCATTGGTTTAGGGCGAACGCAAGGCGACCGTGACCGTGTCCGAGTTGCCCAAGACCTACGATCCCAAGAGCGTCGAGCCCAAACACTACAGCCGCTGGGAAGAAGCCGGCTACTTTCACGAGGAGCCGGACCCCGCGCGGCCGCCTTTCATTATATGCATGCCGCCGCCGAACGTGACGGCGCGGGCGCATCTGGGCCACGGCTCGACGTACACGCCGATGGACATTCTCGCGCGCTATCACCGGATGCTGGGTGAAAACGCGGATTGGCTTCCGGGCACCGACCACGCCGCGATCGCGACGGAAACGGTGCTTCTGCGCCGGCTCGCCGCGCAAGGCAAGACGCGCGAGTCGATGGGGCGCGACGCGTACGTGAAGCATGCGTGGGAGTGGTCGCTGCAGACCGGCGGAACGATTTTCCAGCAGTTTCGTTCGGTTGGATTCGGTCCGGATTGGCAGCGCGATCGCTTCACGATGGACGACGGCCTCTCTGCGGCGGTGCGCAAGGTCTTCGTCGATCTCTACCGCGAGGGCCTCATCTATCGCGGCAAGCGGCTGATCAACTGGGATCCGAAGGCTCAGTCGACGATCTCCGATGCGGAAGTCGAGCACGTCGAACGCGACGCGCACTTGTGGCGGATAAAGTATCCCGGCACTGCGGCGCCCTCGGGGAGTGCTCAGAGCGGCAACGAGCTGAGGACCGAAGCGCCGTTTTACATCGAGGTTGCGACGACGCGGCCGGAGACGATGCTCGGGGACGTGGCTATCGCCGTTCATCCCAGTGACGAGCGATACAAAACCTTGATCGGCAAGACGGTGCTCGTGCCGCCGCTGCTCGAGCGCGCGATTCCGATTATCGCGGATGAATCCGTTGAATCGGAGTTCGGCACCGGTGCGGTCAAAGTGACGCCCGCGCACGATCCCACGGACTACGAAATCGGACTGCGTCACAACCTCGCGATGCTGTCCGTGCTCGATCTCGGCGCGCGCGTCACCGGCGCCGAGATCGGCGTCGGCAAGTACGACGGCATGGATCGTTACGAAGCGCGCAAGGCGATTCTGGCGGATCTGCGCGACCTCGGTTTGCTCGTCGAGGAGAAAGCGTATCGTCACGCGGTAGCGATCAGCGAACGCACGGGCGAGGTGATCGAACCCCTGCTCTCGCTGCAGTGGTTCGTGAAGATGCAGCCGCTCGCGCAGCCGGCGCTGCAGGCGTATCGCGACGGGCGCTTGCGTTTCGTGCCGGAGCGGTACGGGCGCACGTATCAGCAATGGCTCGAAAATATTCGCGACTGGAACGTTTCGCGGCAGGTGTGGTGGGGACACCAGCTTCCGGTTTGGTATACGCCGGCGGGCGAGGTCGTCGTTGCGGAGACGGAAGAAGAAGCGCTGAAAATCTCGGCGGAGAAATTCGGCACGCTTTCGCTCACGCGCGATCCCGACACGCTCGACACGTGGTTTTCGAGCGGCCTGTGGCCGTTTTCGATTCTGGGCTGGCCCGAGCAAACTCCCGAGCTCGAGCACTGGTATCCCTCGCAAGTCCTCATCACGGGCTACGAGATTATCTTCTTGTGGGTCGCGCGCATGGTGATGCTGGGACTCAAGTTCATGGGCGAGGTCCCGTTTCGCGACGTCTGCATCACGCCGCTGGTTTTTGACGCCCAAGGCCGCAAGATGAGCAAGTCGCTCGGCAACGCGATCGATCCGATGGATCTCGTGGAAAAATACGGCGCCGACGCGTTCCGTATGGGCATGATGCGGCAGATTCGCCTGGAGAGCCAGGAGGTTCGCTTTCAAGAATCGCGCTGCGAAGAGGCGCGCAATTTCAACAATAAGATTTGGAACGCGGCGCGTTACGCACTCGCGCTGCCGGAAGGTTTGCCGAAAGCGATGACGCTTCCGCGCGCGGACGCGCTGACGATCGCGGACAAATGGATATTGACGCGTTTGCACGATGCCGCGCAAAACGCGAGTGCCGCGCTCGATGCGTACGACTTCGGCCTTGCGGCGGAGACGCTGTGGCGTTTTATTTGGTACGAGATCTGCGACTGGTACGTCGAAGCGACGAAGGACGAGCATGCGCGAGACACGCGAGCCGCGGTGCTCTCGTTCGTGCTCAACAACGCCATGCGGCTGCTGCATCCGATAGAACCTTTCATCACGGAAGAAGTCTGGCTCACGCTGCCGCACGACGGCGCGACGATCGTCACCGCGAGCTGGCCGGACCTCGCCGAGATTCCGGTCGATCGCGGGGCCGCGCAAGCGTTCGAAGCGCTGCAGCGCACCGTCGAGCGGCTGCGCAATTTGCGTGCGGAGATCGGTCTGCAGCCGCGCGACGTGCTCACGCTCGAAGTCCCGGCCGGCGTTCCCGACGGCGTTGCATCGCTGCTCGCCACGTATACCGCCGGCAAGGTCGAGCTGGTCGAGTCTTCGGGTGACGGTCTTGCGGAGAGCCTGGGCGCCGTAGCTGGACTCGCGCCCAAGGGCGTGCTCGCCGAACGTTATAAAAAGGAAGCCGTGCGTCTGCGTGCCGAGGTGCAGCGCGGCGAGGGCAAACTCGCCAACGAACGCTTCGTCGCGAATGCGAAGCCCGAGGTCGTGGCGAAGGAGCGTGAAAAGCTCGAAGGCTATCGCGCGGAGCTCGTTCGTGTGGAAGCCGCGCTCAAAGAGATGGGGGTTGACGAATGACGGCATCGACCGTGAAGCGGCGCGTTCTGGTGGGCGCGGCGGAGATCGATCGGATCGTCGCTCGTCTGGCCCATCAGATCCTCGAGCCCGAAGACGCGCAGGACGGCCTATACCTCATCGGCATTCGCCGCGGCGGCGAGGCGCTCGCACAGCGGGTTGCCGCGCAAGTCGAACGCATCAGCGGCAAGAAGCCGCCCCTGGGATTTCTCAACATCAATCTCTATCGTGACGACGAGGTCACGCACGAGTTGCCGGAGTCGCAGATTCCGGACAGCGTGACTGGTAAGACGGTCGTCATCATCGACGACGTCCTCTACACCGGACGCACCATTCGGTCCGCGCTCGACGCCGTGACGGATCTGGGGCGCCCGGCGGCGGTGCGGCTCTGCGTACTCGTCGACCGTGGATTGCGCGAACTTCCGGTGCAGCCCGATTACGTCGGCCGTTTCATTCCGACCAGCCGCCGCGAACGCGTCGTCGTGAGCGTAAACGGACAGCCCTCGGCGCAGGACGAGGTCGCGATCGTTGCGGACCAGGCGTAGCCTCATCGATCTGGACGATCTGAACGCGGAAGAGATCGAGTACATCTTCACGCGCACGGCGGATTTCGAACGCGGACGTCCGGGACGGTTGCTCGAAGGCATCGCGTGCGTCAATATGTTCTTCGAGCACAGCACGCGCACGATGACCTCGTTCACGCTGGCGCAGCAGCGTCTGGGCGCCGACGTGATCACGATTTGGCCGAGCCAGTCGAGCCTGAGCAAAGGCGAAACCATCGAAGATACCGCGATCACGCTTGCGGCAATGGGCGTGAACGTCATCGTGGTGCGCCATCCCGAACCGGGGTTTCCCCGCCGGGTTGCCCTGGTCTTCGACGGACACGTCGTCAACGCGGGCGACGGCAGCCACGCACATCCGACGCAGGCGCTGCTCGATCTCTACACGCTGCGCGAAGAGTTCGGCGACGTACGCGGACGCAAGATCGGCTTGGTGGGCGACATCATGCATAGCCGGGTGGCGCATTCGAGTATCGCCGGACTGCGCAGTTTGGGCGCCGAGGTCGTGCTCATCGGCCCGGAAGCGTTCCTGCCTGCGGACTTCATGCAGCCGCACGTGCGCATCGAGCGGGATTTCGATGGCGTGCTCGACGAGCTCGACGCCATCGTGCTGCTGCGCATCCAGCGCGAGCGCTTCGCCAGTATGCCGCTGACCGACGAAGAGTACATCGCGCAGTACCGGCTCGATTCCAAACGTCTGCGCCGCTTGCGCGAAGATACGATCGTCATGCACCCGGGCCCGTACAATCGCGGCGTCGAGCTCGACGATTCGGTGCTCGAGTTTGCAGGCTGGCGCTACGCGCGGCAGGTCATGCACGGCGTGAGCGTACGTATGGCGGTGCTCGATTTTCTCGTCAACGGCGCCCGAACGTTAGTGGCATAGCATGCTCGTACGCGGCGGACACCTCGTCGATCCGGCACAGCGGCTGGACGCGCGTTTCGACGTGCGCCTGCGAGGCGGCGTCATCGCCGAGCTCGGCGAACGTCTCGCAGCCGAGGACGGCGAGCAGATCGTCGACGCATCCGGTGCCTATGTCGCACCAGGATTCATCGACATGCACGTGCATCTGCGCGAGCCGGGTTATCCGGAGAAGGAAACGATCGCAACCGGAACGGCCGCCGCGGCTGCCGGCGGATTCACCGCCGTGGCCGCGATGCCGAACACCAATCCCGCGCTCGACACGCCGGAACTCGTGCGTTGGGTAACGCAGCGCGGCGAAGAAGATTCCCTGGCGCGCGTCTATCCGATCGGTGCGATTACCAAGGGGCGTAAAGGAACGGAGATCGCCGACTACGGCGCGCTTGCCGCCGCAGGCGCGGTTGCGTTCAGCGACGACGGCAACACCGTGATGGACAACGCCGTGATGCTGCGCGCGGCACGGCAGCGCAAGCTGCTCATCGTGCATTGCGAAGACGAACGGCTCAAGCAGGATACCGTGATGACGCTCGGTCCGACCTCGCGCAAACTCGGCGTTGCCGGCGTGCCGCCGGTCTCCGAGGACGTCATCGTCGCACGCGACGTGCTCGTCGCCGCGCAGGCCGAATGCCCCCTGCACGTCGCCCACGTCTCCACGCGCAGCGCGATCGAGATCGTTCGCTGGGCGAAGGGCGTGCTGGGCGCGGACGGCGGTCCCGCCGCGCTCACGTGCGAAGTCGCACCGCATCATTTGGTCTTCACGGAAGCCGACGTCGCGCATCTTGGAGCGCGCGCGAAGGTAAATCCGCCGCTGCGGTTCGAGGACGACGTGCGGGCATTGCGCGACGCGGTTCGGGACGGCACCGTCGACGCGCTCGCAACGGATCACGCGCCGCATACACAGAGCGAAAAAGGCGGCGCGCTGCACGATGCGTGCGTCGGATTCACGGGGTTGGAGATTGCGGTCGGCGCGTACGCGTACGCACTTGCGGATCTGCCCGTTTCGCGTTTCGTCGAACTGCTTTCGACGAATCCGGCGCGCATTCTGCGCGTACGC
Source organism: Vulcanimicrobiaceae bacterium (assembly GCA_035279385.1). Classification (GTDB taxonomy): domain Bacteria; phylum Vulcanimicrobiota; class Vulcanimicrobiia; order Vulcanimicrobiales; family Vulcanimicrobiaceae; genus DATGJX01. The sequence continues at coordinate 20,374 of DATEHZ010000103.1, read as the reverse complement.
GGCGGAACGCTCGTACCCGGCTCGCCGGCGGACATTACGATTTTTGCCGATCGGCCATGGCGTGTCGATCCGGCGCTGTTCTATTCCAAAGGCAAATCCACGCCGTTCGCCGGAATGACGCTTCCGCGCCGCGCACTCGCGACGATCGTCGGCGGCAGACTCGTTATGCAGGACGGACGCATTCTCTCACAGGTGGCTAGGTGAACAAGGCAGCGCTTTTTTTAGCAGACGGCACGCGATTCGACGGGAACGGACTGGAGTTCGAAGGACTCGCGCTCGGTGAGGCGGTCTTTTACACCGGCATGACCGGGTACGAAGAGGCGCTCACGGACCCGTCGTACGCGGGACAGATCCTCACGTTCACCTATCCGATGATCGGCAATTACGGCATTTCCGGCGAGGTGGCGCAATACCCGCGCGCATGCGTTGCGGGCGCGGTGATAAAACGCATCGCCGAACATCCCTCGCATCACGCCGCGCGCACGACGCTTCCCGCGTGGCTGAACGAGCAAAAGGTCCCGACAATGGTCGATGCGGACACGCGCTCGATCACGATCACGCTGCGCGAGCATGGAACGATTTGGGCGGCGCTCGCCGTCGGTGAAGCGGCGCTTCATAGCGCCGAAGAGCGACTGGTGGAGTTCGTGCGGCGTGCGACGACCAAGGAACTCGTGCCGAGCGTCGCCACGACGGTCGAGCACGTCGAGGGCGATCCGAACGGGCCGCGGGTCGTGCTGCTCGACTGCGGCGTGAAGAAGGCCATCATTCGAGAGTTGACGGCGCTCGGTGCCAACGTGACCGTGCTTCCGTACAACGCGAGTGAAGAAGAGATCATGCGCTACGAACCCGAGGCGGTGTTCATCTCGCCCGGTCCCGGCGATCCGACCGATCTGCCGCAGACGATCGACACGCTGCGATCGCTGCTCGGCAAACGCCCGATGTACGGCGTCTGTCTGGGCCATCAATTGCTCGCCCTCGCGTGCGGCGCGCGTACCTTCAAATTGCCGTACGGCCATCGCGGCGGCAATCAGCCCGTCAAAGATCTGCAGCACGGCGAGGTCATCGTCACCGCGCACAACCACGGGTACGCCGTCGACGCGCGATCGATGCCCGCCGCACTCGAGCAGACGATGGTGAACCTCAACGACGGCACGAACGAAGGCTTCCGCCATCGCGATCTGCCGATTGCGGCGGTGCAATTCCATCCCGAGGCTTCGCCGGGGCCGTTCGATGCGCGCCGTCTCTTCGCGCAATGGCTGCACGATTTGGTCTAGCGTTCGCCCTGGCGTTTCTGCTGCTCGCGCGTCCGGCGCAGGCGCAGCAGTATCAGCGTCTGCACGTACGCAGTTTTACGCTCTCTTCCGATACGGCGAATCCGCAGCCCGAGCAGCCGTTCCACGTCACGCTGAACATCGGCGTCTCGGATAACCTCGTGCAACTTCGCAACGTCTTTCTGCCCACGTTTTTCGGCGCCGAAGAGCTCGGGGACGTCCGGCAGCTCACGCATGGGAAAACCGGCACGACGTATCGAGAAACGCTCACGCTGGTCGCCCACGAGCGGGGCGTGCTCTCGGTGAGTTCGGCGTATCTGGATGCAATCGACGCGCGCGACGGCAAGCCCAAGCGCTTCATTTCGAACTCACTGCGTCTGCCGGTCGGCGGCGGTCCGGTGAACGACGCGTGGGACGTCTTGCGCAAGATCGCGCTCGTCGCGATCGATCTGCTGCTGCTCGCCGCGCTGGTGTTCGTCGTCGCGGCACTGTTTTGGCGTCGGCGCCGGGGTGAGGTCGTGCTGCGAGCGGCTCAGGTCGACGAGGCGGAACCGGAGCCTATTGCGGCGGCGCCGGCCAAGGACGAGGTGAGCGAGGCCTTCGATGTGCTGCGCGAGCGGCGCGATCGCGCCTGCGTGCTCGCGTTGCGCGGCGCGCTCTGGCGAAGCACCGGGGCGAGCGACGGCGAAACGCTGAGCGACGTGCTGCGCCGTCCGGGTGCGAACGATGCGAAGCTGCGGCGGCTGCTGATGAAGGTGGAGCGTGCGGCGTTCGTCGAGCAAACGCGCTTGGATGACGCGATTGAGGAGGTGCTGTGCAACCCGCGGTGTTGATCGATGCCCTGACGCGCACGATCGTCGGGCAGAGTGACGTCGTCGAGTCGCTGGTTCTCGCGCTCGTCGCGGACGGCCACGTGCTGCTCGAGGGACCGCCCGGACTTGCGAAGACGCTGGCGTGCAGATGCCTTGCGGCAGCGCTCGAAGGTGAGTTCAAACGCGTCCAATTCACGCCCGATCTGCTTCCGGCCGATATCGTCGGCACGCGCGTCTTCGATCAGCGTGAAACCGCGTTCACGACCGTGCTCGGACCGATTTTCGCCAACGTCGTGCTGGCGGACGAGATCAATCGCGCGCCGGCAAAGGTGCAGTCGGCGCTGCTCGAGGCGATGCAGGAGCGGCAAGTGACGATCGGTCCGCAGACCTACGGCCTTCCGAACCCGTTCATCGTGCTCGCGACGATGAATCCGCTCGATGCCGACGGCACGTACGCTCTGCCGTTCGCGCAGCTCGATCGGTTTTTGCTCAAAGTGCGCGTCGATCTGCCCTCGCACGAAGAAGAACGCGCCATTCTCGATCGTTTCGCCGTGGCGGATACGCATCCGGTGCGCGGCGTCGCAACGCTGGACGACGTGCTGGAGTGGCGGCAGCAGGCGCGCGCCGTGCATTTGGAAGAGAAGATCAAGCACTACATCGTCGATCTGGTGATGGAGACGCGTAAGCCCTCGCCGTACGTCGAACACGGCGCAAGTCCGCGCGCCACGCTCGCGCTCGCGTTCGTCGCGCGCGCGAAGGCGTTGCTCGGCGGACGCGATTTCGTGCTGCCCGACGACGTCCGGCTCGTCGCTCCGTTCGTGCTGCGCCATCGCATCGGCTTCACGCATCGCATCGCCGTCGAACGCGCCGATCCGGAGCAGATTTTGCTCTCGACGATCGCGGCGGTACGCGCGCCGTGAAACCGATACGGGAGGCGCTGCTGCGCGGCAGGCGGCGCCCACGGCGCACGGGCGCCGGGTCGCCCGTGATGTATCGGGGCGACGGATACGAGTTCGTGGAACTGCGGGAATACGTGCCGGGCGACGACATCCGGCGCATTGACTGGGCAGCCACCGCGCGGACCGCGCAGTTGCAGACGCGCGTCGTCCTCGAAGACGTCGCCCTCACGTTTGCGGCCGTCGTCGATGACTCGGATTCGATGCGCGCGGGACGGCGGCGCTCGCTGCTCGAGTGTGCCGGAGAGGCGATGCAAGCGTGGTACGGCGCGGCCGACCGCAGCGATCGTATCGTGCATCTGGAGGCCGGCGAGCCGTTCGAATTAACGCGCGCGCTCGAAATCGCCTCGCACGTGCTGCCGCGGGGGAGCGCGCTGCTGCTGGTGAGCGATTTTTGGGATCTGCCCGCGGATGACGACGCGCTCTTCAAACTCGGGCTGCGCTTCGACTGCACCGCTCTGGTCGCGCGCGATCCCTGGTACGACGGCCTGCCGCTGGGCGGATTCGAACGCGTGCGCGACAGCGAAAGCGGCGCGAGCGAGCGTCTCTTCTTCGGCAGGCGCGAGCGCGAGCGGTATGCGCGCGCGGTCCGCGAGCGTGAAGAGACGCTGCTCGAGCGCCTCGCCCGCGCACATTGGCGTGCCGGCATTCTGGATGAAGCCGATGGAGGCGCATCGCTGCTGCGCGCGTTTGGCTTGATATGACGTTCGCGCATCCGCAGTATCTCGCGCTTGCGGTTGCGGCGGCCGTCGCATTCGTGCTGTTCTACCGCGCGTTCGAACGGCGCCGCGCACGGCAGACGATCGCGTACTCGAATCTGCCGTTTCTCATCGCCGCGGCGGCGCCGTCCAAGTGGCCGAGCCGGATCTTCGCAGCGGCATGGCTTGCGGCCGTTGCGCTCGTTGTTTTGGCCGCTTCGGGTCCGCGCGTTCGGGCAATGGTTCCCTCGCTCGGCGGGAGCGTCGTGCTCTGCATCGACACGTCGGGGTCGATGACCGCGACGGACGTCGATCCGACTCGCGCGCAAGCCGCCCTCGCCGCGGTGCGTGCGTTCATCGCGCAGGCGCCCGCGCAAACCGCGATCGGCATCATCTCGTTTGCGACGGATGCGCAAGTACTCGCGCAGCCCACGCGCGATCGCGATCAAATTCAAAACGCGCTGGCCGCCGTTCCCCCGCCGAACGGTGCGACGGCGATCGGCGACGCGCTGGCGCTCGCGCACCGCATCTTGCCGCCGAACGGCCCGCGTGCGGTCGTGCTGATCACCGACGGCGAAAATAATGCGGGCAGCGACCCGATGTCTGCGGCGCGATCGCTTGGGGTCGCGCGCGTTGCGCTCTACACGATCGGCATCGGCACCAACAGCGGCGCGCTCATTCCGGGCACGCTGCAGATCGCGGGCATCGACGAGGACGCGCTGCGCGCGTACGCAGCGGCGGCAGGCGGTGCGTATAGCCGGGCGGGTGATGCCGCGCAACTGCGCGAAGCGCTCGCGCGTCTGGGACGAAGCACCTCAATGCGTCGCGCGAACGTCGATGTTGCACTTCCGGCCGCGCTGGCGGGCGCAGCCCTGATGGCGGTGACGTTTTTGGCGGGCCTTGCATTCGGACGCTGGTGAAAGAGTTGGACGAGATAGATTTGACGCACATGCGCAGGAGCTACGAGCGAACGGAGCTGCATGAAGAGCAGGTGGGCAGCGATCCGCTCGAGCAGCTCCGGCGCTGGCTCGACGACGCGGCGCGGGCCGACGTCGCGGAACCGAACGCGATGTGCGTGAGCACGTGCGCGAACGGCCGGCCTTCGTCGCGCATGGTGCTGCTGCGGCGGCTCGATTCGGCGGGTCTGGTGTTTTTCACGAGTTATTTCAGCCGCAAAGGGCGCGAATTGCAAGAGAATCCGCACGCTGCCGCGCTGTTTTACTGGCCGCAGCTCGAGCGCCAGGTGCGCATCGAAGGCGCCGTGCATCAACTTGCGGAGGACGAGTCGGACGCGTATTTCGCGAGCCGTCCGCGCGGTCATCAGATCGGCGCGTGGGCCTCCGAGCAAAGCGAGTCCGTCGAAAACCGGGAACTGCTCGATCAGCGGGTACGCGACTACGAAGAGCGCTTCGAAGGGGAAGAGGTGCCGCGTCCGCACTCGTGGGGCGGGTACGTCATCGCGGCGGAGCGCGTCGAGTTTTGGCAAGGCCGTCCGAACCGCATGCACGATCGTCTGGAGTTCGTTCGCACGCAGGGAACCTGGTCGATGCGGCGCCTGCAGCCATGACGCTGCGGTATCGCGTCATCGTCGTGCGGGCGGCCGACGAGCGCTTCGAAGCCTACGTGCGCGCGTTTCCCTCGCTGCGCGTCTTCGGCGGGACGGTACGCGAAACGGTCGACGCGGCCCGCGCGCAGATCGCGACGTTGCTGAAATCGTACGCGGAGAGCGGGCGCCGGCCGCCGGCGCCGGACCGCGATGCCGTGGCAGTCGAACTCGTCGAACTGCCTTTCGAAGCCGGCGAACACGGCCGGCCGAACGTGCAGATCGAGATCGTCACCGGCAAAATCTCTAAGGACGGCGGCGACCTGCCCATGCGCGGCGCCTCGCTCGAACTGCTCGTCGCGCTGGCGGCGGAAGGTCGCGAAGTCTCCGTCGACGTGCTCTGCGAGCGGCTCTATCCGGGCCTGCCGCGCGAGCAGGCGTACGGCGCGCTCAAAATGTGCGTCTATCGCGCGCGCAAACATCTGAGTGCGCCCGGCGCAATCGGCACGACGGAGCGCGGCTATCGCTTGGCGGAGGACATCGTCGTCGACACCCGCTTTCTGCCGCAGATCGTGCGCGCGATTCGCACTCGCAGCGTCGCAAAGGCGATCGAAGCGCGTTTGGAAAGCATCTTCGAACAACTCGTCCGCGGCCGGCCCGCAGCCTACGAGTCGTGGGAATGGTTTGTCCCGTTCGAGCGCGACTTGTGCAACGCGGCCCGCGAAATCGGCTTAGACCTGGCGAATCGCGCGCTGCGCGAAGGCGCCCCCGATCGCGCGCTGGAGATCGCGCGAGCGCTGGCTGCGCTCGATCCGCTGGACGAAACCGCGTACGAACTCGAGATCCGCGTGCATCTGGCGCGGGGCGACCGCGCTTCCGCGCTTCAGACCTACCGCCGCTATGCCGGGGATTTGCAGGAGAAGCATGGGATGGAGCCCTCGCCTGCTTTGCGGTTACTGGTGGACTAAAGCCCGCGCGTACGGGCCTGCCGTCCCGCCGGCGCGTGCCTGTTCGGCACTGGCCCGCACGGCGCGGCGGCCGTTACGATTCCCACCAGGGATGACGACGTATCTGGTTACCGGCGCAGCCGGCTTCATCGGTTCCGCTCTGGTTCGCGCGCTGCTCGAGCGCGGCGAGCGCGTACGCGCGATCGACAATTTCAAAACCGGGAAACGCGAGAACCTCGACGGTTTGCTCGATGACGTGGAGTTTCACGAAGTCGACCTCAACGACGGGGAGCTTCTTGCCGCGATCTGCCGGGGCGTGGATTGCATCTTTCACGAGGCCGCAATTCCGTCGGTTCCAAAATCGATCGCCGATCCGGTGACGAGCCACCGCGCGAACGTCGACGGAACGCTGAATCTGCTGCTTGCCGCGCGCGAGGCGGCCGTCGGGCGCGTCGTCTACGCCGCGTCGTCTTCCGCGTACGGCGATACGCCGACGCTGCCCAAGCGGGAAGACATGAAGCCGAATCCGATCTCACCGTACGCCGTGCAGAAACTTTGCGGCGAACTCTACACCTGCGCCTTTCATCGCGTGTACGGCCTGGAGACGACGGCGCTGCGGTATTTCAACGTCTTCGGACCGCGGCAGGACGCAACCAGTCAATACTCGGGCGTGCTCTCGAAATTCATTACGTGCATGCTCGAAGGCCGCGCGCCGACGATCTTCGGAGACGGATCTCAAAGCCGCGACTTCACGTACGTCGATAACGTCGTAGAAGCAAATCTGCTCGCCGCCGGGGCAAACGCGAGCGCGATCGCGGGGCGCACATTCAACATCGCGACCGGCGTACGCTTCTCGCTGAACGAAGTCTACGATCTGCTCAGGCTCGTGACCGGATTTCGCGGGGAACCGGTGTACGACGGCGAGCGCGTGGGCGACGTGAAGCATTCCCTCGCGGACATCAGCGCCGCGTGGTATGCGTTCGGCTATCGCCCGGTCGTCGGGTTTAAAGAAGGTTTGCGGCACACGGTCGGCTGGTACCGCGAGCAACTCGCAAAGGCGAAGGGCGCTCCTGCAGTAACCGCGCCGTAACGCGCCTAATGTGGGCTTCTCAGCATGGCTGAGAAAAGCGTCCTGGTTATCGGCTCCGGCCCCATCGTCATCGGCCAGGCCGCCGAATTCGATTACGCCGGCGTTCAGGCGTGCCGCGCCCTTCGCGAAGAAGGCCACCGGGTAATCCTCGTCAATTCGAATCCCGCGACGATCATGACCGACCCCGAAGTGGCGGATGCGGTGTATTTGGAACCGCTTACCGTCGCTTCGCTCGAAGGCATCATCGAACGCGAGCGTCCCGATGCGCTGCTGCCGACGCTTGGCGGACAAACCGGTCTCAACCTTGCGGTCGAACTGCACGAAGCGGGTATTTTGGAACGCTACGGCGTGCAGCTGCTCGGCACGCCGGTCGAGACGATCAAACTCGCCGAAGATCGCGAGCGCTTCAAACACAAGATGATCGAGATCGGCGAGCCGGTCGCGCAAAGCGCGATCGTCACGGACATCGAAGCCGGCGTCGCATTCGCCCAGGAGCACGGCTATCCCCTGGTCGTGCGCCCCGCGTATACGCTGGGCGGAACGGGCGGAGGCATCGTCTACGACGAGCGCGAGCTGCGCGAGACGCTCGAGAGCGGGCTCTCCGCGAGTCTGATCCATCAGGTGCTGCTCGAAACCTCGCTTCTGGGTTGGAAAGAGATCGAGTACGAAGTGCTGCGCGACGGTGCGAACAATTGCATCATCGTCTGCAACATGGAGAACATCGATCCGGTCGGCGTGCACACGGGCGACTCCATCGTCGTCGCTCCCTCGCAAACGCTCTCGGATCTCGAATACCAGATGCTGCGCACCTCGAGCCTGAACGTGATTCGCGCGCTCAACGTGCAAGGCGGCTGCAACATCCAGTTCGCGCTGCACCCCGAGCGCAGCGAGTACTGCATCATCGAAGTGAACCCGCGCGTCTCGCGAAGCTCCGCGCTCGCGAGTAAAGCGACCGGCTATCCCATTGCGAAGATCAGCACGCGCATCGCGCTCGGCCAGACGCTCGACGAGATCCCCAATCCCGTCACCGGCGTCACGAAAGCGGCGTACGAACCGACGCTGGACTACGTCGTGGTGAAGATTCCGCGCTGGCCGTTCGATAAATTTCCGCTTGCGGACACCTCGCTCGGCACGCAGATGAAGTCGACGGGCGAGGCGATGGGCATCGGCCGCACGTTTGGGGACGCGCTCATGAAAGCGGTGCGCGGTCTGGATCTCAAGCGCGAAACGCTCACGGGGAACGCGCTCACGCAGTGGAGCGACGCGGAACTCGAAAACGTCATCGCGCATCCGACGCACGAGCGGCTGTTCGCGGTCGCGGAAGCGCTCCGGCGCGGTACGAGCATCGAGCGGATCATCGACCTCTCGGCGATCGACAAGTTCTGGCTCTACGAGATCAAAGAAATCGTCGAGCGCGAAGGGCAGCCGCAGACGCACCGCCACGGGCAGCCCGCGGTCTTTCGGATGGTCGATACGGCGGCCGCCGAGTTCCCGGCCAAGTCACCGTACTACTATATCTCGCACGGCGAGAGCGACGAGATGCGGCCGACGCCGAAAGAAGCGGTGGTCGTGGTGGGAAGCGGGCCGATTCGCATCGGACAAGGGATCGAGTTCGATTACTCGTGCGTGCACGCCGCATGGGCGCTGCGCGACGCGGGCTGCTCGCCGGTCGTCATCAACAACAATCCCGAAACCGTCTCCACCGACTTTGACGTCTCCGACGTGTTGATTTTCGAGCCGCCGGGTGCGGACGAAGTCGAAGCCGCGTTCCGCTCGACGAACGCCCGCGGCGTCATGCTTGCGTTCGGCGGTCAAACGGCGATCAACCTGGCGGATAAGCTCGCGAGCCGCGGCGTCGCAATTATCGGCAGCGATCGCCGCAGTTTGGACATGGCCGAAGATCGCGAGAAGTTCGACGCCGCGCTGCGGCGTTTGGGCGTCGCGCGCCCGGAAGGCAAAGCCGCGCGATCGTTCCGCGAAGCGCGCGCCATCGCGCGCGAACTCGGGTTTCCGGTGCTCGTACGTCCTTCGTACGTCCTCGGCGGGCGCGGCATGGAAGTCGTCTACAACGAAGGCCAGCTCGCCTCGTACGCGGAGTCGGCGCCGCCGATTCTGGCTGAAGCGCCGCTGCTGGTCGACAAGTACCTGCGCGGTTTGGAAGCGGAGGTCGACGCCGCATTCGACGGCGAGGACATCCTGATCCCCGGCATTTTCGAACATATCGAGCGCGCGGGCATCCATTCGGGGGACTCGATCAGCGTCTATCCGACGCAAACGATCGCTCCGGAGATGAAGCAGCGCATCGTCGAAGTCACGGCGGCAATCGCGCGAGAACTGAACATTCGCGGCCTGATCAACATTCAGTTCGTCATCCACAACGGGCAGCTCTATATCATCGAGGCAAACCCGCGCGCGAGCCGCACGGTGCCGATCATCCAAAAAGCCACGGGTGTGAATCTCGTTGCCGCGGCGACGCGCATCGCGCTCGGAGAAAAACTGCGCGACATGCCGTTCGGAACGGGACTCTCGCCGCGAGCGCCGTTCGTCGTCGTGAAGATTCCGGTTTTCTCGTTCGCCAAGATGCGCGGTGTGGAAACGATTCTCGGCCCCGAGATGAAATCGACGGGGGAAGTACTCGGCATCGACGAGACCTTTGCCGGCGCGCTGCGCAAGGGGTTCGTTGCCGCCGGAGTACGGCTCCCGAGTGAAGGCGGACGTATTCTGGTCTCGATTGCCGACGAGGAAAAAGAAGAATCGATTCCGATTCTCCGCCGGTACGTCGAGCTCGGGCATACGCTCATCGCGACGCCCGGCACGCGCGAGCATTTGCAGGCAAACGGGATTCCGTGCGAGCAGGTGAACAAAATCGCCGACGGTTCGCCGCACGTTCTGGATCTGATACACGAACGCCGTGTCGACCTCGTGATAAACGACGCGCAAGGACCGCGGGAAATCTCCGACAACTACCGCATCCGCCGCGCCGCAGTGGAGGCGAACATCGCCTGTTTGACGAGTTTGGATACCGCGCGCGCGCTCGCCGAAGCGCTCGAGAGCAGCGCCGGGCCGCCGCGCTCGCTTCAAGAGTACCGATGCGTTCAGACGCAAGTTCGTTCCTGAACGTCGCGGGGAAAGCGCCGAGCGCGTTCGTTCTGGGCGGAAACGCCAGCACGCTCGCGTTCGTGAGCAGCCTGCGCGCGGATGCAGCGAGCGTGACCGCGCATCTGGTTCCCGTCGCGCAGACGCCCATCGGCACCGTCGCCGGCGATGCGTGGCAAAACGTCACGGTTGCCACCGCCAATCTGCTCGACTGGCTCGATAAAACGTTTCCGCCCGATGACGAGCGCGCGTTCGTTGCGCCGCTGCGCGACATCGAACTGCTCGCGCGCATCAATTGGGAGTCGGAGCCGCCGTCACGCCTGGACGATGCGAGCGTTTTGAATATCGAGGATGTTCCCGACGAGATTACGGACGCGCTGGTGCATGCGCCCGAGCCGCTCGCACAATGCGGCGCGTGCCGCAGGCTCTGCGTGCGCGATCATTTCGTGTGGCGTGAGAAGCAGCTTTGCGCCTGGGATTATCACCGGCAGGTCTTCGGCAAGCGCGGGCCCTGGCGCACCGGCATCTACGAACCGCGTCATCTCGAAACGATTCCCTTCGCCGCGTACGTCGCGCCGCCGCTGCTCGACGAAGCCGGCGTCGACGTCGTGATCGCGCTCGCCGGAATCGAGGACGCGACCGCGCACGAAGTGTTGAACGTCGTGCTCGGACGGGACGGCTCGCACGCATATTTGGCCGTGCGCACGCCGGAGGGGTATACGCTGCTGCGCGAACGCGCCGGCACGGCGTGACGGCGGCAACCGTTTCGCGCCTGCGCGCGCTCTTCGCAATTCTCTTCGCAATGCTCGTTCTGCGGCAAGCGTACGTGCAAGTCGTCGCAGGCCCGCGTATTGCGGCAAATCCGTACAATCCGCGCCACGCGCTGCTCGGCGCACACCGCGGCCGTATTCTCGCGGGAGACGGAACCGTGCTCGCGCAAACCGCCGGGGGAAAACGCGTGTATCCCTTCGGGGCATCGCTCGCGCAAACCGTGGGCTATGTTTCCGAGCGCTACGGAACGAGCGGTTTGGAAGATGCATACGATCGCGCGCTCACACCCTCGGATACCACCGGCGATTTCGGCGCGCAGATCGGACAGATCGCCGAGGCGTTCGCGGGCAAGAGTTCTCTTTCGCGCGGCGCGGACGTCGTCACGACGATTCAGCCGCAGATTCAAAACGAACTCTACTCGCTGCTTTCGGGGTATTCGCGCGGCGCGGGCGTGGTGCTCGATCCGCGCAGCGGCGCGGTCCTCGCGCTCGCGAGCGTTCCGGGATTCGACCCGAACGCGTTACCCGCGCAGTTTCCGTCGCTGCGCGCCGATAGCAGCAGCCCGCTCCTCAATCGCGCGATCGACGGCCTCTATCCGCCGGGATCGACCTTCAAAATCTTCACCGCGGCGGCGGCCCTCGATTCGCAGACCGTCACGATGCAATCGTCATTTTACGACCCCGGATACTATACCATCGGCAATTTCACGCTGCACGACGACGAAGCCGAGGCGACGGGAACGCAGGACCTGACCGGTGCGTTTGCGTTATCGAGCAACGTCGACTTCGGTCAGATCGCGCTGAAAATGGGGACTGACACGTTTTACCGGTATCTGGATCGCTGGGGCATCGGAAGCTCCCTGGATTTTCAAATTCCGGCCTCGCGCGATCGGGTACCGCCCAAAGATTCCATCGTGCCGGGAGAGCTCGCGCAGATGGGGTTCGGCCAAGGTGCGCTGCTGATGACGCCGCTGCAGATGGCCCTCGTCGCCGCGACGATCGCCGACGGCGGCTCGGAGCCGCGCCCGTACGTCGTGCGGCAGGTTGTCTGGCCGGGCGGCGCCGCGAGCAGTTACGGGCCCGCGGAGCTCGCGACGCCGATAGCGGCGGATACGGCGCAGAACGTGAAGAAGATGATGATCGCGGTGGTACAGCACGGAACGGGAACCTCGGCACAGCTCCCCGGCGTAACCGTCGCCGGTAAGACCGGCACGGCGACCAATCCGTCGGGCGCGCCGCATTCGTGGTTCGTCTGCTTTGCGCCGGCCGAGAATCCGCGTGCCGTCGTCGCCGTCGTCGTCGAGAACGCGGGATACGGCGCCGCCGTCGCCGCACCGATAGCAAAAAATGTTCTACGCGTGGCCCTGGAACATACGAAGTGATGATGAAATCTTCGCGGCGCCCACGGAGCCTAGGGCGGAGCGCCTTTTAAACCGTGATAGACGAAGCGCACGTATTTAATAATCGGTATAAGCTCGATCGCAAACTGGGCGAGGGCGGGATGGCGACGGTGTATTGCGGTACGGATACGCTGCTGCGCCGCCGCGTTGCGATCAAGGTGCTGCGCGAGCAGTACGCGTCCGACCAGGAGTTCGTGCGGCGCTTCTACCAGGAAGCCGAATCCGCCGCGCGCCTCTCGCACCCGAACATCGTCAACACGTACGACGTGGGACGCGAAGGCGAAACGTATTACATCGTGATGGAACTGGTGGACGGCCCGTCGCTGGCGGAGATGATCGCCTCCGACGGCAAACTGCCCGAACCGGTTGCCATCGATTACGCGGCGCAGATTTGCAACGGCCTCGCGTACGCGCACCGTCAAGGACTGCTGCACCGCGATATCAAGCCGGCGAACATTTTGATCACCAAAGACGACGTGGTCAAACTCTCCGATTTCGGGATCGCGCGCGCGATGTCGCAACAGACGATGGCCATGACGCGGCCGGGTCTGGTCATGGGCAGCGTCTACTACCTCTCGCCGGAGCAGGCGCAAGGTCTCGATCTGCACGAGACTTCCGACTTGTACAGCGTCGGCGTCGTTCTCTACCAGATGCTCACCGGTACGCTTCCGTACACCGGAGACTCTCCGGTTACGGTCGCGCTCAAACACGTTTCGGATCCCGTGCCGGCGATCGATCCCGAGCAGAGCGGCGTCAGCCCGGCGATTGCGTCGATCGTGAACCGGCTGCTGCAGAAGCAACCCGATCGCCGTTTCCAATCCGCGAGCGACGTCGCATCGGCGCTGCGCGAAGCGCGTGAGCGGCCGGCGGTTGCCGCGTACGCCGTGGGAGACGATTCGCCGACGCAGGCGATCGGCGTGCCGCAGCCGCCGCCGCGTCCCTCGCGCCTTCCCGACCGCCGCACGGCCGTCGACGAGGAGCCTGCGCGTCGCCGTTCGATCGGTCCGTATCTGCTTTTCGTGCTCGCGGCGTTCGTCATCGCCGCGGCGGCCGCATACTTTGCGACGCGCCCGACCACGCCGCAGATCGCCGTCGACAATTACGTGGGCATGAGCGACGCGCAGGCGCAGCAAGCCATCGTCAATGCGGGACTGAACTACAAAGTCACGCGGCAGACGAGCGACACGGTCGCGGTCAATCGCATCGTCAGTCAGGACCCGCAGTCGGGAACGCAGGTGTCCAAGGGCGCGACGATCGCGCTGGTCGTGAGTACCGGTAAGCCGAGCGTCGGCGTGCGCGACGTTACGGGCTACACACTTTCGGACGCGCAAAAAGATTTGGCGTACGACAAGTTCCTCGTCAAAATCGATCGCAAATTCGATCCGTCGCCGAAAGACACCGTCATTTCGGAGAAACCGAAAGCCGGGACGAAACTGCGCCAAGGCTCGACGGTCACGCTCGTCATCTCCGACGGTCCGGCACCGGTCAAGATGCCGCGTCTCATCGGGCTCACGCTCGACAAAGCGCGGGCCATCGCGGCCCGCGACGGCTTCACGATCAACATCACGGAGACAGCCGCGCTGAGCAACGTGCCGCCGAACGTCATCGCCTCGCAGGACGTGACCGCAGGCACGACGATCCCGGCGGATCACTCGCAAACGGTCAACGTGGTCGTGAGCACGGGCGGCGGCCTCTCCAACGTGCCCGGCGTGCTCAACAACGATTACATCAGCGCGAACCAGGCGCTGATGAAGGCCGGATACTCGGTCGACATCGTGTACATGATTCATCCCGCGTCGGCGGATAACGGCCTGGTCATCGCACAAGATCCCGCGGGCGGAACGCCGCTCGAAAAGGGCAACGCGGTGAAGATCACGGTGTCGGTTCCCGGCGAGGTACCGGATACCGAAGGCATGGCGCTCGAAGACGCCAAGCACGCGCTGATCAACGCCGGCTACACCGTCGGCAACATTACACCGACGACGGAAGGCGCCGACGGCAAAGTGGTTCGCACCGAGCCGTTTGCCGGTACGACCGCGCGACCGGGCACGCCCGTCAACGTCTACATCAACAGCGCGAGCGCGCAGCCGCCGCAATGACGCAGCGGATTCTCGGCGTGGACCCGGGCCTGCGCACGACAGGCTACGGCGTCATCGAATTTGCCGGCGGCCGTTCGCGTCTGGTCGAAGCGGGCGTGGTCGCGCCGAAGGTGAAAGGCTCGCTCGAACAGCGGCTGCGCGAACTGCACGAAGGCATTTCGTCGGTCGTAGCGTCCACGCAGCCGAGCGTCATGGTGATTGAGGAACTCTACACCACCTACAAGAATCCGCTCACCGCGATTATGATGGGCCACGCGCGCGGGGTGCTGTGTCTGGCCGGTGCGCAATATAACGTGCCGGTGCACACGCTCGCGCACTCACTCGTCAAACGCGCGCTCATCGGCTCGGGCGCCGCGCGCAAAGATCAGGTGAACCAGATGGTGACGCAGCTGCTCGGCCTGCGCCGCCGTCCGCAGCCGAACGACGTTTCGGACGCGCTCGCGCTCGCACTCGCGTTCTGCAACCGGAGCTATCGCTAGTGTTTTCGCGCATTCGCGGGGCGCTCGTCGAGCGCAGTGAAGGCAGCGTCGTACTGGACGTGCACGGCCTCTCGTACGAGATCTTCTTGCCGGCATGCGTCGAAGAAAAAATTTCGGCCCGTGAAGGAGAAGACGTCGCGCTCGAGGTGTATTCCGTACTCAATATCGACGGGAACACGGGCCATTACACGTTTTATGGATTCGCAAACGCGATCGAGCGCGAGTTTTTTGAGGCGCTGATCAGCGTGGCGAGCATCGGCCCGCGTTCCGCGGCGCGCGCGTTCTCGCAGCCCATGTCGCGCATCGCCGGCGCCATCGACCGCGGCGACCACGGCTTTTTGAAGACGCTTCCCGGCATCGGCCAGCAGAAGGCGCGCGACATCGTCGCGAAATTGCAGGGCAAGGTGACGAAGTTCTTGCTGATTCAGCAGGCGGACGCACCCGCACCGGTGCAGATGCCGGACTTTGCCGACGAAGCGCTCGCGGTGCTGCTGCAGCTCGAGTACAAGCGCGGCGAAGCCGAAGAGATGATTCGCTCGACGCTCGAAGCCTCGCCGCAGATTCACGACGCAGAGACGCTGCTGGCCCAGATTTACCGCCGGAAGGCTGCCGCCGCCAATGCCTGACGACGCGCGCAAGAAGCTGTACGGGCCGGAGGACGCAAGCGCGGACGATCGCATCGTCAGCGCGGAAGATACGCTGGAAGACGAGGTCTACGGTGCGAGCCTGCGCCCGCGTTCGTTCGACGAGTACGTCGGACAAGAGACCGTCGTCGAAAATTTGAAGATCGCGATCGACGCGGCGCGGCGGCGCGGTGAGCCGCTCGAACACGTCCTGTTCTATGGGCCGCCCGGGTTGGGTAAAACCACGCTCGCCGCGCTCATCGCAAAGGATCTCGGACGCGCGCTGCGTCCTACGAGCGGCCCGACGCTCGAGAAACCCAAGGATCTGGTCGGCATCCTCACCTCGCTGGAAGAGGGCGACATTCTGTTCATCGACGAGATCCATCGCTTGGGCCGCGTGGTCGAAGAATTTCTGTATCCGGCGATGGAGGACTACCAGATCGATTTCGTCGTGGATCGCGGGGCATACGCCAAGACGATCAAGTTGCCGCTCAAGCGTTTCACGCTCGTCGGCGCGACGACGCGTGCCGGGATGCTCTCCGCACCCCTGCGCGAGCGCTTCGGCATCATGCATCATCTCGATTACTACAGCGTCGACGAACTCAAACGCATCGTCATACGTTCATCGGATGTGCTGAGCGTGCCGATCGACGATGAGGGAGCGCAGATGATTGCCGCCCGCAGCCGCGGAACGCCGCGCATCGCGAACCGTCTGCTGCGGCGCGTGCGCGACTACGCCGAGGTGCGCGCGAACGGGCGGATTACGAGCGCCGTCGCCGATGAGGCGCTGCGCCGCGAAGGCGTGGACGAACTCGGATTGGATCGTCTCGATAGGGCTTTCCTGCGCACGATTATCGAGCAGTATAAAGGCGGCCCGGCCGGCATCGGCGCCATCGCGGCGACGCTGACCGAAGACGCGGAAACGCTCGAAGACGTCGTTGAGCCCTACTTGCTCAAGTGCGGATTCGTGGTGCGCACGGCCAGCGGCCGCAAAGCCACCGCGCACGCGTACGCACATCTGGGCGCCCGGGGCGCGTCCGAGCCCGCGCAGGAGCGGCTGCTGTGAACCGATGGGCGTTCCTGAGCGCCGGATTCGTCACGCTGAGCCTCTCGAAGCGCGTCATCCTGCGCGCGGCTCAGGAAGACGACGTCATCGATCCGGCAAACCAAGCGCAGACGCAGATGCTGCGCGTGCTGCTCGGAAGCGGATCGGCGCAGCCCATCGACGATTCGGCGTTTCTCTTTCAGGGACGGCGCTATCGCGGCACGTTCTCGAATACGCCGCGCGGCGAGGTCGTGAACACCGTGCCGCTCGAGCACTACCTCTACAGCGTCGTATCGCGCGAAATGCCGTACTCTTGGCCGGCGGCTGCGCTGCAAGTGCAGGCGATCGTCGCGCGCACGTACGTGCTGCAGCGCAGCAATCCGCGGCGCGAATACGATCTCGTCCCATCGGAAGCCGATCAAGTCTACACCGGCATCGACGCGGAGCACCCGCAAAGTTCCGCGGCGGTCGACGCAACCGCCGGTGAAGTACTGCGTTTCGGAAACGGTTTCGCGCAGGCGCTCTATTCCTCGTGCTGCGGCGGACGCACGGAGTCGAACGCCGATGCGTGGGGCGGCGCGCCGCTGCCGTATCTGCAAGGCGTGCAGTGCGGGCACTGCAGCGATTCGCCGTGGTACACGTGGAAAGCGGACGTGCAGCTCTCTCGCTTCCAGCAAACGCTCGCATCGCAATTGCAATCCATCGGCGATCTGACCTCGGTCACGCTCGATACGCCCGATCTCAGCGGCCGCTCGCATTTTTGGATGTTCGTGGGCGCATCCGGATCGCAGCGCGTCAAGGCTGCGGACGTACGCCGCGCACTCGGAACGCGCGTGCTCCCGAGCCTGCTCGTGCGTTCGCTCGCGCTCGCGCAGGCGGACCGGCGTGTGACCATCGAAGGTGGCGGATTAGGACACGGCGTGGGACTGTGCCAGTGGGGCGCTCGCGGTATGGCGCTCGAGGGCGCCGCCGCGCGCGAGGTCATCGCATATTATTACCCGGGCACCGGAATTGGAAATGACTGACGGAAAAGCGGCGGGCGAACCGGAAGGCGGCGAAAAGCGCGTTCAGGGCGTGCGCCTGCGCAAGTACATCGACGTCATCGTCGAGGATCGGCTTTCGTCGATGCTCTTTCGCGGAGCGATTGCGGATATTTCCGAAACCGGCATGCGGCTGATCGCCGATCAGTATCTCCCGAAGGGCACGAAATACACCTTCACGATGAAGAGCCCGCCCAATCTTTCGCTGCGCGGAGAGATACGCTGGATTCGCGACTTCGAACGCGAGACGTATCAGGTCGGCATTCTCTTCGTCGACGTAGGCGAAGAAGATCGCAGACGGCTCGCAAACTTTTTGGATATGGAACGCCGGAGATTAGCGACGGGCTAGACCGGCTGACCGCCGCCTATTCGTTCGAGCTTCCCGAACGGCTGATCGCGCAGCAGCCCGCGACGCCGCGCGATGCCTCGCGTTTGCTCGTGCTGCGACGCGGCGAGATGGAACACCGCGGCTTTCGCGATTTGCCGGAGTATCTGCGCGAAGGCGACGTGCTGGTCCTCAACGAGACGCGCGTCATTGCGGCGCGCGTTTTCGGAACGCGGCCTTCCGGCGGACGGGTGGAGTTACTGCTCCTGCGACCGCATCACGGACGCTACGATCCGAGCGCAACGCAGTGGCAGGCGCTGGGCAAGCCCGGGCGGCGGCTGCAGCGCGGGCAGCGCATCACGTTCGGCGAGCTGGGCGAGGCCGAGATCGTGGGCGTGCACGGCGACGGCGTGCGAGACGTCGAGTTCGAACTGCGCGTGCCGTTCGAGCAGTTTCTGGAACGTGCCGGCAGACTGCCGCTGCCGCCGTACATCCACAACGAATCGCAAGAAGCGCAGGAACGTTACCAAACCATCTTTGCGCGAGAACCGGGAAGCGTCGCCGCGCCCACCGCGTCGCTCCATTTTACGCAGGACGTCTTCGAGGCGCTCCGCGAGAAGGGCGTGCAGATGGTGAAACTGGTGCTGGACGTCGGCCTGGGAACCTTCCGTCCGATGCAAGGCCGGCGCCTCGACGAGCACGTCATGCATTCCGAATCGTTTTCGATTCCGCAAGCGAGCGTCGATGCCATCGCGGCGGCCAAGCGTGAGGGCCGCCGGGTGATTGCAGCGGGGACGACCGTCGTACGCGCCCTGGAGGGATCGGCCGCAAAATACGGCGCTCCGCGCGCCGGAGCGGACGAGACGGATCTGTTTATTACGCCCGGCTTTCGTTTTCGCGTCGTCGACGCGATGATCACGAACTTTCATCTGCCGCAATCCACGCTCATGGTCCTCGTGAGCGCGCTGGCCGGCAGAGAAACTATCCTTCGCGCGTACGAAGAAGCGGTCAAACGTGAATACCGCTTTTTTTCGTTCGGCGACGCGATGTTCATCGAACCCTAAACGCGGAACTGCACCGCCGCAAATTGCTGCGGATGATAATTGCGATCGAAACGCGGCCGCGGCGTATCCTTCCACCATGCGCTGTACATCGCCAGCCACTCGAAGTTTTCCAGAATGTACTCGTTTTGTTCGAGCGCGCGCAGCCGCGCGACGAAGTTGCGGATGCTGCCCCAGCGCTGCCGCATCGCACGGCCCGAAGCGTCGACGAGCAGGGACGGATCGAGCACCCGCCGCCGGGCCAGACATGCGACCGTTTCCACGAATTGTGCGACCACCAGAACGTCGTGTTCATCTTTCGAGCCGGGATACTTCGCCATCAGATCCGCATCCGTCGGATATCGCTCGTCGATAGTGCGCAGACGTTCGAACGTCTCGATGACGCGCGGATCGGTAAGCCGTTCGATGGCTTCGAGGATTGCGAGCGCATTGCGTTCGTGCTCCATCTGTCTGACTTGGCGGGCGAGCAGCAGCGAAGTAAAAACCATGGCCAGCACGGCAACGCCGACGGACGCCACCGATGAAAGCATCTCCGGATTCATAGCGCACCTCCAGGAAGGTGAGGGCCTCTTCGCGCCCGCAAGGTTCCGGGCATGCGTGCGATCGAGATTTCTACGCCTGGTAGGCCGGAAGTTCTACGTCCGGTGGAATTGGCCAAACCGGTTGCGCAGCCGGGCGAAGTGCTGATCGCCGTGAAAGCTGCCGGCGTTTCGCGAGCGGATGCGGTGCAGCGGCAAGGAAATTATCCGCCTCCGCCGGGCGCATCCGATATTCCGGGCCTCGAGATCGCGGGCGTCATCGACGGCACGAACGAGCGCGTCTGCGCGCTGCTCGCGGGCGGCGGTTACGCCGAATACGTTGCCGTACCGCGCGAACTGGTGCTGCCGGTTCCCGAAAATTGGGATTTTATCGAAGCGGCGACGCTGCCCGAGAATATGTTCACCGTGTACGACAACGTGTTCACGCGCGCGAGGCTGCGGGCCGGCGAGAGCGTGTTGATTCACGGCGGAAGCAGCGGAATCGGCACGACGGCGATCATGCTGGCAAAGGCGTTCGGCGCGGCGTTCATCGCGGTAACCGCCGGCAGCGATGCGAAATGCGAGGCGTGCCGCAATCTCG
>DATEHZ010000102.1:0-6220 GCA_035279385.1 Vulcanimicrobiaceae bacterium | reverse complement strand
GATCTTCCCACACCGCTCGCCGCAGAACCGCGAGCAATGCCGCGGGCTGCTCCAAGCGGTACCAGCGGTTGTGATCGAGCAGAATGCGCTGGCGCGCCTGCTGCGCCGCGCGCCGCTGCAGATCGGGCAGCGCGCCCGCGAGTTTGTCGAGCGCGCGCTGATGGCCCGTGACGCCGAGTTCGGCGAGCGGATCGGCGGCGGCGAGAAAGAGCGCGTGCAGTTCCTCCGTGCTGAACTGCGTGATCGCTCGGCGATAGCCGTCGGCGAGCGCGATGCCGCCGCTGGACCCGCGCTCGGCGTAGACCGGCACGCCGGAGACCGAGAGCGCCTCGACGTCGCGGTAGATGGTCCGGGCCGACACCTCGAGGGCTTGGGCGAGTTCGCGGGCACTTCTCGGGCTTCGCGCCTGGAGCATGAGCAGCAGCGAGACCAGACGATCCGACTTCATAATTCCATGTTCGCCGGCATACTTGACAGTGTCTGTCATATATACCCGCTTATCCTGTGGGGCATGGCGACATCAGCGCACGTTTTGGCGCCGGTCACGCAGGGCGGCGGTACGGTCGTTATGGGTTCGATCGAGACCCCGGTCTGTTTCATGGCTTGGTGTGAAGACACCGAAGGCAACACGTTTTCTCTGCATCACCGTAAAGACGGGAGCGTTGGATAATCATGGCATCTGCAACACACACCACGTTGGTCAACGGCATGGACGCCGTGTACTACATCGCCAAGGATTTCGATCGCGCGCGCAAGTTCTACGAAACGGGGCTCAATCTGAGGCCGACGGTGGAAATAATCGGCGAAGGCGGCGGTTCGTTCGTCGAATACGATCTGCCGGACGGCACCACGTTCGGAATTGCGACGCTGAACGATTCGCCGTGGCACATGAACGGCAGCATCGAATTCGGGGTGCCGGACGTCGACGCCGCCGTTAAAAGCGCGGTCGCAGCAGGCGCGACGCTGAACGACGATCTCGAGCTGCCGTCATGCCGGATGGCATGGCTGCAGGACACCGAAGGCAATTCGTTCTGTCTGCACAAGCGGAAATGACGAGCGTGCAATCGTTCGAGCGGGACGTCCTTGGTTGCGGCGTTCCGCTCGGCGATGCGCGTGGATTGGGGCGGCGGTACGAACGCGCGCTGGAGAGCGGCGCGTGCGCCGATTGGATCGAACTCTACATCGGTACGTTCGTCACGCTGCTGCGCTTCTCGCATCGCACGCTTACGGCGGATGCCGCGGCAGCGCGGCGTTTACTGCAGTTGCTCGGCGACGATCTCGGGATGCAGCTCTTCGACGACGAGGCGCGGCGCCGGCTGGAATCCACGCTCATCGTCCCTGCGGCGTAGGGCTTAGATCCAGCTTCCGCCCTTCATCACGGCGAGCGGACGCGCAAGCGCGTGTACGTCGCGCTCGATATCGGTATCGAGCAGCAGCAGATCGGCGTACTCCCCGGGTTCGAGCACACCGCGGTGCAAGCCGATCAGTTCGCAGGCGACGGCCGTCGCCGCGTGCAGCGCCTGCTACGGGGTCATCCCGAGCAGCGTGTGCATGAGGACGACTTCGTCGGCGTACCTCGCGTGAAAATTGAACGGCGTTCCGGCATCCGATCCGCCGGCGATCTTCACGCCTGCCTCGAAAGCGCGGCGGATGTTGCGCAGCATGTGCTCGTTGATGTCGCGCGCCTTACGTACGACGTAGTCGGGCTGGCCGCCGGTTTCCGCGTGCTGCAGAATGCAGGTCGGTGCAGTCAGCGTCGGAACTAAGTAGGCGCCGCGCTCTTTGAAGAGCGCGATCGCTTCGTCGTCGAGCATGTGTCCGTGCTCGATCGAGTCGACGCCGCTGCGCAGCGCGTCTTTGATGCCTTGCGTGCCGATCGCGTGCGCCGCAACGCGCATATCGTGCCGGTGCGCCTCTTCGCACGCCGCCGTCATCTCTTCCGTCGTCAGCTGGGCGACGCCGGGAACGGCGCCTTTGGTGAGCACGCCGCCGGTGGCGATCAGTTTGATGCAGTCGGCGCCGCTCAAGCGCTGCTCGCGCACGCCTTTGCGCGCCTCCCACGGACTGTCGACGGCGCGTCCCAGCGGCCAGCCGTGTCCGCCCGTCATGCAGAGCACTTTGCCCGCGGCGCGCATGCGCGGTCCCGGCAGACGGCCCGCTTCGATGGCGTCCCGGACGTCGATCGCGATCGCGTCGTTCGCACCGACGTCTCGAACCGTCGTGACGCCGGCCTCGAGCGTCTTGCGCGCGTTCTCCACTGCATGCAGCGCGCGCTGAATCGGGGTGTATTGATTGACGATGGCCATCGGATCCGGCTGACCGCTCATCTCCAAGTGCACGTGCGCGTTTGCCAATCCCGGCGTCACGCATGCCGTTTCGCGATCGCGCTCGCCGCTCGCGTCGCGGATCTCGCGCACGCGTCCGTCTTCCACGACGAGGTCCACGTTGCGCCGCGGCGGGCGCATCGTGCCGTCGTAGAAAACGCCCGCGCGGACGATCACGCTTTGGCCACCGCGCGTTCCATCGCTTGGTACGCCTTGCTCGTGAGATCGTGTCCGAGCACGCCGGCGATGAACCGCGATGCCGCGCGTACCTTTGCGAGATCGACGCCGGTGTGGATGCCCATGCCGTGCAGCATGTACAGCAAGTCTTCGGTGCCGAGATTACCGGTCGCGCCGGGCGCGTACGGGCACCCGCCCAAGCCGCCGCTGCTCGAATCGAAGATCGAAACGCCGTGCTGCAAGGCGGCGTACACGTTCGCGAGCGCCGTGCCGCGCGTGTCGTGAAAGTGGAACGCGATCTTCTCGATCGGAATTTCACGATTCAGTGCCGGAACGAGCTCGTCGACTTGGCTGGGCACGCCGACGCCGATCGTATCGCCGA
Organism: Vulcanimicrobiaceae bacterium; assembly: GCA_035279385.1. Lineage (GTDB taxonomy): Bacteria > Vulcanimicrobiota > Vulcanimicrobiia > Vulcanimicrobiales > Vulcanimicrobiaceae > DATGJX01. The sequence goes on along the minus strand of DATEHZ010000102.1, from coordinate 3,337 downwards.
TGGAGATCTCGTCACAGCCCAAATCGAGCAGTTTACGGCTGACGTCAACGACCATGTCCGGCGTCACCGCATCGCCGAACGGCGAACCGAACGCGGTGGACACGTAGCCGCGCACCCACATGTTGTTGGCTTTTGCGTTGCGCACCACGTCGCGGAACGTCTCGATAGACTCGTCGATCGTCATGTTGATGTTGCGCTTGGTGAAGGCTTCGGAGGCTGCGGTGAAAACGGCGACGGCGTCGGCTCCGGCGGCTTTCGCGCGCTCGAGGCCCTTGACGTTCGGCGCGAGCACCGGATAGCGCACACCGGCGCGTTTCCGAATCTGCGCGAACACCTCGGCCGCATCCGCCAGTTGCGGAATCGCCTTGGGACTCACGAACGAGGTCGCCTCGATCAGCGTCAATCCCGACTCGGAGAGCAGATCGATGTAGCGAACTTTATCCGCAGTCGAAATAACCGCGTGCTCGTTCTGCAAGCCGTCGCGCGCGCCCATCTCGCACACGGTCACCGTCTTAGGGAGGCTCATACGGGTTCCGAGCGTTCGACGTGGGGATGCAGCTCTGCTCCCAGGAAGCGTGTAACGGCTCGCAGCGTGAGCGGCCAGACGCGGTCGTTGGCCAAGAAGCCCTTGCTGAGCATGATGAGCGGATCGAAATGGCCGATGATGTTCATGTGGTTGCAGTGCGGTCCGACGATGAAGTGCGCCGGAATGCGGCTGCCGAGCGTTGCGGAGTCACCCCACACCAGGCCGTCGTTGTCACCGCCGCGCGCCGGCACGAGTCCCACGATGGAGAGCATCTTTGCTCCCGGCGGTCCGACCCACGGCTCGCGATCCAAGACCCAGTCGTGCCACCCGCGGGGCGTGGTCTCCCAGTGTCCCGACGTATCGTTGAGCCAGCGAATGAAATCCGAATACAGATCCATGTCGCCGAACGCTTTGTCCGGCGTGCGAAGCATCGCGTGGAACTGCGGAAGCGCGAACGTCTGTACGCCCCAATTCGGCGTGGCGATCATGATCGTGTGGCTGATCTCGCCGGCGCGATGCGGGTAGCGGCGCAAGAATCCGCGCACGACCAAACCGCCCAGAGAGTAGCCGACAAGGCCGATCGGAAATTCATGTCCCGAGTCTTGCAATTGTGTGATGAACTGCGCGAAGCGGTCGATGCGTTCCGTCAGCGTGTCGTTGAACTCGCCGAACGTGATGGATTCGATGCCGTACTTGTCGAGCCCCGGAACCTGCGGCGTTCCGCGGCGCATCAGATCGAAGTGCTCGGGCGGCTCGTTGTAGCCCGGCACCATCACGACCGTCCGGGGAATCACTGCAGTTCGACGAGTACCGTGTCGGCCGAAACGATGTCGCCGTCGCGCACGTGAATCGCGCGGACCGTCCCGTCGCCCGGCGCTTCGATACGGTGCTCCATCTTCATCGCTTCCAAAACGATCAGCAGATCGTGCATGCTCACGCTGTCTCCGTCGCGGACGGCGATCTTCACGATCTTTCCGGGCATCGGTGCGACGATTCGGCCGTTGCCGGCGCCGTGCCCGTGATGCGTGCCTGCGTCGGCGCTCGGCGGCTGCGCGAACTGCACCTGCCCGCCGGCGGTGCGGCGATCGCTCAGGCGGATCTCACCGCAGTAATCTCCGCTCAATTGCCACACGCCGGCGTTCTTCGTCGCATTCGCTTCGAGCGTGACGTCGCGATCGCCGATCCGCAAGCGCAGCGGAACGCCGATACCGCCCATGCGCCACGGCGCGCGTCCGTTGCGCAGCAACGCAGCCGCGGCCGCTGCCAGGACGTCGCCCGGAAGCTCTTTGGGCTTCGAAAAGATCGATTCGTCCAAACGCTCTTCGAGAAAGCGCGTGGTCGTATCGCCCGCGCGGTAGGCGTCGTCGCGCGCGATCCAGAGCAGCAGCGGGACGTTCGCGCGAATGCCGCCGATCGCAAAATCTTGCAGCGCATGGGTGAGGCGTTCGATCGCGGCGTTGCGATCTTCACCCCACACGATGAGTTTGGCGAGCATCGGATCGTAAAAGACCGAGACGTCGCTGCCGGTTTGCACGCCCGAGTCGACGCGAATGCCCGGCCCTTCGGGCGCAGTCCACTCCGTAATGGTGCCGGTCGAAGGCAGCATGTGGTTTGCCGGATCCTCGGCATAGATGCGCGTTTCGATCGCCCATCCCCGCGGCTGCACGGTTTCTTGCGCGATCGTCAGCGGCTCGCCGTTCGCAATGCGCAGCTGCCAGTGCACGAGATCGATGCCGTACGTCAGCTCCGTTACCGGATGCTCGACCTGCAGGCGGGTATTCATCTCGAGAAAATAATACTTGCCGTCTTCGTCGAGCATGAACTCGCACGTACCGGCGTTGACGTAGTCGACGGACTTGGCCGCGCGAACGGCTGCGGCGCCCATTTCGGCGCGCAGCTGCGGCGAGAGCGCGACGGACGGCGCTTCCTCGACGATCTTCTGATGACGCCGCTGAATCGAGCATTCGCGCTCGCCCAGGTGGATGAGGTTTCCGTGCGCGTCACCGAGCACTTGAAATTCGATGTGGCGCGGCCGGCGCAGATAACGTTCGAGCAGCACGGCATCGCTGCCGAATGCCGCCAGCGCTTCGCGCTTGGCCGCTTCGAGCGATTCGTCGAACTGCTCGATGCGATCGACGACGCGCATTCCGCGGCCGCCCCCGCCGGCGCTCGCTTTGATGAGCAGCGGAAAACCGGCGCGTGCGGCTTCTTCGCGCAAGCGCGCCGGCGATTGATCGTCGCCGTCATAGCCGGGAACCACCGGAACGTCGAATTCGCGCACGCGGCGCTTGGCTTCGATCTTACTTCCCATCGCCGCCATCGATTCGGGCGAGGGTCCGACAAACGTCAAGTCCGCATCGCGCACCGCTCGTGCGAACTCGGCGCGCTCGGAGAGAAATCCATACCCGGGATGAACGGCATCGGCGCGCAGCGTTTTTGCCGCGGCGATCACCGCGGCGATGTTCAGATACGATTCCGCCGCCGGCGCGGGACCGACGCACGCCGCTTCGTCCATGAACTGCAGATGATACGCGTTCGCATCGGCTTCGGAATAGATGCCGATCGGCGAGATGCCGAGTTCGCGCGCACCGCGCGCGACGCGCACGGCGATTTCGCCGCGGTTGGCGATGAGCAGCCGCTGAATCACGCGATGAAGCTCGCTTTCCGGCGTTCGAGAAACGCGCGCAGGCCCTCTTGGCCTTCCGGTGAGGTACGCTGCCGCGCGATCGCACCGGCCGTGAGGTCGCGCGACTCATCGTAGGTCGCCGCCGTTACGCGCGGCACGAGGGCCTTCGCCGCTGCCACGGCCTG
>DATEHZ010000101.1:0-4195 GCA_035279385.1 Vulcanimicrobiaceae bacterium | reverse complement strand
GCCCACGCCCGTGTACGAATGCACGGCGCTGCTGCGCGCCGTGCCGGCCGGCGCGCGCCGTGCGACCTTCGTCGACGTCGGGGCCGGGATGGGCCGCGTTCTGATGCTCGCCAGCATGCACCCGTTCCGCCAAGTGGTCGGCGTCGAAGTCTCTGCCGCCCTGTGCGAAACCGCGCGCGATAATCTGGTGCGCTGGCGCCGCGCAAACGACGACTTGGCCTGCAAAGACCTGCGCGTCATCTGCGCCGACGCCGCGTCGTACGCGTTCCCGAAGGGCGATCTGGTCGTGTATCTCTACAATCCGTTCGGAGAAAAAACGCTCGGACGCGTGCTCGAACGGCTCTCGCAGCGCGACGGCGGTGAATGCTACGTCGCATACCATACGCCGGTGCACCGATCCGTTTTCGATGCCTACCCGCGTTTCGAGCGCGTGCGGGATTTACAGTTCGGGAGCGTTTATCGGCTGCGCGCTTAAGCGTTCCCCAGCATCCCGCCGTCCTTTTGGGCGTAGATGTTGAGCAGCATACCGATCGCGGCAAAGTTCGTGAGGATCGCGGAGCCGCCGTACGACATGAACGGCAGCGGAATGCCGGTAATCGGCATGATGCCGATCGTCATGCCGATGTTGACGACGATGTGGAACGCGAACATGCCCACGATGCCGGCGGCCAGCAAAAAGCCGAATTTATCGCGTGCGGCGAGCATCGCTTGAATGCCGCCGTACAGCAATCCCACGTAGAGCGCGACGAGCGTGAGCGCGCCGATCAGGCCGAGTTCTTCGGCGACGACCGTGAAGATGAAGTCGCGCGAATGCTCGGGCACGAAGTTCAGCTGCGTCTGCGTACCGTGGTGCAAGCCGCGGCCGAACCACTCGCCGCTGCCGACGGCAATCTTCGACTGGTTCAGGTTGTAGCCGGCACCTTGCGGATCGGCTTTCGGATTCAAGAAAACGAGCAGACGCGCTTTCTGAAACGGCTTGAGGATGAAGTTCGTGCCGACCGTAAACGCCGCGGTTGCGATCACGCCGGATGCGTACAGCACGAAATACTGAATCTTCTCCAGGCCGAAGAAGAGCTGCGTCGAGAGAATCGAGAGCAGCACGAGTGTCGTTCCCAAGTCTGGCTGCTTGACGATGAGCAGCGCGGGAACGCCGATCGCCACCAGGGGACGCGCGAGATCTTCGATGCGGTAGAACGGCCACTTGCACAATCCCCACGCGATAAAGATCGCGAGGATCAACTTCGCAGGCTCGGAGGGTTGAAACGTGCCGAGCGGGCCGAGCGGAATCCAGCGCTGCGCGCCCAAGGCGTGATGGCCGCCCTTGAGCACGTACGCGAGCAGCAGAAGATTCGCGCCGTACAGCCACGGCGCCCATTGCTGATAATTGCGATAGTCGATGCGCGAGAAGACGTACATCACGCCGACGCCGATGATCGAATAGAGAATCTGCTTCTTGTACTCGGATTCGGCACCGGGCGAGTGCAAGTCGGCAGACTGAATGGCCAAAAAGCCGAAGGCCGTCAGCGCGAACGCCGCGGCGATCAGATACCAGTTCACGTGGCGCAGATAGCGCCGCGTCTCGTACGGAAGGGCGATGGAGGCCATCTCCCCGGGTTATCGGCGAAAACCGGGGAAGGCCCCTGTCAGGCAAGCACAAACAAAAGGCCGCTCGTTCGAGCGGCCTTCGTCTTACGTCGCCGGTGCGGGAGAGCCGGTTCCGCCTTTGCGTCGTTTGCGGCGTCGCTGGCCGTTGCCGTTTGACGCCTCGACGGTGCTCGGCTGTGGTTCGAGGGGCTCACCATGACGAGATTCGTCGTGCGTATCGGTGGTCTCGTCCTTGCCGTTGCCGCCCGGGCCGTCGCCGTTGTTGCGGTTCACGCCGGTGATCGGAATGTTCGCCAGCATTGCCAGACCGTGATCCTCGTGCTCGAAATGCACGTCGATCTTCTCGCGATCGACCTCGACGTAGCGCGAGATCACATCGACCAGGTCGCGTTTCATCGACTCGATCATCTCCGGCGCGAGCGAGAGGTGATCGGACATGAGAACCAGCCGCAGGCGCTCCTTCGCGGTTGCGCCGGAGGGTTGCCGTCCGAAGAGTTTGTTCAGGAACTCGATCATCTACCGGCGGCCTCCGAAGAACGAACCCAATTTGCTCATAAACGACTCTTTGTACTCGACCGTCGGCGCCGGCACGTCTTCGCCCGCGATGCGCGCAGCGATGGCGTGGTACGCCGCGGCCGTCGTCGAGTCGGTGCGCAGCGCGAGCGGCTCGCCTTTGTTCGTCGAGACGATCACGTCGGGCTCGTCGGCAATGACGCCGAGCAGCGGCAGACGCAAGATCGAGTTCACGTCGTCTACCGAGAGCATCTTGCCCTTCTTGACGAGCTGCGGACGTACGCGGTTGATGATGAGCTGCGGAGAGAACTGATTGCCGAGCAAACCGACGACGCGGTCGACGTCGCGCACGGCGGAAACCTCGGGCGTGCAGACCACGATCGCTTCCCGCGCCCCGACGACGGCGTTCTTGAAGCCCTTCTCGATTCCGGCCGGGCAGTCGATGAGCACGTATTCGAAGCGCTCGCGCAGCGTTTCGATCAGCGCGCGCATCTTCTCGGTTTCGACTTCGTCTTTCTCACGCGTCTGCGCGGCGGCGAGCAGATGCAGATTGGAGGAATGCTTGTCGCGCACGAGCGCTTCGTCCAGGCTCGCCTGCTCTTCGAGCACGTCGAGCACGTGATACTTCACGCGGCTCTCCAGACCCATGACGATGTCGAGGTTGCGCAAACCGACGTCCGCATCGACGAGCACGACGCTTGCGCCGCGCTTGGCGAGGGCCGTACCCAGGTTCGCGGTCGTCGTGGTCTTGCCCACGCCGCCTTTGCCCGACGTAATGACGATCGCCCGTCCGAGCTTCACCGGTGCCGGAGAGGAATCGAAATCCGCTTTGAGCTCGTGCATTCTAGCCTGCTTTCAACGCGCCCAAAAGACGCCCGAAGAATCCGGTGTTGTCCAAATTGGTGAACGGCACGAGCTCGCCTTCCAAACGGCGCGCGATCTTCTCGTAAATCACGCGCAGGCGATTGGTCTCGTCGAGAACGATCGGCTCGCCCCTATTCGTCGTGTCGATGACTTCTTCGTCGTCCGGCACGATGCCCAGCAGTTCGGCCGAGAGAATTTCGCACACGTCGTCGACCGAGAGCATGTCGCCGCTGCGCACCATATCGGGGCGAATGCGGTTCACGATGAGGCGAAGCGGCAGCGCGCGCTCGCCCAGTTTGCCGATGACCCGGTCCGCGTCGCGAATCGCGCTGACCTCCGGCGTCGTGACGACGACCGCTTCGTTGGCGCCCGCCACCGCGTTGCGGAAGCCCGCTTCGATGCCGGCCGGGCAATCGATGAGCACGTAGTCGCACATCCCCGCGAGTTCGTCCATCACGTGCGCCATCTGCTCTTCGGTGACGGCGTCTTTGTCGCGCGTCTGCGCCGCGGGCAGAATGCAAAGCGACTCGAAGCGCTTGTCTTTGATGAGCGCTTGGCGCAGCTGACAGCGTCCTTCGACGACTTCGACGAGATCGAAGACGATGCGCTTCTCGAGTCCGAGCACGAGATCGAGATTGCGCAGGCCGATGTCTGCGTCGACGAGGATCACGCGATGTCCGCGCTTGGCAAGCGCCGCTCCGACGTTCACCGTGGTCGTCGTTTTACCGACGCCGCCCTTGCCGGAGGTAAAAACGATCTTGCGAGCGCTCACGGTGTTTTCTCCCTTGGAAAGATGACGATGCGATCGTTTTGCACGCACGCCGTTTCCGGATATATCGGCGTTTGTCCGCGATCTCCCGCATCGGCTGCAATGAACGTTGCAATGCGCAGCTGCGTCGGTGCGAGTTCGATCGCGTGTACGCGCGCCGACGCATCGCCTTGCGCGCCGGCATGCGCAACGCCGCGCAGCGCACCGAATACGAGGATGTCGCCGCTCGCAACGAGTTCCGCACCCGGGTTGACGTCGCCGATGACGACGATGTTGCCGACGTGCTGCAGCGCTTGTCCGCCGCGCAAGGTACCGACGTGATACAGCGTACCGGGCTCGGGCGGCGCTTGCGGCAGCGCTTGCGGCGCTTGCGGCAGCGCTTGCGGCGCTTGCGGCGACACCGCGGCAGCCCGCTGCGGCTGCGCGATGACGGCGCGGCGCACG
>DATEHZ010000100.1:0-10911 GCA_035279385.1 Vulcanimicrobiaceae bacterium | reverse complement strand
CCGTTTTCCGCGAAATGCGGCAGCATCGCCTCGATGACTTCACGGCGAACCGGCGTGGTGGCCGCATGGTCCAAATATATTCTTTGCGTCGATGTCACAGCGGATTCTCAGAGATCATTTTTATACTGGGCTCGTGCGAAGCTCCATTGCACACTCCGAGAAGTAGCAACGGGAAAGGCGGTCCGGGCAACCGGGCCGCCACTTTTTTATTGCGCCCTCGGCGTCTCGTCATGCTGCCCCGGAGCATAATAGTTTTTGCCGCGCAGATTCTCGGGCAAATTCTCCTGCTTGATTGAGTAATCGTCGTGCGCGTAATGATACTCCCGCCCGTAGCCCAGTTGTTTCATTAAACCCGTCGGCGCGTTGCGCAGATGCAGCGGCACGGGATCGTTGCGCGTGCCTTCGACGTCGGCCATCGCCGCCGAATACGCGCGGCCCACGCTGTTGCTCTTCGGCGCTCGCGCGAGATAGAGCGTGGCGTGTGCGAGCGGATAAAAGCCTTCCGGCATGCCGACGAAGTGCACGGCCTGCTGTGCGGCGATTGCAACGGAAATGCCGCGCGAATCCGCAAGTCCGACGTCTTCGGATGCGAGGATGACCAGGCGGCGCGCGATGAACAGCGGATCTTCTCCGGCGTCGATCATACGCGCGAGCCAGTAGATCGCCGCATCGGGATCCGATGCGCGAATGCTTTTGATGAAAGCGCTGATGACGTCGTAATGCTGATCGCCGCCCTTGTCGTAGGAGATCGCGCGGCGCTGCATCGCGTCGGCGACGACCGTAGGAGTGATGACGCTCGTGCCCTGCGCATCGTGCGGCGCGGCGGCGGCTGCGAATTCGAGCGTGCCGAGCGCGCTGCGCGCATCGCCGTTCGAGAGCGAAATCAGTGCCGCACGCGCCTCGGGCTCCAGGTGTATCGGCAGGCTGCCGAGTCCGCGTTCTTTGTCCGCGAGCGCGCGATCGATGATGACGCCGACATCGTCATCGGTAAGCGCTTTCAAGACGAACACGCGCGAGCGGGAGAGCAGCGCGGAGTTCACCTCGAACGACGGATTCTCCGTCGTCGCGCCGATCATCGTCACGACGCCGCTCTCGACGTACGGCAGCACCGCGTCCTGCTGCGCCTTGTTGAAGCGGTGGATTTCGTCGATGAACAGGACGGTGCGTTTGCCCAGCGCGCGCCGGTGCTGCGCCTCGGCGACGACTTTGCGCAGATCCGCAACGCCCGCGCTCACGGCCGAGAGCGATGCGAAGTGCGCACCGGTCATGCGCGCGATAATCTCGGCGAGCGTCGTTTTGCCGGTTCCCGGCGGTCCCCAGAGGATGAGCGAGGGAACGGTGTCGGTCTCGATGGCGCGCCGCAGCGCGTGACCCGGTCCGACGATGTGCTGCTGACCGACGAACTCGTCGAGCGTGCGCGGCCGCATGCGAGCGGCAAGCGGCTCGCTTACGGAGGCTGAGCCCGAGAACAGCGAGGGTTCCACGCTGCTAGCTTCCGCTATGGAACCCCGGGCCCTTTGATCGTGATCGGTTTGGGCGTTGCGATGGAGGGCGTTACGCCTTGGAACGTCACGATGACGTTTTTGTCCGCGGTGCCCGATCCGGTCTGCGTGTTGTACGTAGCGGTGTCGGCGTCCAGCGTGCGGTCGGCTTGCACCACGTGGACTTTGCCGGCGAGGTCGATGACGTGGGTGAGGTCGTTCAGATGCGCCGTCTGCGCGTCGACGTTGGTATCGCCTTGCGCGTAATGGACCTTGCCTTTCGCATCGTACAAGCGCGCTTTGTCGTCCAGCAGAATCTCGTCCGCGGTCAGCGTGGCAGGCCCGCGCGAAGACGCTTGCGTGCCTTGCGCGCTGCGCAGTCCGAACGTTCCGCTCGCATCGTGCACGCTGACGTTGCCGAAGAGCGAGGCCTTCTGCGCTTTGTAGTTCCCGGTTGCGCGATCGGCCTGAATCACCGAACCGTCGGCGCGCGTCATCGTCACGTGATCCGGCGCGGAGAATTGCCCCGTGGCCAGGTTCGCGTGCAATTGATCCGTCACGAGGTTCCACGCGCCGACTTTGGCGGACGCATTCGGCGCGGTGGAAGGCTGCGGTTTGGGAGCTGCGGCGAGAAGCGCGACGAGCGCCCCGAGCGCTGCAAACGTTCGCGTCATTGCTGCAACTGCACGTGTCCGTAGAGATGCAGATCGTGCGTGACGCCGTTCATGACGGCGCGATCGGCGTGTACGTCGCTGCCGCCTTGTATGAAATGCACGTTGCCGGTTGCGACGTACGTTTTGCTCACGCCGTCGATCGTCAGATTATCGCAGGTGAGCGTCGCCGGTGCGTGCGATCCGTTTTGCCCGGCAAAATTCGTGAGCACGCCGTTGTTGTCGTGCAGCACTACGCTGCCCGTGAGCGTTGCGGAATGGTTTTTGAAGTTACCCACGGCGCGATCGGCGGAGATGTCGCTGCCTGGCCGCGTGAGTTCGATTTTTCCCGGCGTGCTGAACGCTCCGGTCTGCCAGTTCGCATCGAGCTGCCCCGTCGTGACGTGCCAGTCGGACAAACCGAAGCCGACCGCGCGGCCTTGGGGCGGCGGTTTGGGCGCTGCGGCCAGGAGCGCTGCGCAGAGCACTGCGGCGATGATGCGTAGGTGCATTACAATGGCGTCTTTCGAATCACGGTATTGCGAATGACCGGGCTTAACAGCTCGGTTAGCCGCTCGAGCGAGACAACCCCTTCGCGCAGCACCACCGGCTGCTTGCCCGTCATGTCGATGATGGTGGACTCGCGCTGGTAGCGCGTCGGTCCGTTCTCCACCAGCAGGTCTGCGGTAGGGAGGCTGTTCCAATCGCCGGCGCCGTAGTACGCCTGCGAGCCGCTCAGGTTCGCGCTGGTCGCAGCCAGCGGACCGCAGCGCTCGAGAATGGCGCTGCAGAGCGGATCGTCGGGCACCCGGAATCCGAGCGTCGGAAGTCCCGCGGTCACGTCCTGATGTATGAACGCAGGCTTCGGGATAATTATCGTCACGGGCCCCGGGAAGAGTCTGCGGCCCGCGGCGAGCGCGTCGCGATAATCGCGCGTGTATTCCGAAAATTCGCTCGCCGTGGCGAGGTGCAGCGAGAGCGGCTTGCTCGCAGGGCGCTGCTTCGCACCGTAGATGCGCGCGATGGCCGCCGGATCGTACGGATCGCAACCGATGCCGTAAACGGTATCGGTTGGAAAAATTACCGTGCCGCCGTGCTGAACGACCGCCGCAACCTCCTCAACGACGCGGCCGTGCGACTCCTTGCGCGCATCGATGACATTCGCAACCCTCACGTTGTTCGTTCATACCCGAAGCTCGTGGCCGAACCTTGCTGCCAAGCGGTACCGGCCCGCCCCATCGACCGCGGCAGCGGGTACCGATCGTGCCCAAATGAAGCCCGAAACGAGAAGAGCCGCTGAACGCGGCTCTGGTATTTTTTGCTGGTTTCCCGATCTTTTAGATGCGCACGCGCATGCCCGTGCCGAGCGCCACGCATGAGAGCGGATCGTCAGCAATAATGACCGGAATGCCGCAGACTTCGGCCAGCAGTCTATCGAGCCCGCGCAGCAGCGCGCCGCCGCCGGTCAGAATCACGCCGCGATCGATGATGTCGGCGGCAAGTTCCGGCGGCGTTTTTTCGAGCACCGCTTTGACGGCTTCGACGATCGCGCCGACCGGCTCCGAGAGCGCCTCGCGAATCTCTTCGCTGGTAATCTTGACCGTTTTCGGCAGACCGTTGATGAGATCGCGTCCGCGAATCTCCATCGCGAGCTCGGATTCCAAACGGTATGCGGAACCGATTTTGATTTTGATCTCTTCCGCGGTACGCTCGCCGATCATCAAATTATAGACGCGGCGGATGTAGCGGATGATCGCGTCGTCGAGTTTGTTGCCGGCTACGCGCAGCGACTGCGAAACGACGATGCCGCCGAGCGAAATAACGGCGACGTCGGTCGTGCCTCCGCCGATGTCCACGACCATGCTTCCCGAGGGTCCGTCGATGGGCAGGCCGGCGCCGATTGCGGCCGCCATCGGTTCTTCGATGATCTCGACGTGTTTTGCGCCGGCGAGTTTGGCCGCGTCCTTCACCGCGCGTTCTTCGACGCTGGTAATCTCGGCGGGCACGCAAATAACGACGTTCGGTTTGGGACGCAGGAGCGAGGAGAGCCAGGAGCGATCGCGCATGACTTTCTTGATGAAGTAACTCAGCATCGCTTCGGTCACTTCGAAATCGGCGATCACGCCGTCGCGCAGCGGGCGAATCGCTTGAATGTGCGCCGGTGTTTTGCCGAGCATCTGACGCGCTTCTTCACCGACGGCGAGCGTTCTGCCGTTGTTCATGTCTTTCGCGACAACCGACGGCTCGCGTAAGACAATGCCTCTGCCTTTTACATGCACGAGCACGTTGGCAGTGCCTAAATCGATCCCGATATCCAATTTTCGCTCCTGTTTTAAAAGGCGCTCCCGGCCTAGCCCGATATTCGCCGCAACCTATTCTTTTTCGGCCGTGCGGTGATAACTTTCAGCTCGTTCTCGCGCGAGTCGTAGGATACTCGCTCGTTTCGAAAAGTCCGTTCGGCTCGACGAGCGGAGTGATGCCGCTTGCCCGCTGTACCTGGCCGCCGAGCGCGGAGAGCATTTCCTCGAGCCGTTCGTAGCCGCGGTCGATGTACTCCAGGCCGATGATCTCGGTTTCGCCCGCCGCGGCAAGGCCCGCAACCACGAGCGCCGCGCCGGCGCGGATGTCGGGCGCCTCGACCGGCGCACCCGACAGCGGCGCGCCGCCTTTGACCACCGCGGTATTGCTTTCCATCGAAACGCGCACGTCGGCGCCCATGCGCGCCAGTTCGTTCACGTATGAAAAGCGGGCGTTGAAGATCGATTCCTCGACCACGCTGTTGCCGGGAGCGGTGCACAGGAACGAAACCATCTGCGGCTGCAGGTCCGTCGGAAACCCCGGATACGGTGCGGTCAAAATATCGGTGCCGCCGGTGAGCGCATCCGCCTGCACCCGGATCCAGTCCTTTCCGCTCGTGACGCGCGCGCCGCACTCTTGCAGCTTGAGGCCCAGCGCGTGCAGATGATCCGGAACGCACGCCGTTACGGTGACGTCGCCGCGCGTCGCCGCGCCGCACAGCAGCAGCGTGCCGGTCACGATGCGATCCGGAATGATCTCGTACTCGACTCCGTGCAGTTGGGGAACTCCCTCCAGCACGATCGTGTCCGAGCCGGCGCCGCGGATTTTGGCGCCCATCGCGCACAGGAAATCGGCGAGATCGGTGACTTCGGGTTCCATCGCGGCGTTGCGCAGCGTTGTCGTGCCGTCCGCGACGACGGCTGCGAGCATCGCGTTCTTCGTCGCACCGACGCTCGGCATGCGAAACTCGATGTCGGCACCTTGAAGCCGCTTTTTCTTTGAGGTCGCGATCAGATAGCCGTGCGCGTTCTTCACCTCGCACCCGAGCGCGCGAAACGCTTGCTCGTGCATGTCGGTTGCGCGCGTGCCGAGCACGCATCCGCCCGGAAGCGGGACTTCGGCACGGCCGAATCGCCCGAGCAGCGGACCGACGACGTCGAAACTCGCCGCGAGTTTGCGCACGAGCGTGTACGGAGCGCGATGCGACGCGACGTTGCTCGTGTCGATCGTCACCGTGCCGTTGCCTTCGTAGCGCAGGCGCGCGCCAAGCGCTTCGAGCAGCGACCACATCACCGAAACGTCCGTGATGCGCGGCACGCGGTGCAGCGTGACCTTTCCCTTGGCCAGCAGCGCGGCAGCCATGATGGGCAGCGCCGCGTTTTTCGCGCCGTGCGTGCGCACGGAACCTTCAAGCGGCGCGCCGCCGCGTACGCGCAGCGTGGTTTCGAGGCGATCTAACGTATCCAACTTATTGCGTCACCTGCAGAATATCGCAGCTCAGCACGCGCGAGTCGTACGGACCGCCGCGCAGTTCCAATTGCATGTTGCCCGAGGGCGTCGTGTGCACGAGCAGTTCGCTCCACTGATTGCTCTCGAGCTCGAGCAGATCGGCGTGACCGCCTTGCAGCATTCCGGCGAACCGGTGATTTCGCTCGTCGCTCAAACGCACGCGTCCGTCCGAATAAAACCCGGCAACGAGATCCGCCCCGTCCCCGCTCGCGCGGTAATAACGCGCACCGGCATCCGCCGGATCCCTGATAAAGTCCATCGGATGCAAGAACACTCGCCGTGCCTGCTTGGGTGCGCTTGCCTGCTCGATTGTCGGCGGCGGCGGCGGCGATTGCGGCACAGGCGGCGCGGGAGCGTCATCCTCGCGCGCCATCACCACGCGCGCAATAAACGCCAGAGCGCCGAGCTCCAGCGCGATGCCTGCCAACGTTATCCAGCCCGGCGCGCGTCGCACGCTTCGGGGATTCTACAGGACGCTAGTGGTGTCCGGTTAGGCGCAGTTTTGCGTTTGCAAAGTCGATGATCGCCTGTTCGCGCGCGAAGACGTGCGGCTCGGTTGCAGCCTTTTGCCGTTCCGACGCTTGCGCGAGCTCTTCGCGCGCGGCGCTTACGTCGACCTCTTCGAACGCGAGCGCCTCGTCGACGAGCACGGTGACGCGATCCGGAAGCGCCTGCATGAATCCTTCGCTCGTCGCGAGTTCCAAGCGCTTGGGCGCGCCGTTCTCGAGGATGTTCGCGCGCAGCACGCCCGGTTTGAGCGCACTCAAGAACGGCGCGTGATGCGCGAGAATGCCTTCTTCACCTTCGGTGGTGACGGCGATGACGAGATCGGCGTCGCCGTCGAAGACCACTTTAGTCGGCGTGATGAGCTTGAACGGTAACGTGGCCATCGTTAGACTGCCGCGCCGAGTTTCTCCGCCGCGGCTTTGACGTCGTCGATGCCGCCGGCGTAGAAGAACGCCTGCTCGGGGAGATGATCGACTTTGCCGTCGAGGATTTCTTTGAACGCGGCGATCGTGTCGACGAGTTTGACGTATTTGCCGGGCGTGCCCGTGAACTGTTCCGCGACGAAGAACGGCTGCGAAAACATGCGCTGCATGCGGCGCGCGCGTCCGACGGTGATCTTGTCGTCTTCGGAGAGTTCTTCGATACCGAGAATCGCGATGATGTCTTGTAGATCTTTGTAGCGCTGCAGCGTTTCCTGTACGCCGCGGGCGACCTTGTAATGCTCGTCGCCGACGATCTGCGGATCGAGAATGCGCGAACTGGAAGCGAGCGGATCGACCGCCGGGTAGATGCCGAGTTCGGAGATCGGACGCGAGAGCGCCGTCGTGGCATCCAAGTGCGCGAACGTCACGGCGACGGCGGGGTCGGTGTAGTCGTCTGCGGGCACGTAGACGGCCTGCACCGAGGTGATCGATCCCTTGTGCGTCGAGGTGATGCGCTCTTCAAGCGAACCCATGTCGGTCGCGAGCGTCGGCTGATAGCCGACGGCGGACGGCATGCGGCCCATCAGCGCGGAGACTTCCGAGCCCGCCTGCAGATAGCGGAAGATGTTGTCCATGAAGAGCAGCACGTCCGAACCGAGCTCGTCACGGAAGTACTCGGCCATCGTGACGCCCGTTTGCGCGATACGAAAACGCACGCCCGGCGGCTCGTCCATCTGACCGAACACCAGCGTCGTGTTGGCAAGAACGCCGGACTCTTTCATTTCGAGCCACAAATCGTTGCCTTCGCGCGTGCGCTCGCCGACGCCGGTGAAAACCGAAAAGCCTTTGTGCACGTACGCGATATTGCGTATGAGTTCTTGAATCAGCACCGTCTTGCCGACGCCGGCGCCGCCGAACAGGCCGACTTTGCCGCCGCGCGTGTACGGTGCCATGAGGTCGATGACCTTAATGCCCGTCTCGAAGATTTTCGGGGTCGGATCCTGTGCCTTGAACTCCGGCGCCGGGCGGTGAATCGGCCACTCCGCCGCAGCCTTGATCGGCTCGGTCGAGTCGATCGCCTTGCCGAGGACGTTGAAGATGCGTCCCAGCGTGCCTTCGCCGACCGGAACGAGAATCGGTCCGCCGGTCGCCGTAACGGCGGCGCCGCGCATCAATCCGTCGGTCGAGCCCATCGCCAGGCACCGCACTTGGTTGTTGCCGAGTTCGTCCTGCACTTCGAGCACGAGGTCGCGCGTCTGCATCGCGGTACCGCCGAGTTCGATGCCGGCCTGCGTGCCTGCGACGTGTCCGTTCGAAGACGCATGGTCCTCGTTTACGCGCACGGTCAGCGCATCGTTGATTTTCGGAAGCGTTTCCGCGGTGAACTCGACGTCGACGACGTTTCCGAGCACTTGGACGACTTTACCGGTAGCAGCCATTTTCGTTCCTTATCGTTACGAGCCGGTCAGCGCTTCGGCGCCCCCGACGATTTCAAGCAGTTCTTTGGTGATCGCAGCCTGACGGGCGTTGTTCATCGCGATCGTGAGTTCGTCGATCAGCTTGCCGGCGTTGTCGGTCGCGTTGTTCATCGCCAGCAGTTGCGCGGCGTAGAACGCGGCGTCCGTTTCCAGCATCGCCGAGAAGATCGTGAACTCCAGATACTTCGGGAGCAGACGCGAGAGCACGGCTTCGGGCGAGGGCGTGAATTCGACCGAACCCTTCGGGCCTGCATGCGCCGTTTCGGTCTGCACGGTGCGCTCCACCGGAACCAAACGGCGCGTCTCCGGCTTCTGCGACATCATCGAAATGAGTTTTGCGGAGACGATCGTGATATCGCCGATGGTGCCGGCGACGAAGTCGTCGGTCACGCGCCGCGCAACCTCGCGCGCCGTCTGCAGCTTGGATGGTGCGTTGAGCAGCCACGTGGGATGATCGGCGATGCCGAAGCGGCGCACGGCATTGCGTGCCTTGACGCCCACGGTGTAGAAATGCGCGTCCGGATGATCCTTGCGATACAGTTCGCCCGCACGAATCACGTTCGAGTTAAACGCGCCGGCAAGGCCTTTGTCCGCGGTCATGAGGATGACGCCCGACGGCGCACCCGCGCGTCCGGGGCGCATGAACGGATGATCGACGCTCCCCACGCTCGCCATCAGATCGCGCAGCATCTCGCCGATGGTGTCCGCGTACGGGCGCGCCTGCTTTTGCGCGAGCTCCGCACGGCGGATCTTCGCCGCGGCGACTTGCTTCATCGCCTTGGTGATCTGCTGCGTGTTCTTCAGCGACCGGATGCGGTCGCGTAAGTCGCGTACGCTCGGCATTAGAAGCTCTTGTTGAACTCCGCCAGCGCGGTTTCCAGCGTCTTCTTGTTCTCGTCGGTCAGCTGGCCGCTCTGCGCGACCGCTTGCGGAATCTGCGCGTACTTCTCGTGCAGAAACGCGACGAAGCCGCGAGCCCAGTTTTGCAGACGCGACGTCTCGATGTCGTTCACGAAGCCTTTGGTCGCGCCGTAGATGATCGCGACCTGATCTTCGTTGGCCATCGGCTGGTACTGCGGCTGCTTGAGCAGCTCGGTCAGTTTCTCACCGCGCAGCAATTGCATCTGCGTCGCCTTGTCGAGATCGCTCGCCAGTTTCGCGAAAGCCGCGAGATCGCGGTACTGCGCGAGCTCCAGCTTCAGCGGACCGGCGACGCTCTTCATCGCCTTGGTCTGGGCCGAACCGCCGACGCGCGAGACCGAAAGGCCGACGTCGACAGCGGGGCGGATGCCTTGGAAGAACAGCGAGGGCGTCAGGTAAATTTGACCGTCCGTGATCGAGATCACGTTCGTCGGAATGTAGGCGGAGAAGTCGCCGGCCTGCGTTTCGATGATCGGCAGCGCCGTCATCGATCCGCCGCCGAGATCGTCGGAGAGTTTCGCGGCGCGCTCGAGCAGACGCGAGTGCAGGAAGAACACGTCGCCCGGATAGGCTTCGCGGCCCGGCGGGCGGCGCAGCAGCAGCGACATCTCGCGATACGACTGCGCGTGTTTGGTCAAATCGTCGTAAATGACCAGCACGTCTTTGCCGCCGTACATGAGTTCTTCACCCATGGCGGCGCCGGCGAACGGTGCGATCCAGCGCAGCGCGGCCGCGTCGGACGGTCCGCAAGTGACGATGGTCGTGTACTCCATCGCGCCCTTTTGCTCGAGAACCTGCGCCAGCGCGGCAACGGTCGAGTTCTTCTGACCGATCGCCACGTAGATGCAGAAGACGTTCTTGCCCTTTTGATTGATGATCGTGTCGATCGCAATCGCGGTCTTACCGGTGCTGCGGTCGCCGATGATGAGTTCGCGCTGGCCTTTGCCGATCGGGATGAGCGCGTCGATGGCGCGAATGCCCGTGAAGAGCGGCTGTTTGACCGGCTGACGCTGAACGACCGTGGGCGCGACGTTTTCAATCGTGCGGTACTTGCGCGTCTCGATGGCGCCCTTGCCGTCGATCGCGTTGCCGAGCGGATCGACGACGCGGCCGAGCAGCGCTTCGCCGACCGGAACTGATGCGATGCGCCCGGTGCGGCGCACTTTGTCGCCTTCTTTGATTTGCTCGTCGTCGCCCATGATGACGACGCCGACGTTGTCCTCTTCGAGGTTGAGCGCGACGCCCTGCATTCCGTTCGGAAACTCGACGAGTTCCGAAGCGCGCACGCCCTGCAAGCCGTACACGCGGGCCAAGTTCGCACCGACCTCGATGACGGTACCGACCTGATCCTCTTGGATGTCGGCCTTGAAGCTCGCGATTTGCTGTTTTAAGATTCCAGCGATTTCGTCAGCGTTAATCATTTAAAAGGCGCTCCGTCCTAGACTCCGCGCCCCCCGTAAACGGGGCCCCCATTCCGCAGGGCGCATACACATGGTTTGTTGTTTGCGCCCTCCCCGAGGGCGCCCACTTGCACTTTTCATCAGGTTCTCGCGAACAGCGTTCGCGACAGTTCTTCAAGCCGGCCCTCGACGGTGCCGTCGATGCGGCGGTCGCCCATCATAATCCGCACTCCGCCGATAAGGTT